>JAHCSU010000335.1 GCA_023522315.1 Nostoc sp. CCCryo 231-06
TATTTAAGTATTTAAGTATTTAAGTATTTAAGTATTTACTGATAAACAGTTTTCAAGTGTTGCAAAGCAAAATCAATATGTTGGTCGTTAAATAAATCCAATTTACGTCTTGCCCAGATTTCCCCTGCTTGCCAATTTTGCATACCTTGTTTGATACCTTCCACCGTAGCAGGATATTGTTCTTGATAGACCAGCCAATCCACGGTAGATAGTAACTCTAAACCAAACGGCGACTCAAATCCTGCTATCACTTTCTCAACTTCGCTTAACACAGGCAAGAATTCTGGTATGGATGTTTGTAAAAAATTTTGTACGTCAGCCTGTTTAGTTTGATTCGTCCAAATCACGTCCAAAGGCTTACAGTCTGGTAGACGTTTTTCCGCCAATAGATAACTACCGTCTAAATGATTGAGCAGATGACGCAGATTTGGGGCATAAGTACCATAATAATGTGGCGTAAATGATAGCTGTAGCGGATTGGCTAGACGATGACGCTCAATGGCTCGTTGCAAAAACCACATCAGTTTATGCACTTCAAGCAAGCTACATTCCATACCAAGCACCCAATAGCGGTCAACTACCTGATACAACAAGGCTCTAGCATGGGTGAGATTATCAGTTATTGGTGCAGTCGCGACCGTATAATAACTACCCGATGGTTCAAAGATTTGAATATCAATATTTGGCAAATCGCCCAAAGTTTGTTCAATCAGTGGCTTTACCTGTTGCCAAGGTAGTCCACCATTACCTGCCCCCAATGCGGGAATGGCTATCGATTCGATTCGATTATCAATTAACCATTGTCGCAAATCTTGCAATC
>JAHCSU010000336.1 GCA_023522315.1 Nostoc sp. CCCryo 231-06
GGAGGGGGTTGGGGGTGGGGTTCTTGTACCTCATTCAACCGAGAACCGCTATATCACACTTTAGCGAAGCTGCTACATCCCGATCGTCATGCCAAAAGCTGCAATCCAAACCCAGAAAAAGACCAATCCTAAATCAATGGCTAAAGCTATAAGTATTGCGGCTTTATTAAGTCGGTTTACGCAGCGAAAAGGTTCTCAAGTCAAGTGTTGAAATTTCGGTAACAAACCGTACTAAAACCGAAGCTTCGTCACTAGATTACTCTCCTAGACTAAAATAATAATAGAAGTAAAACTATTAAGCTGCTGAGTCTGGACACTCAGTTTAATATAAGCAATATGGGATTCTTCGATTCTGAGATAATTCAGCAAGAAGCAAAACAGCTGTTTGAGGATTATCAAGCGCTAATCAAGCTTGGTAATAACTACGGCAAATTTGACCGTGATGGCAAAAAGCTATTTATTGAGCAAATGGAAGCCATGATGGATCGGTATCGCATCTTTATGAAGCGCTTCGAGCTATCAGAAGATTTCATGGCACAAATGACAGTAGAACAACTGAAAACACAATTAGGTCAGTTTGGTGTCACCCCGCAACAAATGTTTGACCAAATGCACCTTACTTTAGAACGGATGAAAGCCGAGCTAGAAAAACAAGCCTAACAAAAGTTAGGAGTTAGGAGTTCTCCATAAACTCATAACTCATAACTTATCACTCCTAACTTTAATTTGACTTGGGCCGAGAAAACTGGGAAGGTGGCTTGAAATTTTCTACTGGTACATTCTTAAGTGCCTTCTCCATAAAATCTTTCCAGATGGGAGCAACCATACCGCCACCCGTAGCACGGCTAGCTAATTGTCTGTTGTCGTCTCTTCCCACCCAAACAGCAGTGGTTAGCTGTGGCACAGTGCCAACATACCAGATATCCTTTTCTGAGGAAGTTGTACCCGTCTTACCAGCACTTGGACGAGCTATGGCAGCACCTTTACCTGTACCATTGGTAACTACCGTTCGCATCACATCGATAATTGCTGCTGAGGCCCAAGGATCGAGAACTCGCTGGGGCTTGGGAGTGTTGTCAAGCAACACGTTAGCACTACTATCGGTGACACGGGCAATTACAGTTGGTGGCGACTGCCAGCCATAATTAGCAAAGGTAGCATAAGCACTAGCCATTTCCAGGGGAGTAACACCAATTGCACCCAGAGGCAGGGAGCTAACAGGTTCCATCGGACTCATAATGCCCAAGGTGCGGCAGGTTTCTATGACTCTATTCATCCCCACAGCCTTACCAATCTTGATCACAGGAATGTTGCGTGACTGGGCTAAAGCCGTGCGGATTGGCATAGCTCCGCTAAAACCCCCATCATAATTTCTGGGAAAGTACCAACCGTTACCATCTCGATAGCTAACTGGGGCATCTACCACCGTTGAGTCTGGCCCATACTTACCAGTAGCAAAAGCAGTATAATATACAAACGGTTTAAAAGAAGATCCGGGCTGGCGCTGAGATTGAGTTGCACGATTGAATTCACTGGTCTTAGGATCTACACCGCCCACGAGGGCTTTGATAAAATGCGTGCGCGGATCAATTGCTACCAAGGCAATTTGATTCTTAGATAATCCCTGCCCAAGCAGTGATTTATGCCACTTACCAACAGTTTCCTCTGCCATGATTTGGAAGTTGGCGTCAACTGTCGTTTGCACCCGCATCCCGCCTTTGAGCAGTGTCTCACGCCCAAACTTTTTAGCCAATTCCTGCGCTACGGTATTGGTTACATAAGGTAAGGCACTACCTTGAAAGGATTTGATTTTACCAAGTTTGATTTCTTGTTTAAGGGCATTGTCGTACTCTGACTGGTTGATCCAGTTCAACTCCAGCATCCGTCTTAGCACTTCTTTTTGTTTCTGTTTTGCCAGCTTCATACTCGCAAACGGACTGAATTCTTCTGGTGCTTGGATCAAACCCGCCATCATTGCTGACTCACCCAAGCTTAAATATTCTGATGACTTATTAAAGTAACTGCGGGCTGCCGTTTGTACACCATAATTGTTATGACCCCAATAAACTTGATTGAGGTACATTTCTAAAATTTGGTCTTTAGTGAGAATTTGTTCTAACCGAATTGCTAGCACCCCCTCCGCTAACTTCCGGGTAAAGGCCCGCTTGCGAGATAAAAATAGATTTTTTACCAATTGCATAGTAACAGTAGAGCCACCCTCTTTGACTCCACCTGCTACAGCGTTAACTACTACAGCCCGGCCAACACCAGTGGGGTTAATACCGTGGTGATCGTAGAAGTGGCTATCTTCACTTGCTAATACTGCCCGTTTTAAATTCGGGGAAATTCTATCCAGGGGCACGACTTCCCGGTTGGCTTCCCCGTGGATACTCGTTAAAAGTTTACCCTTAACGTCATAGATGTAAGTTGTTTCTGAGGGAAAGAAGTTACGTAGCTGTCTTACATCTGGCAAATTGCGGAAACTAATGGCTAAACCAACCAGTCCTCCGGCTACAATGGAACTTGCCAGCATGGTCATTGAGAGGAGAGTACCGCCAGCTACCTGACCGACTCCTTTCAAAAACTCAAAACCTGATGAAGCCCGACGTTGTGGCTGTTTATCTTCAAAAGTCCTAGAAGACGACACGGCGATTTCACTTCCTCACTTGTAAATTTAACTGTAATTGATTGGACGAAGCTAGGGGGTTAATTTTTTGCAATTATAGTAGTTTGGCAGATGAGAAAGCGGACAAATTGCAAGTGTTTATAACCAACTTAACTTCTAGTGTGCAAAACATAGCTAATAGTGGATTTTCTAGTATGACGCAAGATTTTGCTTGGCTGCGTCGTGGTGTGGTAGAAGTTTTCCCACAACCAACTGATGTTAACAGTGAAAGTCTAGAAAAGCGCTTGGTAACTACAAACCAACCTTTGAGGATCAAATTGGGCATTGACCCTACAGGTACTGATATTCATCTTGGTCATAGCATACCAGTACGGAAACTGCGAGCGTTTCAAGATGCAGGCCATATAGCAGTTCTGATTATTGGCGATTTTACCGCACGTATTGGCGATCCGACAGGTAAATCTGAAGTGCGTCGTCAGCTTACAGAAGCAGATGTAGCCCAAAATGCTCAGACTTATCTTGACCAAGTACGTCCTATTTTGGATTTTGACACACCAGGAAGGTTAGAGGTGCGTTATAACTCCGAATGGCTCTCTAAGCTCAACTTAGAGAAAATTTTGGAGTTACTCTCCACGATGACGGTGGGGCAGATGTTAGCTAAGGAAGGATTTGCCGATCGCTATAGAAAAGAGAATCCAATTTTTATCCATGAGTTCCTATACCCGTTAATGCAAGGTTTCGATTCCGTTGCTGTTGAGGCAGATGTGGAATTGGGAGGGACTGATCAGAAATTTAACATCGCTGTGGGCAGAGATTTGCAGCGCCATTTTGGTCAAGAGCCACAATTTGGGATGCTAACGCCGATTTTGATTGGCACGGATGGGGTGCAAAAAATGTCCAAGTCTTTAGGTAATTATATTGGGTTGTCAGAACATCCGGGGCAAAAATATCAAAAATTACAAGGGGTTCCAGATAATCTCCTGGAACAGTATTTTGAACTGCTGACGGATTTACCTTTGGATAATCTGCCAGAAAATCCCCGCGATCGCCAGACACTTTTAGCATGGGAAGTTGTCAAGCAGTACCACGGCGAACAAGCAGCCCAAGAAGCTAAAGAAGCAGCCCAAAGCGGCGGAAAGGAAGGTGCAGTTCCAGAATTCTCTCTAGCTGAGGTATCGCATCCCGCTAAGTTAGCATATATTCTCAATGCCACTGGTTTGTGCAAAAGTACAGGTGAAGGAAAGCGAAAAATTCAAGAAGGTGGAGTGCGTTTAGATGGCGATCGCATTACCGATGTTGATACTACTTTTGCTTCTGTTGCTGAATTACAAGGTAAGGTTTTACAAGTTGGGAAAAATAAGTTTGTCCGATTAGTGCCTTAAATGGGGAGTGGGGAGTAGGGAATGGGGAATGGTGGACAGGCAGAACAACGAGTTATTGTGGCATTGGATGTGCCAGATGAACAAAGTGCGATCGCTCTTATAGATCAACTCCCGCAAGTGGTTTGGTGGAAAGTCGGTTTAGAGTTGTTTACCAGCACTGGCCCGAAAATTCTGGAAGTGCTAAAGTCCAAAGAAAAGCGCATTTTTTTAGATTTAAAGTTTCACGATATCCCTAACACTGTGGCTGGTGCTTGTCGTAGTGCAGCTAAATATGGGGTAGATTTGTTGACAATTCATGCTGCATCTGGTGAAGATGCCCTAAAAGCGGCAACTGAGGCGGTGCAGGAGGGGGCTACACAAGCTGGTGTCAAACCACCTAAATTAATTGCTATTACCTTGTTAACGAGCATTTCTGCTAGACAGTTGGCGTTTGATTTAAAAGTTCCTCTAGAATTGCCAGAATATGTACTAGACATGGCGCTGCTAGCTTGGGATATGGGGTTAGATGGGGTAGTTTGTTCGCCCCAAGAGTTGGCACAATTACGACCACGTTTCAAGGATGACTTTTTGCTAGTTTGTCCCGGCGTTAGACCAACTTGGGCTGATATTGGGGATCAACAGCGATCGCTCACCCCAGCACAAGCAATTATTGCTGGTGCAGATTATCTCGTAATTGGGCGTCCCATTACTACTGCTACTGAGCCGGAGTTAGCCTGGAAGAGGATTTCTGAGGAGCTAACCACGGTGGCATGAAGCTAAAAGTCAGTAAGAAGCCGGGGAATAGGGTGCAGGGTGTAGGGGAGAACAATCTTACCTCTTCGCTCAAAAAGAAAAATTATAGTTGGCTTTTAGCTTGTGGCTTCTGGGTTTTAGGATCAAATAGCCAAGCTTATCCAGCGTTCTCGATAAATCTCACCCCTAAACCCTCTGCGATCGCAGAAAAGGAAAATGTCAACGGTGGCGTGAAGTCTTTGTGTTCTGAGCAAAATTTAGAAACATTAACTATACAGCTACTGCAAGATTTACCTAGTTATACTAATCGCGCTAGTCAACGGGCCCGCCGCCTCAGCAGAAGCAGTGATGTTTACAGTTATATCCTACTGGCAGGAAGACCTGAGTTTACTCCTCTGCCCCTTAACCTTGAAGAATATAGTGCAGACGCTTCTAAAATTTCTGCATCAGGAGTTGAGCAAGTTTTCTTTACTACCTTAGAGCGGCAGTACATAGGAAAGAAAGCGGTAGAATTGCAGGAATTCCACTGGCTATTGTTGACTAAAACTAAAATTGGTTGGCGTTTAGTGATGATGTTTTCTCAAATTGGTTCTTATTCAGGACAGCAGCCACTATCTCCGCCACGCGATAGTAGTAACGGCACTGTTGCCCAAGGAGTTAAAACTTGGTTGCGCGATTGTCAAGCTGGAAGTATACGTCATTGAAGAAGAATTCAGAAGTCAGAATTCAGGAATCAGAATCAAGACGCTATATTCGAGATGCTGCGCGTAGCTTGCTTTCCCGTAGGGGTACGCGGTACTCGCTAACGCTGCGCTATCCGCTTTTTCGTGACGCTCGTCGACTCGCTACCCCTGCGCTATCAAAATTCATTCTGAATTCTGGCTCCTGACTCCTGAATTCTGTTTTGATAAAACCTAATTCCAAATCTTCGTAAATTAGGAGAATATTAGATAATGTCTAAAATACTCACTCAAATTATTTATGAACAGGATTATCACTTGTGGTTAGAAACTACGTTGAAACAATTGCAAGAACGAGATTTAGAGCATCTTGATTGGGAGCATTTGATTGAGGAGATTGAAAGATTGGGTAATGAACAGAAACACAAGCTCGAAAGTTATCTACTGCAACTTCTCAAACATCTGCTTTTGTATCAACATTGGAGTCTTCCTGAATGTAAAAATCATTGGGAAGTGGAAATTGATAATTTTCGGGTGGAACTCAGGAAATTAACCAAATCTAAAAACCTCTACAACTATCTGCTCACGGTGCTTGAAGAAGTCTACGTTGATGCGCTACGACAAGCAAAAAAGAAAAGTGGATTGAATTGTTTTCCGCAAACTTGCCCTTATAGCATTGAGCAAATTTTAGATGTGGATTATTTACCACCATTTATTTATTGATAAGGTGTATAAGTAAGAAAATTTTTTATGAAGAAACTCAAACGCTCTATTAATAAGAGCTTTAAGAGCCATTACTTTCAAATGCTCTTGCGCGGCATTGCCCTTTGTTAAAGGTAGGGAAACTTCCAGCACAGTGTACTAGTCCCTTTTATAAAGATGCATCACCTAACTAGCTTGTATCAGTGTAATTGCGCCTATATCTTTGGGAGGATTTTGAGGGAAAATAGCTGATAAATAGCGAAAAAAAAGCAGACATTATTTAAAAACGAGGGCTGGCTTGAATTTAATCGTTGTGACTCCCGTTTTTTGGCGATAACGGCGATAACATGTAAATAAGTTTACTTCAAGCTTTTCAAACCGCGTTTGGCATCAGTTTTTTATGGAGATTCAGTTAATCAATATCGGTTTTGGTAACATCGTGTCTGCAAATCGAGTAGTTGCCATTGTCAGTCCAGAGTCTGCCCCGATTAAGCGGATTATTACCGATGCACGGGACAGAGGTCAACTGATTGATGCAACTTACGGTCGGCGGACTAGGGCTGTAATTATCACCGATTCCAGCCACGTAATTCTGTCGGCGATTCAGCCGGAAGCAGTAGCGAATCGCTTTGTGATTTCCCGTGAGCATCAAACTGTAGATAATTGATTAAGAGTGGATTAACAATCTCACTTCTATTTGCACCACATCAGCAGTACTATGTGAATTAGACAATTTTTCTGTCACCCTTGCTACAAATTATTTAGTCACTAGTGGACTTGGCCACGAACACAAGACTAATGAATAATATCTATTGATTGATTCACAGATTGAGGGGATGATGCCAGTTTTACCCATCCAGAGTATTGCTACTACTGAAGAATGCTTACATTTAGGCAAATTGATTGTCTTAACTGGCCCCAGTGGGGTCGGTAAAGGCACTTTAATGCGATCGCTCCTAAAACGTTATCCAGAACTTTATTATTCCGTATCCGTCACAACTCGTTCTCCCCGTCCAGGAGAAATCGATGGCAAAGATTATTACTTTATCAGCCGCAGTAAGTTTGAACAATTACTTGCTGAAGGTGAATTTTTGGAATGGGCAGAATTTGCTGGTAACTATTATGGCACTCCCCGTGAAGCTGTACTTAACCAAATTAATTTTGGCAAGTTGGTGGTGCTAGAAATTGAGCTAAAAGGAGCAAGACAAATTCGTGCTTCCTTCCCCAGTGCCTTCAGCATTTTTATTTTACCGCCTTCTTTTGATGAATTGGAGAAACGGATACGCGATCGCGCCCAAGACTCTGAAGAAGCGATCGCCCGTCGTTTACTCCGCGCCCAAGAAGAAATTCAAGCCGCAGATGAATTTGATATTAAAATCGTTAATGACGATTTTGAAACTGCTTTAAATGACATTGAAACGGTTTTGTTTAAATAAGAGAGACGCGATTAATCGCGTCTGTACAGGAGTTAGGAATTTAAACTCCTAACTCCTAACTATTCATTCCAAAATTAACCAAATAAACCTTGAATTACTCCCAGATTGGTAGTCAAAAAGTAAGCAACTACTGCACCACCAATACCACCAATTAAGAAAGAACTGGCGAAGTTGTTCCAGCTTTCTTTAGAGTTAAAAGCATCTACTGGAGGGTTGGGTACATTAACACTGGCAAGCGCTTTGGGTGGATTGCTATTCGCATAGAGGGATAGACCCGCCGTAAAAAGAACAATCAAGCCAAAGGTTGCTAATAAACCAGCTAAGTTCGCATTGTCTGTATCCCTTAGTGGGCCCAATTTGGCAAAGGGGCCAAATATCCAGTAACCATGAGCCATGCCAACTTCTAAACCGCGTCTGGCAGGAGCGAGTCCTGGGCGATAGGCTGGTAGGTTATTAATGAACCACTTGCTCAAGGGAGAAGCATTAATCGGGGTTTCTAGATTACCGTTCTGCGGATCGCGGAATGCGGGAAAAACAACTTCCCGATTTCTGGGATCGCTAGGGAGATTTTTTGATGCATCTACTGCTTGTGCCATATTTTATGTTCGCCTCTAAATTTAAAATGGTGGCATTTTTATATTAATAATAATTGAGGCTAAAGATACTTTTTGACTGGGAAGTTTAGAAAAGTTAATTTAGCTGCTTTCAAAACTATGAAACTCGTTATCCTGTTCCCAGGATCACGAGTTTCAAAGAACTATTTTGTTAGTAGTTAGTAGTTATTAGTAACTACTAACTAGTTAATTGTCAACCAAGAGCTAACAAAATTTTTAAATCCTCTCTTCAACTTATGGTAGTGGGTGGAAAAGTAGGTCAGGAAACCAATAGTTGAATAAAATCAACAAAACGGCTGTCAAAGACAAATTGACAAAAAGCAAAACTGGCCCCAAGGATAGATATTTCACGAAATAATTTTGCTGCATGAATCATTCTCCCAAATAAATCAAAAGTTGTCGGAAGGGTTAGCGTGGCGAAATGGGGATTTCTGTATCTTTAGCTGTTAATTCACCAGACAGAAATTCTTTTATGGCTGCTAGGGGCCAAGTAAAGCCCGACAGCATAATTGGCAGTGCCAAAGGAACATCAATGATTACTTCTTTCAATTCCACGCTGCCACCTTCTTTCTTGATCGCTTGTAGGTAGGCACGACCTACCCAACCAATCCAACCAGCAATATAGAGAAACAGAATGCCGGGAATGAGAAAGTCACCAGCACGATCTAGACGACCATCAACAATCAAGTGAGGATAACCCTCAGGGCCGCAGAGCGCCTGAGAATAACGCTCAAACCGCTTTATCCCTGATTGGGGGTCGGCGGTGGTATTACGGGCATTAGCAGCTAGCTGTTGAAAAGCGGGATTATCCTTACACGGTGTCAAATTAGCCCCTAAAGCTTTTGCTGGGGAGGCAAAATTGAACCAAAGACAAATCGCTAAAATCAAAGCAAACAATCGTGGCATAGAGTTGTTTCCTTTTACTACAAAACAAAAAGTTTTATGTACAAAACGAAGCGGCTTGTACAGTTGTTTATTTGCATAACTAGGAAGTCATCATACTCTTGGGTGGGAACCGAGTAAAGTTTAAGTAAATAAAAGTTAAAGCTTCTCAACCAAGTCTTTATCGAGTGCTAAGTGGTGAGAACGAATCTTGAGTATAAGAACTGTTGTTGTAGGGTAGTAAAGAAGCAAGATTTTGTCTCTAATACTCAAAACTCAGCACTGGGCACCCTCAATGACAACCGTTTTAGCAATAGAAACCAGTTGTGATGAAACTGCCGTCGCAATTGTTAACAATCGTAAAGTTTGCAGTAATATTGTAGCCTCGCAAATTCTAGTCCATCAGCAATATGGCGGGGTAGTGCCGGAAGTAGCGTCTCGTGAACACTTGGAAACGATAAATGTTGCGATCGCTCAAGCCTTAGAGCAAGCCCAACTAAACTGGGAGAAAATTGACGCAATTGCCGCCACTTGTGCCCCTGGACTGGTAGGAGCGCTGTTAGTGGGGTTAACTGCTGCCAAAACCTTAGCGATGGTACACAACAAACCATTTTTGGGAGTTCATCACCTTGAAGGTCACATTTACGCAACTTATTTGAGCGAACCAAGTTTAAATCCCCCTTTCTTGAGTTTATTAGTTTCTGGCGGACATACAAGCTTGATTTTTGTCAAAGATTGTGGTAGCTACGAAACACTAGGACAAACTCGTGATGATGCTGCCGGTGAAGCCTTTGATAAAGTGGCGCGATTGTTAAAGCTGGGTTATCCGGGTGGCCCAATAATTGACAAGTTGGCACAACACGGGAATCCTCAAGCCTTTGCTCTACCAGAAGGAAAAGTTTCTTTACCTGGTGGGGGGTTCCATCGTTATGATGCAAGTTTTAGTGGATTAAAAACGGCTGTATTGCGTTTAGTGCAGCAGTTAGAGAAAGATGGCGGACAAGTGCCAGTGGCAGATGTAGCAGCTAGCTTTCAGGAAACCGTCGCGCGATCGCTAACTAAAAGAGCGATCGCCTGTGCCCTAGACTATGGTCTAGACACAATTGCTATTGGTGGCGGTGTAGCAGCTAATAGCGGCTTGAGAAAAAACCTCCAAGCCGCCGCCGTTCAACATAACTTACGCGTCCTATTCCCACCTCTAAAATTTTGTACCGATAACGCCGCCATGATCGGCTGTGCCGCCGCCGAACATCTATCTCATGGTCATACATCCCCCCTCACACTAGGCGTTGAGTCTAGGTTAGCCCTTACCCAGGTGATGAAGTTGTATCAACCTATTGAGTAGTCATTAGTCATTAGTTATTAATTAGTTGTAACCGCCAATAATCAATAGACCTCTAAAAGTCCCTAACACCCCACTCCCAACCCCTCCCCTTGCTAAGGGGAGGGGAGACAAAGCTACGCTTTGGCGGGGTGGGGTTCTTTTTTTTTTATGCCCCATGCCCCATGCCCCATGCCCCATGCTTTAGTATTTATCTACGGTTGGCTCAATAGCCGTGGATATTGGCAACCTGTGATTTCCCGCCTATCAGA
>JAHCSU010000337.1 GCA_023522315.1 Nostoc sp. CCCryo 231-06
ATCAAAGATGGGCGAAATTAGTAGATAGTTAATTTATATGAACCAACGATAAATATTCTCATTACAGGCAGTGTTCAAAAAACTGTGTCATTCCCATAAACTGTCAAATAAAACAGGAATGACACCATGCAAAACTTTGACTTGAACGAAGCCTTAAAAGCGATTCAATCAGGAAAGCCTATTACAGGCAGTGATGGGGTACTAGCTCCACTCATCAAACAACTTACCGAAGCTGCCCTATCAGCTGAGATAGACAGCTACCTTGAGCAGAATCCTACTGGCAACCGCCGTAATGGCTACAGCAAAAAGACCGTTAAATCAGCCGTTGGTAGCTTTGAACTTGAAACACCTCGTGACCGCAATGGGGAATACGAGCCTGTTTTGGTTAAGAAGCACCAAACCAAACTTACGCCTGAGATTGATAACCGCATTCTCTCTCTATTCTCGCATGGCATGAGCTATGGGGCAATCAAAGACCACATCGCTGAGATTTACCAATTGGAAGTCTCTGAAGCCACCATCAGTAGTATCACTGACCAGCTTATCCCACAGCTTAAAGCATGGCAATCCCGTCCTTTGGACAGCGTCTATCCGTTTGTCTGGCTCGATGCCATTCACTACAAGGTTAAAGACGAAGGGCGCTATGTCAACAAAGCGGTTTACACGCTGTTAGCACTGAACACCGAGGGTCGCAAAGAACTCATTGGGCTATACTGCTCTGAAAGCGAAGGCGCAAACTACTGGCTGTCGGTACTCACTGATTTGCACAATCGTGGCGTACAAGATATTCTGATTGCCTGTGTCGATGGCTTAAAAGGCTTCCCTGAAGCCATACAGGCTATCTTTCCTAATACCGAGGTGCAACTATGTGTGATTCACCAAATCCGTAACAGTATTCGTTATGTTGCAAGTAAAGATCAGAAAGCTTTCATGCGTGATTTAAAGCCTGTCTATAAGGCAATCAATAAAGATTCGGCTGAACTGGCTTTAGATGAGCTTGATAGACTCTGGGGCAGTAAGTACCCTGCTGTGATTGCTTCTTGGCGAGACAAATGGCATTTGCTTTCTGCTTATTTCAAGTACCCCGATGCGGTCAGAAAGCCGATTTATACAACCAATGCGGTTGAAGCGGTACATCGCCAATTTCGTAAGCTAACTAAAACTAAAGGGGCTTTCCCTAATGAAACCAGCTTGCTTAAACTTTTA
>JAHCSU010000338.1 GCA_023522315.1 Nostoc sp. CCCryo 231-06
CACAATCCCCACCTTATGAGTACATTGAAGGTGGGGACTTCCGCGACACGTTAAATCTGCTCTCCAATGCATTGAAGTTTACCTTTGTTGGAGAAATTGCAGTTTCTTTGCGCCCGGTTGGCATGATGGTATCACTGATAGTGCGCGATACTGGTACTGGGATTCCGGCAGATGAGGTTCCCCGGTTATTTGAACGGTTTTATCGAGTTAAAGGTGTCAAAGGTCGCACCTTTGAGGGCACGGGCATTGGGCTGTCGCTAGTACAAGAATTAGTCCAGATGCATGGTGGGACAATCGCCGTTGACAGCACCTTCGGTCAAGGCAGTACATTTACTGTCCAATTGCCAACTGGAACGGCTCACTTACCCCTAGATTGCCTTAATGCTAGTCAAAGCAGTGTTTCTACTGCTTCTGGAGCAATGTCTTATGTTGAGGAAGCTTTAGGGTGGCTCCCGAAAGAAACTCTTGAAGAGGAAGAATTCTCCCCTGCTTCTTCTGCCCGGATTCTATTGGTGGATGACAACACCGATATGCGGAATTATTTGCGACGGATTCTTAGCGAGTACTACAAAGTGGACGTGGCAATTGATGGTGAAACCGCTCTAGCTGCCGCATACAACGATCCGCCTGATTTGATCCTCAGCGATGTCATGATGCCAAGAATGGATGGCATTGAGTTGCTGCGGCAGTTACGGGCTGATTTAAGAACCCGCGAAATTCCCATTCTGCTACTGTCTGCCCGGGCTGGAGAAGAATCGGCAGTGGAAGGATTGGAGTCTGGGGCAGATGATTACTTGGTGAAGCCATTCAGCCGACGGGAATTACTGGCACGGGTTGCCGCCAATTTAGAGTTAGGACGAGTGCGCCTTGCTGCTAGTCAGGAACGTTTTCGTTTTCTGGCTGAATCCATTCCCCAAATGGTGTGGACGGCTGATGCAATTGGTTGGGTAGATTATTACAGCCTTCGCTGCCTTGACTACACTGGGTTGACACTAGAGCAAATCCAGGGGTTCGGTTGGCAGAATCTCATTCATCCAGAGGAGCGAGAACACACTATCTCGGTGTGGACTCAAGCAGCTCAAACGGGCACGAGCTACGAGGTTGAACATCGCTTGAGACAGGCAGATGGAACCTATTGTTGGCATCTCACCCGTGCTTTACCGATGCTCAATGAAAACAGTCAAATTATTCGCTGGTATGGCACTTGCACAGATATCAGTGAGCGAAAACTTGCAGAAGCAGCCCTGCAAGAAAGTGAAGAGTTAAAGCAACGAATTTTGGAGAGCAGTCATGATTGCATCAAAGTTTTAACGTTAGATGGGCGGGTACTCCACTTGAATCAAGGCGGGCTGCATCTTCTAGAAATTGATGATCCTGCGTCCTTTCATAACGTCGAGTGGATTAGTTTATGGCAAGGCGAAGACCGAGAAAAGGCCAAAGCGGCGATCGCTGCCGCCAAAATAGGTAATGTCGGTCAATTTCGGGGTTATTGCCCCACAGCAAAGGGTAAGCCGAAATGGTGGGATGTAATTGTTACTTCCGTCCGAAATGCATCAGGAATTATTGCACAACTCTTAGTCGTCTCACGCGATATTACCAAGCAAAAGCAAACAGAAGCTGAACGCGAACAACTGTTTTTGCGTGAGCAAGCTGCGCGTGAACAAGCTCAGACAGCGAATCGAATTAAAGATGAGTTTTTGGCAGTGCTATCACATGAATTGCGATCGCCCCTCAATCCTATTCTGGGTTGGTCTAGGTTGCTTCGCAATGGAACATTAAATGCCGCAAAAACGGCTATTGCTTTGGAAACAATCGAGCGCAATGCCAAACTCCAAGCACAATTAATTGAAGATTTGTTAGATGTCTCTCGCATTTTGTCTGGCAAACTTAATTTACAAATGGCTCCTGTTAACTTGGCATCGACGATTGAAGCGGCTATTGAAACCGTGCGTTTAGCAGCAGAAGCAAAGTCAATTCAAATTCAGAGAGTATTTGACCAAAATATTGGGCAGATTTTGGGAGATTCTGCTCGTTTACAGCAAGTATTTTGGAATTTGCTTACTAACGCTGTAAAATTTAGTTCCATTGGTGGACGGGTCGAAATTCGGTTAGAGTGCCAAGACTCGCAGGCTCAAATTACTGTTAGCGACACGGGTAAAGGTATTAATCCAGACTTTTTACCCTACGTGTTTGAATCCTTTCGTCAGGCGGATGCAACAACAACTAGGAAGTTTGGCGGACTAGGGTTGGGGCTAGCAATCGTGCGTCATCTAGTTGAACTGCATGGAGGTACTGTTCAAGTAGACAGTCCTGGAGAAGGGCAGGGAGCCATCTTTAATGTCAGGTTTCCGTTGATCAAAGCACAAGGTTCTAGCCAGAAAGTACAAGAGGACTCCTCATTTTTGAATTTTAACACCTCACCTCTGACAGGAATACGGATACTAATCGTTGATGATGATGAAGATATCCGTGATTTTTTGGGCTTTGTCCTTGAACAGGCGGGAGCAGGGGTTTGTATTGTGACATCGGCAATAGAAGCACTGCAAGCGGTAGAGCAATCACCACCAGATATTTTGTTGAGTGACATTGGAATGCCAGAGATGGATGGCTATATGCTGATTCGACAAATTCGAGCCATGCCACCCGAACAAGGTGGGCAAATTTTGGCTTTAGCCCTCTCGGCTTATGCTGGAGAAGTTAATCGCCAACAAGCTCTAGCCGCCGGATTTCAGCACCACGTTGCAAAACCAATAGACCCAGACACATTAATTGCAGTCATTCTAGATATAATCGCCAAGAGAAATTAAATTTCAAGAGAAGTGTGTAGATGCTTCTGCGGCTTCCCGCAGGGAGGGTTAGCTTGCGACCCTCAATTGGGGATTTTAAATTTTTTTTTAATTGGAGCAAAATAACTATGACTGCTGCTGTGTTACTAGAAAATGTCTACAAGTTTTACAACAATGTACCTGTAGTCAATGACCTGTCATTCCAAATTGAAGCGGGGGAAATATTTGCTCTACTTGGCCCGAACGGTGCGGGTAAATCAACCACGATTCGGATGCTGACTACACTAACGAAACCGTCCCAAGGACGGATAGAAGTAGGTGGATATGATGTGATGAGCCAAGCAATGCTGGCAAAACAGAGTATTGGCGTAGTCTTGCAGCAAGTAAGTGTGGATAACGATTTAAGCGTTTGGGAAAATATGGAACTGCATGGGAGGCTACATCACATTAGCAACCCGCAGCGACAAAAACTAATTAATCAATGGCTAGAGTATGTTGAGTTAGCAGAAAAACGTAATGATTTGGTAAAAACCCTGTCTGGGGGTATGAAACGACGGTTGCAGATTGCGAGAGCTTTATTGCATCAACCGCAAATTCTGTTTTTGGATGAACCAACGGTAGGACTAGACCCCCAAACTAGGCGACGGCTTTGGGAAATTATTCGGGATTTGAATAAGCAGGGAATGACGATGCTACTAACGACCCATTATATGGATGAGGTCGAATTTTTGTGCGATGCTTTTGGTTCTACCAAGCCAGGACGCATCGGTATTATGGATAGCGGTAAGCTGATTTCTTTAGGAACTTTACAACAGCTGCGTTCTGCTCACGGTGAAGGTTTGGTGATGAAACAATTAGGTGTATCTGAAGTGGGAAGTGATGGTGCTCGCAGTTGGGAATATCTGTTTTTCCCATCTTTGGAAGCAGCAAATATATACTTGAATGAACAGCCCGATAAAACCGGAATGATGGTGCGTCCCTCTAATTTGGAAGATATTTTTGTGGAATTAACGGGACGCCAGTTAGATTAACCTCATCCTCCTAACTGTCGCAGCATGGCTTCTACCCTGTTGACGCCATCTGAGTCATTGCGCCGCTTGTACAAGTCACGGGCTTTCTGAAGCAAGCTGTTTGCTTGTTTGGTTTGTCGGCGCTGTTTATACATCGAACCCATTAACTCATAAGTCTGGGCGTTGTTCTTATCCAAGTCAATTGCTTGTTGGTATGCCCAGCTAGCAGCAGTATAGTCTCCCATCCGAGATTGCGTCACAGCCAATCCTAAATAGGCGTTAACGTTGTTACGGTTCAGCTGTATGGCCCGACGGTAGCCTTCTTTTGCCCCACGCGTGTCGCCTAAATTCGCTTTGATGTAACCCACGGCGTAGTAAAAATCACTATTGTTAGGATTGATACCGATCGCCCGACGATAAGCTGTTAATGCTGCTTGGTAATTTCCCTGTTGAGCGTATAAGTAGCCAATACCTGAATGAATTTTAGCATTTTTGGCATCTAGCCTAGCTGCTCGCTGATAAACTGCGATCGCACCACCATAATCGCCCGTATCCACTAACCTCCGTCCTTCTTCTAGTAGTTGCTTTAACTCTGGGTTTTTGCCTTGCGCCACTAATACCTGAGCCTGAGCCACTGAAGGTATAGTCAAAGAAAAACATCCTAATAACACCACACTCAGCACAAATGATGTTGGCTTGTACACAGTAAATTTCCTGAAATTTTAGAGGACTTTTTTCTTGTACATTAAAACAAAAATATAGACTTTTGAAAACTGTATTTCTTCGTATTAATTAAGATGTTAATAATTCATTGACTCTTTCCTTTACATTAGCGCTACATTACAGGGTTTTTACTGAATGATGAAGTGTAAGATATCAAGTTTAGATGAAGTTACCTACATACAAATCAGTAGGCTAGCAAAATAAAACTTTTTTTCTCAGTAGTTATACGTGTCACTTAGAAAGCCTAACAGGCGTCTAGCTTAATTCTAGAAAGTGATGCGCCAACTTCAGAGGATTTAACATTCATTTCTGTTTGTTATTTAATTTAACAATTTGCTGACTCTGTATCCAATTCTTCATACTTTTCTACTACCCTTTAGGAAGCCGTCATTCAGGCGTTTATATCATTTGTTGGACATTACACGGTAAGATAAATTTAACAGGCTAAATGTTCCTTCAAATATTAGTTTTTTGCCAGCAAATGAGAGCATAAATGCGCTCGCAATCTAAAATTATGTGAGAGCATGTTTATCAAGCTTGTATCAACACAAACTAGTTTTGTATGTGTATTCTGATAATAAATGTCAACCGATATGCCATCTAGGAGGCTAACTTATGATTATAACTACCACTGATGTGATTCAAGGAGCCGTTATTGAGTCATATTTAGGCATTGTGACAGCAGAAGTAGTCTACGGTAGCAATTTCTTGCGGGATTTTTTGGCGGGTATTCGAGATATTATTGGTGGACGCACTGGTAGCTATGAGCGTCTATTTGAGCAGGGTCAACGCAAGGCATTAGAAGAATTAGAACAACGAGCACAACGTTTAGGAGCAAATGCTGTGATTGGGATTGAAATTGACACTGGCACAATCAATCTTGACCAATCAGGAGTTCTTTTGCTGATTACTGCCACAGGTACTGCTGTGAGGATGCGTTAATTTTTAATTATCCTTACTTTTGACAATCGTTACAAAGGTTTGCCTTAAATCCAATTGCCTACACAATTAAAGCTGGTTTCTCATAAAATTTAATAATTAATTGTGTTTTAATTTAAAAATTTAATATTTATAATATTTAAAATTTGTTTACTACAAAATATTTAGATATTAAAATTCGTTAAAAAAGTCTATTTTTTCTGACTTAAGATATACCTAGCAACTCTTTCTATTGATAGATGTAAAAGTAGATGATTTAGCTATTTAATTTTAATCATAAACATGAATATACCTAAGCAGCAACTTCGCTGAAATAGCACTGGAGAACATAAGCTATGTCATACGTAAATCGGACAGGTAATGAAGGTATTGCTACTGAGCCTGTGGTAGCAGGCCGAGTAACTGAGTATCATGATCTTGTTCGCTGGGGGCCAATTATTTCTGGTTTGTTGGTTGCTTTAGCTACTCAATTAATTTTGAGCGCTATGATTGGTGCTTTTGCGGCAGGCACAGTTGAAGGTTCAGGTGCACCCAGAACAATTGCCTCTAACGCTGCGGGGAATGCGGGGCTTTGGTCAACTATCGCTTTACTAATTTCTCTATTTACTGGTGGTTGGGTTGCAGCCCGTGCTTGTGGGCCGATGAACCGCAATACAGCTCTTCTTAACGGTGCAATTCTTTGGGCAACGACTTTGGCAGTTAGCTCATGGCTGTTAGCAAACGGAGTATCTGGTGCTTTTGGTGTTGCTGCTTCTAACGCAGGGGAAGTCATAAACCAGGTACAACAGCAAGGTGGTGTTAATGTACCACAAGCAAACATCAGTCCCGAACAAGCTCGTGAAACGGCAGCTAATATACGTTCAGGATTGTGGTGGTTTGTGTTTGGTTCTTTGTTGGGTTTAATAGCCGCAATGATTGGAGCCGTAACTGGCGCTCGTAGTCCTCGGGTTAACAATTACAATGCTTAAATAATTGTTTGACAAACAAAATGGTATTAACTTTAAAAGCACCTTTTTCAAGGTGCTTTTTGTTTATAGTGGTTCCTATATAGGTAAGGTACAGAAAAAATTAACCACAGATAAAGATAGAACAGGAGGTGATTACTGTTGGCGTTACGTAGAGCTACTTTTAAGGTATACCCGAAATGCAAACTTTAGCTGGGTTGCCGTAAAGCTGCGAAGCTTTTGAAAGTTATTCAAAAACGGATATCTCGTCGCAAAAAAGGAAGTAATCGTCGCAAAAAAACTATCAAGCAGGTCGCTAAACAACACAAAAAAATAACTGATAAACGAAAAGACTTTCACTTTAAAGCTGCCGGCGATTTACTGAAAAAATATGACGTTATAGTTCATGAGGATTTGAACGTCAAAGGTCTTTCTCGTTCCATGCTAGCCAAATCTGTGCATGACGCAGGATGGGGTATTTTCTTGTCAATACTAACAACCAAAGCCGAAAACGCTGGGTTATTGGTGATTGCTGTGAATCCATCAGGTACATCACAGGATTGCTCTAGTTGTGGAGTGAAAGTTCCCAAGAAGCTACATGAAAGATGGCACGACTGCCCTAATTGTAAATGCAGTCTTGACCGTGATCATAATGCAGCCGTGAACATTTTGAATAGAGCCGACGGACACGCGGTTCTTAAAGCTCAACGCCTCCTAAGCAATAGCCGGATTGGTTGAGAAGCCCACACTGAAGTTGGTACTCCAATTCAGTGTGCGGAGTGTGTCACTACCACAGTTCACCATTTTAGGTATGAACCTTCAATGCCTTGTTCACGTCTAATTTTGCCATCTTTTTCAAACCAGGCAATTACTTGCGGTGTTGTCAAATCTTCAATAGCAACACCGTACTCTTGAGCGATATGCTTCAAAAGCTTAAGTGATGAAATTGTCAATCTTGTTAAAAACTTTTCTGGGGAAGACAACAAAGCCGCATCTACTTTTGCTGACTCTTCCAGGGTTAAAAATTGTGTTGATGGTTGCTGTGGCGGTACATCCATAAATGAAATGCTATCTCAAAGTTAGTTGGGCATGGGGCATTAGTTATTAAAAAAAGGACTAAGGACTAATGACTAATGGCGAATTTGTACCAAATAGCCACAACGATGTTCGCCATCAATAATCCAGTGGGTGCGTTCTACGGTACAATCTGGTAAGACGGCTGCAAACATTTCTAATTCGTGACCACAGATGCTGGGGAAAGACTCGGCAACGTTGGAAATGGCGCAGTTATGCTCCATTAAGATAAAGCGATCGCTCTCAAAGGAGTCATTTACATCAACAGCGTGATACTCTGCCATGAAGCCTTCCGCTTTTCTCAACTCTACTAAGTTAGCTACACGTTCTCGCAATGAACCGTTACCGACGCGATCACGGTATTCTAGGGCTTTGCGCTGCCACTGTTTCTCTAAAATCGATTTAAATTGGTCGTGTCCTACCGTTTCGGCTAAGGTGTCTAGCAACGAAACCGCAAAATTTCCGTGGCCATCACCAAAGCGATCGCTCATTGTTCGATGCAAGCGATCGCGTCCCTGACGACTCAGTTGATAAAGGTGCTGCGGACGCCCCATCCCCGCCGCCTGCACTGATGTCGAATACAAAACTAACTCCTCCGTCTCCAAATCTTTGAGATGGCGACGAATCGCTTGGGGGGTAACGTCTAAAAGTTCAGCTAGCTCCAAAGCCGTTGCTTTTTCGTGTTTGTGCAGATATTCTAGGATATCTTCCTTGGTTGAGGACTGGTGGGTAGTCGCCATCTTCATGTGGTGCGAGACGTTCAGCGAACGCCCCAAAAATTTATTTGAAAATTTGACCGTGCCGATTTTGGATTTTGGATTTTGGATTTTGGATTAAAAAAGTTTTCTGGTATATGCCCCGCTACGCTATCGTCAATCTAAAATCCTTGAGCCAAGCACCCTTGTGGTCTCTTTCAATCCAAAATTACAAATCTAAAATCCAAAATTGTTTGACTTTGACAACATTGTTGTTGTTAATTTAGCGTAAAATGAAGATAGATTAAACAACATAGCTGTTGTTTTACTCTCCACCACTATTCTAGCAGCCGTGTAACCATTCCGTAACGGTAGATGGGAATCGGCTAAAGAAAGCCCGTCTCCCATCCTTATAGAGAGATTCAAGTTCCGAACACGAGAGATTATTACTGATGAGTGCCACTGTCAAAACCTTAGTCAACCAACCCTACAAGTACGGCTTTGTCACAGACATTGAGTCCGACACCATACCGCGTGGACTAGACGAGGACGTTGTACGCTTGATCTCCTCCAAGAAGAACGAGCCGCAGTTCATGCTGGACTTTCGCCTCAGAGCTTATCGCCAGTGGCAAAAAATGACGGAACCAACTTGGCCTAATGTCAAGTATCCGCCAATTAATTATCAGGATATCATTTATTACTCAGCGCCAAAACAAAAGAAACAAAAGCTGAACAGCTTGGACGAAGTTGATCCAACCCTTTTAGAAACCTTTGAGAAGTTAGGCATTTCCCTATCTGAACAGAAGCGACTGGCAAACGTTGCTGTCGATGCGATTTTCGATAGCGTTTCTGTCGCCACTACATTTAAAGAGAAGCTAGCGGAAGATGGTGTTATTTTCTGCTCGTTTTCGGAAGCGTTGCAAGAACACCCAGAACTGATCAAAAAATACCTGGGTAGCGTTGTTCCCATCGCTGACAATTATTTTGCCGCCTTGAACGCCGCCGTATTTAGCGATGGTTCTTTTGTATACATTCCTAAAGGCGTGAAATGCCCAATGGAACTGTCTACCTACTTCCGCATCAACTCTGGTGATACGGGACAATTTGAACGGACTTTGATTGTCGCCGAAGAAGGTAGTTATGTTTCTTACCTCGAAGGTTGCACTGCACCGATGTATGACAGCAACCAGTTGCACGCTGCCGTTGTGGAACTCGTCGCCCTCGACAACGCCGAAATTAAATACTCCACCGTCCAAAACTGGTACGCTGGAGATGCCAACGGTAAAGGCGGTATTTACAATTTTGTCACCAAGCGCGGTTTATGTCAGGGCGTAAATTCTAAGATTTCCTGGACTCAAGTAGAAACAGGTTCGGCAATTACTTGGAAATATCCTAGCTGTGTGTTGGTGGGTGATAACTCTGTGGGTGAGTTTTACTCGGTGGCGCTGACAAATCATCAGCAGCAAGCTGATACTGGCAGTAAGATGATTCACGTAGGTAAGAATACCCGTAGTACAATTATTTCTAAAGGAATCTCCGCAGGTAATTCTAGTAATAGCTATCGGGGTTTGGTGAAAGTCAATCCAACGGCGAAAGGGGCGAGAAATTATTCTCAGTGTGACTCAATGCTGATTGGGGATAATGCCCATGCCAACACTTTCCCTTATATTCAGGTGCAAAATAACGGTGCGAAGGTGGAGCATGAAGCTTCTACTTCTAAGATTGGGGAAGATCAGTTATTTTACTTCGCTCAACGGGGTATTTCTTCTGAAGATGCTATTTCGATGATGATTAGCGGCTTCTGTAAGGATGTTTTCAATCAGCTACCGATGGAGTTTGCTGTGGAAGCTGATAAGTTGTTGAGTTTGAAGTTGGAAGGCAGTGTTGGATAAATGGATGCAAGGATAAACACAGGGACATCGGCGTTCTGTGTTTATCTTTTGGAAGAATGACGAACCGCAGAGGCGCAGAGAGCGCAGAGAAAGAGAAGGGAGAGAAGATGATTATTGAAAATAGTGAAGTTGTGCTGTCAGTTAGGAATCTGACGGCTAATGTTGATGGGACACCGATTTTGAAAGGTGTGAATCTTGAGGTGCGATCGGGTGAAATTCATGCGATTATGGGGCCGAATGGTTCTGGTAAGAGTACTTTTTCTAAGGTGTTGGCTGGGCATCCGGCGTATGAGGTGACTGGCGGTGAGGTGATTTTTTTAGGGCAAAATTTGTTGGAGTTGGAGCCGGAGGAACGCGCAAGAAGTGGTGTATTTTTGGCGTTTCAGTATCCGTTAGAAATTCCGGGTGTGAGCAATTTGGATTTCTTGCGGGTGGCGTACAATTCCCGGCGCAAGGCGCAAGGTTTAGAGGAAATAGACGCTTTTGATTTTGACGATTTGATTGAAGAAAAGCTGGATGTGGTAAAGATGAATCCCAGTTTTCTCAGTCGCAGTTTGAATGAAGGCTTTTCTGGTGGCGAGAAGAAGCGGAATGAAATTCTGCAAATGGCGCTGCTGGAACCAAAGTTAGGAATTTTGGATGAAACTGATTCGGGTTTGGATATTGACGCGCTCCGAATTGTGGCGAATGGGGTAAATCAACTGGCAACTCCAGAAAATTCCACAATTTTGATTACTCACTATCAGCGATTACTTGATTATATTGTGCCTGACTTCGTGCATGTGATGGCACAGGGGCAGATTATTACGAGTGGTGGTAAAGAATTGGCACTGGAATTAGAGTCTCGCGGTTATGACTGGGTACTGGAAGAATTTGCAGCTGCTGAGGTGGGTGTGTAATGAGTATTCAAGTATCTCCTAGTCCAATACCTAATTCAAATGCAGTCAGTTTGACATCGATGTTAGATAGAGATGATTATCTGATTGGGTTGTTAAATCAAGTAACTGCAACGAAAGCAGAAGGTTGGTTGCAAGAATTACGCCAAAGTGCTGCTAATTGGGTACGTCACTCGACTATCCCGACTACCCGCGAGGAAGAATGGCGGTTTACTGATTTGTCGTCTCTACGAAAGGTGCAATTTAATAATGTAGAGACGCGAATTTTCGCGTCTTTGCAATTTGATATTTTGCCAGAGGCCGCTAATAGTCGTTTGGTTTTTGTTAATGGCGTTTTTGCGCCTGAGTTATCCGCAGTTACAGATTTACCACCTGGTATTGTGGTGAGTAATTTGGCTGGCTTATCTGTGGGTGAGCAGGAAGGTGTAAAACAGTATTTAGCTCAAGCTGAGGGAGCGCAGGAAGTTTTCACGGCTCTCAATACGGCTGGGATAACTGATGCAGCTGTGGTGTGGGTGAAGAAGAATGTGGTGGTTGAGACGCCAATTCATTTGGTGTTTATTTCGGTTGCGGGGGAGAGTGCGACGATTTCGCAGCCGCGTTGTTTGGTGGTGGCGGAAAGTGGTTCGCAGGTGAGGTTGGTTGAGGAGTATACGAACCGCAGAGGCGCAGAGAGCGCGGAGGAAGAGGGAGTATATTTTACCAATGCGGTTACGGAAGTTTGGGTTGGTGACAATGCTGAGGTGAGCCACACTAGGGTTGAGCGGGAAGGTGCAGAGGCTTTTCATATTGGGAAGACTGCGATCGCACAGGCTCGTGATAGTCGATATACTTGTCATGCCATAACTTTAGGTGCAAAGTTGTCACGGCACAATTTGGAGATTTTGCAAACTGGTGAGCAGACACAAACTACTCTCAATGGTTTGACGATGATTTCTGGTAAGCAGTTGTCTGATACTCACAGTGCGATCGCACTAAATTATCCTCACGGTACAAGTGACCAATTGCATAAATGTATTGTAGGCGATCGCGCTCATGCGGTGTTCAATGGTAAAGTTTTTGTACCCAAACTAGCGCAGTTGACAAATGCAGCCCAGTTGAATCGCAATTTGCTGCTATCATCTAAAGCCAGAGTTGATACCAAACCCCAATTGGAAATTACTGCCGATAATGTCAAATGCGCTCACGGTGCTACTGTTAGCCAATTAGAAGATGACGAAATATTCTATCTGCAAAGTCGGGGAATTGATGAAAACGATGCTCGAAAGTTATTAATTAACGCCTTCGCTGCTGAAGTTATCAACAAAATACCAGTTCCTTCTCTGCGAGAAATCCTTTTAAACACAGTGAATAATCTCAAGTCCCTGACTAATGAGTAATAACTAATCTACCAATGACTTTTACTCCTACCAAAACCCTTGCTGATAAAGTTCGCGCTGACTTCCCGATATTGCATCAGGAAGTCAATGAGAAACCCCTGGTTTATCTCGATAATGCTGCGACATCGCAAAAGCCTTTATTCGTATTAAATACCCTACGGGATTATTACGAGCAATATAATGCTAACGTGCATCGAGGTGCCCATTCTCTGAGTGCTAAAGCTACTGATGCTTATGAAGGTGCTAGAGATAAAATTGCCAAATTCATTAATGCTACATCGCGTCAAGAAATCGTCTACACCCGCAATGCAACTGAGGCGATTAACCTAGTAGCTTACAGTTGGGGAATGAATAATTTGCAGCCGGGAGATGAGATTATTCTCTCGGTGATGGAACACCACAGTAATATTGTACCTTGGCAATTGGTAGCACAAAAAACGGGTGCAGTACTGAAATTTGTCGAATTAACACCAGAAGAAACTTTTGATTTAGAACAGTTTAAAAAGCTGATTTCCGACAAAACTAAGTTAGTGTCGGTGGTACATATTTCTAATACTTTGGGTTGTATTAATCCAGTGGAAGAAATTGCTGCGATCGCTCACAAATATGGTGCTAAATTCTTAGTTGATGCTTGTCAAAGTGTTCCCCACTATCCTGTCGATGTACAACAAATAGATTGTGATTGGTTGGTAGCTTCCGGTCATAAAATGTGCGCCCCAACTGGGATAGGATTTCTGTATGGTAAGTTGGAATTGTTAGAATCAATGCCACCATTTTTTGGTGGTGGTGAGATGATTGCAGAGGTGTATTTAGACCATTCTACTTATGCAGAATTACCGCATAAATTTGAAGCTGGTACACCTGCAATTGGAGAAGCGATCGCACTTGGTGCAGCGATAGATTATCTTAGCAATATAGGCATGGATAAAATTCACGCCTACGAAGCAGAATTAACAGCTTATTTGTTCCAAGAATTAGAGCAAATTCCCCAAATTAGAATTTACGGCCCCAAACCAAATGCGAAAGGGGAAGGTAGAGCCGCTCTTGCGTCATTCACCTCCGGGGAAGTCCACGCTAACGACTTATCTACATTATTAGATCAAGAAGGCGTTGCTATCCGTTCTGGACACCACTGCACTCAACCATTACACCGTTATTTAGGTCTTCCTGCAACCGCACGAGCAAGTCTATCTTTCTACAACACCCGTAAAGAAATTGATATTTTCATCAAAGCACTGAAAGAAACTCTAGACTTTTTTGCGGGTTTCCTTGCTTAAAGTTACAAAATATTCAGACACTGATTGTGCCAAATATCAGCAACATATCTTGCTAATAATTGGCACAATTTAATTATCTGGATTCTTTAGAGGAGCAACTAAAGTGTCATACAGTGACTTTACTTTAGACAGAGTTAGAAAAACCTTTAGTTTAACGATTTCTGATAAAATTGATATATTTGCATCTGTCCATAAAGTAGAGTGTCCACCATTACTTGCAGAAGTGTTGCGGGAAAATGTACCTTTGGCTCTTGCTAGTAATACTGAAAAATCCCGTTCAGAGATGATTATTGCGCCTATTCTAATTGCTGTTAGGAAATATTTAAATAATCAAATAAGTTTATTTTCTGGTATCGATTTTACTGTTGATTCCGCACAAGGTTTAAATGGAAATTGCGATTTTATTATTGGCCGTTCACCAGAGTTACTAATTCTGAATGCACCAGTTGTCACAATTGTAGAAGCTAAAAAAGAAAATATCAATGCGGGATTAGGTCAGTGTGTGGCAGAGATGTTAGCAGCTAAATTGTTTAATGAACGCGAGGGTAATAACATTCAGGCAATTTATGGAACTGTTACCACAGGAACCATCTGGAAATTTTTGAAACTTATTGGGCAAGTGATTGAAATTGACTTAAGTGAGTATTATATTAATGACATAGGTAAAATTATCGGGATTTTATCTAATATCCTGACAGAAGAAGTATTGTAATATGCTTGTCAAGTCAACCCTTGCAGAACAAAGAACAGTCTTAAACAACGTTAGCTGGGAAACCTTTGAAGCCTTGCTGAGAGATACAGGTGAGGATAGAGGTTCTCGGTTTGCTTATGACTGCGGTGTTTTAGAAATCATGACTCCACTTTTTGAACACGAAAATCCTAAAATTCAGTTTGACCGATTGATATTCGCTTTAGCAGTGGAATTAAAAATTAAAATTAGAAGTGCTGGTTCTACAACATTAAAACGTAAAACAATAACAAAGGGAATAGAACCCGATACTTGCTATTATATTCAAAATGAGCCAGCAATTAGAGGTAAGCAAGAATTAGATTTAAAAACAGACCCAGCACCGGATTTAGCAGTTGAAATTGATATCACTAGCAGCTCTGTTAATAAGCTTAATATTTATGCGGCTTTAGGTGTAGCAGAATTATGGAGATATAACGGTGAAGGTTTAAAATTTTATCAACTAATAGAAAGCCAATATATTGAGATTAAGTTGAGTATAGCTTTTCCTTTAATTTCTGTTAGTGATATGAATAGATTTATTCAGCAAAGTAAAACTATGGATGAAATTGATTTGGTGCTATCCTTCCGCGCTTGGGTGCAGGGTAAGATAGGGTAAAGTATACCTCATTGATAAATTAGAAATTTTATCTACTATTGTGACGGAAAAGTATTGTAATATGCTTGTCAAGTCAACCCTTGCGGAACAAAGAACAGTCTTACACAATGTTAGCTGGGAAACCTTTGAAGCCTTGCTGAGAGATACAGGTGAAGATAGAGGTTCTCGGTTTGCTTATGACTGCGGTGTTTTAGAAATTATGACTCCACTTTTTGAACATGAAAACCCCAAAATTCAATTTGACCGTTTTATATTCGCTTTAGCTGAAGAAGTCGGAGTAGAAATTAAAAGTGCTGGTTCTACAACACTAAAGCGGAAAATATCAAAACGGGGAATAGAACCAGATACTTGCTACTATATACAAAGTGAATCGAGAGTCAGAGGTAGGATGACGCTCAATTTAGAAACAGATCCACCACCTGATTTAGCGATTGAGATTGATATTACTAGTAGTTCAGTTAACAAATTCGGGATTTATTCAGCATTGCGTGTAACTGAACTTTGGAGATATGATGGGCAAAATTTAAAATTTTATCAACTAATAGAGGGACAATATATTGAGTGTAAGTTTAGTATTGCCTTTCCTATAATTTCAGTGAGTGAGATAAGCAGATTTATTGAGCAGAGTAAAAGTATGGGAGAAATTGCTTTGCTCAAATCATTTCGCGCTTGGGTGAGGGGAAAGATAGGTTAGTTTGGGTGGCGATCATTATTTAAAATTAATGCCCCTATCTGTTAGACTTATTATTTATTGTATAAGTGGGTAACTCTTGAAAATAGTTGCGTAAACATTTCATCCGCAGCACAGTATTTATATTTGCTCCGATGATCTTAACTGGCTCACGGTACTGGTACTGGCTAGCGTATAGAGTTCAGTACTAGAAAAACCTGCTTCTTTATTTAGTATTTCAACCATTTTTATAGCATCATTCAAAAACCTTTCCGCAGTTTGCATATTAACCATTTTTTCCCAATTAAGCTTGGGTAATTGTGTATATGTATATTCTTCAGATGCTTTTTGAATTTGATTGACATTAATTATTTCAGTTTTCCCATGAACAAGTTTATTTCGGAATTTAAAAATCTCTTTAAATGTTTGAAATGGTCTACGCCCATGATCTATTTTTAAACATATTATCTCACTCCATTTTTTTAGTTTTTCCTCTGGGTTAAGTCTCTCAAAATCTTTCCAGTAGCTCTCATTTTCTGTGATATTTTTTACACAATAAAATTTAAATCCTGAATGATTAAGATAAGCTTCTAAATAAAAAGCTGATGTCAGCATACTGGTCATATAGTTGTAAAAAGAGCCTTCTTCATTTGTTTTAGCTTGATTCAGAAGAATATGGCTTGCCTTTTTAAGATACATAAACGTATTAACATTTCTCTGACCTCCGACATACTCCTTATAATTGCTATTCATATTGTTCTTAACTTATTTAAAGGTATTAGTTTTTATTTTAATGTAATTTACATAAATCCTAAATAATAAACTGTTGGATATATCTATAGCTCAATACGGTTCAGTTAAGGCTAAAACTCTTTGTCAAAGTCAATTTTTTGAACGAACCGCAAAGAACGCAAAGGACACAAAGAGAAGAAATAAATGCTTAACTAAAGTGTATTGAGCTATAGCCAACAAAGGTGGACTTCATTCTGATAGCTGCACTCTTCTAGGGTGTTTGATATAATCACAACACTCAACTCAAAGAATCTGGATCTATCCCCAACCTTCGCAATTGTTGTGCCAACCTTTGAGCGCGTTGTTCAGCAGTGGTAGCGCGTTGTTCGGCAGCGATCGCTAGTTCTTCTGGTGTTAAATATCTGACTCCTTGTTTGTCATACCAATACAACCAATCCCGCGTAATTCCCTGATAGGTTCCCCGTTCATAACCAATTGCTAAACCTATCTCTGATAACCAAACTAAATTTCCTGGCTGCAATACATATTCCCCATTTACTAACCGATAAACTTCTAAAGGCGCTTTTCTACGGCGTTGGGGATTATAAACAACATAATACAAAATCTCCATCTCAGCATACATTTTCTTTTTGGTGCTGTATTCCCCACGCCGTTTATGAAAAACCACCTCCAGCGCCACGATTGGCATAACTTTTTCTTCCCACAACACATAACTTAAACGCAAGTTCTCATCAAAAACTCGCTCGACTCCTAAACTTAAAAACCCATCGGGCACAATCGGCGGTAATTCGGGATCGTAATATATCCCCATATCAACGCCAAAAAACCAATCCATCCGGCTTGTCCACAGCCAAGCTAAGATGGCTTCTAACAAGCCAGGAATCAAATGTTGTATAGGACTCATATCTGATTTTTGAACAAGATTTCAGATAAAACCATGATAAAACGGGCTTTTCAGTCTCGGTATATTTTCAGAAATCAAATCGGAGTCCTATAGTTGATTATCCACAGGTTCATCGTCCGAATCGGGCAGATCCTCGGCGGAGGGTAAGCAGTGTAATGGGTTGTAATTTAACATGGTGGGTGCAAGCGCAAACTTATAATATTGATGATATCTATCCACCTCTGACTTTTTCTTGCGATAATTCCCAAGGGGGACGCGCTCTCCACTGGTTAGTAAAAGAGGGATAGATGACACTCAAGCGATTAGTTTTAATTTTTATACTGACGCCTACAGCAGTTCTGTTGGCAGTTTCGGCTTTATTCAGTAGTTGGCAAGAACCTCAGTTCCAAAGTCGCCTAGAACTATACCAAACCAATATTGCTCTCCAAGCCCAAGCTTGGCAATCAGAAGGTAGCAGCGATCGCAATCTCAAAGCGGTTCAGGAAGCGATACTTGGTGAGCAACCCCTAGAAAGCGCCACAAAGCAGTATCAAGAGGCGCGTCAATCAGTTGAAGCTAATTTAGACAAAGTTAACAACAAACTTGCACAATTACGCTCTCAACCTGAAATAACTCCTATACCTCCGAAACCTCTACCGGATGTTCCTCCGACTGCTAAAACCTCTAAACAGGGACAGCAACAGTTACAGCAGTCCCTCCAGCAATTGCAAAAATTACTGGCTGAATTAGACTTGCGGCTAGGAATTTTACAAGCACAGCAAGCACAGACGGATACAGCGCTCAAAACTTGGAGCGAATTACAACAACGCTCAGATATCAATCCAGAATTTGGAGAAACCGCAGCTGTATTAAGTGGAATGTGGAGCAATCCTCCCCGTCTACTCCAAAATGCTCCAGAACGGATTCAAAAGAATTTAGAAGGTTGGTTTCGCTCTACTGCTTTGGTTCAGCTATACCAACTCCAACAACGACAAGACGCTTTATCAGCAGTTAAAGCGGCACAGCAAGAATCTGCTGCTCAAGCAGTGATTAAATTAGCCGTTATTGGCACTATTCCCACCTTGGCAGCTTTAATTGGTCTAATATTGCTGATTTTCTTATTTGCTCAACGCTTGTTGAAAGGAAAAGCCTCGTTACTAGCTCAAAATGCTGATGTCCTTTGGTCAACGCCTTGGGATGGTGAAACGATTTTGCAGGTTTTTATCGTCGGCTTTTTCTTCATGGGGCAAATTTTTGTCCCTTTATTGCTATCGCTGCTCCCCATCCCTCGTCCTGTGGGTGATGTGCGACTTCAGGCTTTTTATGTTTTAGTTAGTTACTTACTGGTAGCATCGGGTGCGCTGTTAGTGCTGTATTTTTCTGTCAAGCGCTTTTTTCCATTACCAGAATTTTGGTTTCGCTTCCGTTTTCAAGATAAGTGGTTTTTATGGGGACTGGGAGGCTATTGCGCGGCTTTACCTATAGTTGTGGTGGTATCTTTGATTAATCAACAGCTATGGCAAGGACAGGGTGGTAGTAATCCCCTGTTGCAACTAGCCCTGGAAAGCCAAGATGGTGTAGCACTTGGCATATTTTTCTCCACAGCAGCGATCGCAGCTCCATTTTTTGAAGAAATTCTGTTTCGCGGCTTTTTGTTACCCTCTCTAACTCGTTACTTACCCGTGTGGGGATCGATTCTGATCAGTAGTTTGTTGTTTGCGATCGCTCACCTCAGCTTGTCGGAAATTCTTCCCCTCACTGCATTGGGGATTGTCTTAGGGGTCGTTTACACGCGATCGCGCAACCTCCTTGCTCCTATGCTCCTCCACAGCCTCTGGAATAGCGGTACATTATTAAGTCTATTTGTTTTAGGTAGCAATTAGTACTAATTTTGTACTGTTGCCAAAAATAGAAATATCTGATTTTATCTGCATAAGTAAGAACAATTTACTACTTGTATCTCGTCATTGGTGCGATCGCGTTTCACCCCCCTGGAGACGAGAGCAAAAAAATCCGGAAATAATACTGATGGACTTGTAAAAAGTGATGTAGCAGTTTTCGCTGATTATTGAGGTTCATTCTTCTCAAGAAAAAGCGAAATTGCCGCACCAGGGTTTGCGATCGTCAAATCTACCAAAAGTTACTAAAAATCGCCAGATTTTCAGGCTATGCTGGAAGACATTTTAGCGTCCTCTCTGGAATAGAAGTACGCTGATTTTGGTTATTTGTCTTGGGGCTTACTTATACTGAAAAAATTAAAAATATATTTATTAAGCAAGTAAATGTATTTGCTTTGATTACAATAAACACTTTATTTTTATACCTCACTTATCAAGGAGCAGCACTTAATATGGCAAATTTCAACCCCACTCACCCTACCAAACAACTTCTAGCTGGTTACTGTGGCATTATCTTTGGAGGATTTGGGGTTCATAAGTTTATTCTAGGATACGCTCCAGAAGGCTTTATCATGTTGGTGATTTCTGTAGTCGGAGGTTCTTTCACCTACGGTATTGCCTTGTTAATTATGCTACTTGTAGGTTTAATTGAAGGCATGATCTACTTGAATAAGCCCCCTGAAGAATTTGTAAATACCTACTTTGTGAATAAGCAGGGCTGGTTTTAGTGCAAGAAGGTAGTTCATGCTGGAGGCTGATTATTTCTCTTTTTATATGCTCATTTTCAAACCTAAACAGCTTTACTGGGCAATATTCTTCTTGTTGGGCGTAGGGTATTTCAGTGTTATGTCTCATTTGGAAATCAACTATTTCTTAAAAAGCCTGATTGCGATCGTGCCAATGCAAGTAGTAGCTATTATCTATGTGACTTATTTACGCTGGAGCCGTCATTGACCCTATGGGGGAACTCAAAATTCCAAATCATCAAAGTTCAGATCCGCCACCAAACTTCTAAGCGCCGGAAACCGACGCTCAGAGTCAAGGGAAGCCGCCGCTCCGACTTCCCTCAAAATTAAAAATTAATCTAAAATCCTTCTGAGTAGCATTACATGCAAGGTGTTTAAATTATCTTCTTCGAGAAGATGCTAGCTTCTTGTTTATGAGTAAGCCAGCAAATCCAAAGAATGCCAGAGCAAGGTTAGTACTGGGTTCAGGTACTGAGGTGACGTTATCAAGTGACTGAAATCGAATAAAATCCAATTTGTAAGCTGAATTCACACAACAATTACCGAAAGACATGCTGTCATTAGATTGGTCGCCAAATGCTACAGTACCAATTACACTTTCGTCTTGTGGTGTGACACCAGTACGTGTTAGTACAGGAGTCGCAGTACCTGCAATAATGTCGTCAAAAGAGTTATCCACGTAGACATTCAGGTTGCCATCTATATAGCTAATTGCATATTCATGAAAAATAGAAGTGTCGATTGCAAAGCTATCCCCTACTAAGTCAGACCACTGTATACTTTTTTCGCCTATAGTTAATGAATTAACCCGATCTACGGCGAAGGGTGACAAACCCAAACCATAGTCAAAAGAGTTGAAAGAAGAACGCAGTACTTTTACACCCATCGAAATTATATAGTTGGTAGCATCAATCTTTCTGCTATATAGATGAATTGCTGTTCCGGTAGTACTTACACTCAATACATCACTTGGTCTACCAGTGAATTGTGGTGTCACCGTTATTGTACTATTCGGTGGTTCAGAACTCCATAATTGCCAACCAACAGCTTCAGGTGTGCCGGTGCCGTCAAAGAGAAAGGTTGCTGCTTGTGCCGCAGAAGGCAAACCAACACCAGCGCAGCCCAGAACAAGACCAGCACTAGCAATGCCCAGTTTTTGAGTTAATTTCATTAAAAATTTCCTTCAATTTAAATTGGATCATTTAAGCCTTAAAACGTAGGTTAACGGTTATGAGTAACAATAGAATGTGTTACTCACACTCTGTAACTTTTATAAAGTATTATTTATTAAAATTTTTTTTCAATATATAAAAATAAAGTTCACTAATTCTTCATAAATCTATTACCTCTGCTTGATAAAGTAAAACTTAAAACTTTAAAACGTGACAGACCACCTAAAAAAACTTAAGGTAATGGCTGCTGATAAAGGTTAGGATTCACTCATAAAAACGTGCTGCCCTACGTAAGCGCGGTATTCGACCCCAATTACCAAAACGGGTATGGAAAACCAAGAAAAATAGAGGTAGGCTGATTAAAATCGCCGTTCCAAAATTTCAATAGGAACGTTGTTTTGCTTGGTATCAACGTAAATATCGTCGTCTAGCCATTCGTTGAGAACAAAAAAAGTATATTTTGATGCATTAATTGACCTTGCTACTATTCATATCTGGATTCAAAAAATTTTATTAGTGGGATAGGTTCAGATAAATCTGGGAACTTGGAACATTGAATTAGAATGCAGCGATAGTCATTGACCCTCAGCAAGATACGATAAATTAAGAAATTTAATAGGGTTGACATACAGTCGTAGTTCCATATTTCGCCTACGCTCAAATTAGAGACGCTTTTAGTCAGGCGTTGAATTTCTGTAGCGAATCTAAACACTTGCCATGCAACTTGTCCCAAAAACTAAGCTAGCCCCAGAATTTGACCCAATCCTAGAGAAAATTATTCTCGATGTTGGGGGTATGAAGTGTGCTGGGTGTGTGAATGCAGTAGAGCGACAGCTAACCCAACATCCAGGAGTCAAGAGCGCCTGTGTGAACCTGGCCACAGAAGTAGCAGTTGTAGAGTCAGAAACTGGTGCGGTAGATGCAGATGCACTAGCACAGAGATTAACAGCCGTTGGATTCCCGACTCAACCCCGAAAACCTAATGGCACAGTAGCAGGCGGGATATCTACCTTACCAGACCCAGCAGAACGACAACGCCGAGAAATGCGCTCTTCTGTTAGGCAGTTAGCGATCGCTGCAATCTTACTATTATTGTCGGGAAGTGGACATTTTGGTAATCTTGGTAGCTCAGTCCTGCCAGTGCTAAATAACATCTGGTTTCATTGTGGACTGGCGACAGTAGCGCTATTAATTCCCGGTCGCCCAATTTTAGTAGATGGCTGGCTGGGCTGGCGGCGAAATGCGCCTAACATGAACACGCTGGTCGGATTAGGAACGCTGACAGCCTACGTTGCTAGTTTAGTCGCGCTGCTCTTTCCCAAAATGGGTTGGGAGTGCTTCTTTGACGAACCAGTAATGATGCTGGGCTTTATTCTCTTAGGAAGGACATTAGAGCAACAAGCTAGAGGCCGTGCTGCTGCTGCATTTAGGAAATTGCTGGCACTCCAGCCACAGGTAGCGCGATTGATTGCCAACCCAGAGAAAGGAGGAATGGGATCTTCTAGCGTAGAGATTCCTGCTGAACAAGTACGTGTTGGTGAATGGGTACAAGTGCTGCCAGGTGATAAAATCCCTGTCGATGGTGAAGTCGTGGTTGGTAAAACAACGGTGGATGAATCCATGTTGACTGGGGAAGCCGTGCCAGTGATTAAGCAACCAGGCGATGCGGTAACAGGAGGGACGCTAAACCAGTCAGGAGCGATCGCTATTCAGACAACCCGGACTGGAAGTGATACAACTTTAGCTCGAATTGTCGCTCTAGTAGAAGCCGCCCAAACTCGAAAAGCCCCAGTACAGAAGTTAGCAGATACAGTAGCTGGTTACTTTACTTATGGAGTGCTGACAGCATCTGTATTAACATTTGTCTTTTGGTACTTCTTCGGCACTCACATCTGGGCTGATGTCAGCATGTCTGGTGGCATGGAAATGATGGGCCACGCTACACATGAAGCTCCCCACTCCCCTTTATTAATTAGTTTAAAACTAGCGATCGCAGTTATGGTAGTTGCCTGTCCCTGTGCTTTAGGACTTGCCACACCAACAGCCATTCTTGTCGGGACTGCTATGGGCGCAGAACGGGGTCTGTTAATCAAAGGCGGCGACGTTTTAGAAAAAGTACACCAGTTAAACACTGTCGTCTTTGATAAAACTGGTACTTTGACCACGGGGAATCCCATCGTTACAGATTGTCTGTTAATTGAGCAAATGGGGAGTAATGAACCCCACTCCCTACTCCCTACTCCCTACTCCCTAATCCAACTAGCAGCAGCCGTAGAAAGCGGTACTCACCACCCCCTAGCGAGAGCAATTCAGCAAGAAGCACAGCAGCAACAGTTATCTATTCCAGATGCTGTAGACTTTCACACGGAACCAGGACTAGGAGTGTCTGCTGTCGTAGAGGGCAAAATTGTACTATTGGGTAACTGGGACTGGTTGAGTTGGCACGGCATTGCCATTAACGAAACTGCACAACAGGTAGCACAGGATTTGGCAACAGATGGTAAAACAGTCGTTTGCGTAGCAGTTGGGGGAACTTTAACCGGGCTAATTGCTGTTTCTGATACCCTCAGACCAGATGCCCAATCCACCGTAGACAAGTTACGTCAGATGGGCTTACGGGTAATGTTGCTCAGTGGCGATCGCAAAGAAGCAGCTAGCGCCATAGCCAAACAACTAGGATTAGATAGTGCTGATGTAATAGCAGGTGTTCCGCCAGCGAAAAAAGCAGCTGCAATAAAGTCTCTACAACAAGCAGGGACAAAAGCAACTCCTAACTCCTCACTCCTCACTCCTAACTCAGTAGTCGCAATGGTAGGAGATGGAATCAACGATGCTCCAGCTTTATCCCAAGCAGATGTCGGAATTGCCTTACACTCCGGGACAGATGTGGCGATGGAAACTGCTGAAATTGTCCTAATGCGCGATCGCTTAAACGATGTCGTCGAATCTATTCAGCTTAGTCGCGCCACTTTCAACAAAATCCGCCAAAATTTATTCTGGGCTTTTGCATATAATACAGTTGGGATTCCTTTAGCAGCAGGCGTTTTGTTCCCTAGTCTGGGTTTTGTCCTTAACCCATCTGGTGCTGCTGCATTAATGGCTTTTAGCTCTGTTAGCGTCGTCACAAACTCAATATTATTACGGCGATTAGCTCATCACCCGTAAAATTTACATCTCAACCATCTCAAGTTAAACTGAGTCGCCCCGTCAGCTTTTACGCAGCCCATAAAGCCTCTTGAAACACTTACCAAAGCTATCATAGCTAGTGGAGTAGAACGAATATGTTCTACTCTTTCAAGGTATTATGCAACTTTAAAGCTTATTTAGATCAGCACCACAGACTTATGGTGCGCGAAAATGGCAAGATACGATACTAAACAAATCTTGAGTAATCACAGTTCCACCAATTTGTCAATGGCAGCAGAAACCAATGAAAACCATCTACTGATTATTGAAGACGATCAAGGTCGCAAAGAATTTTCTCTGGAGCACCCCGTCTACTCTATCGGTAGAGATCGTGAGTGTAATATCCGTTTGATGTCGCAGTTTGTCTCCCGCCGCCATGCCACATTAGTGAGATTGCCACGAGGTCATAATAGTCATAGTTACTATTACCGGATTGTAGATGGCGATGCCAAAGGTAAGCCTAGTTCCAACGGTTTGATGATTAATGGACGTAAAATACCAGCTCACGATCTCAGAAATGAAGACGAGATTGTTTTTGGCCCTCAAGTACGTGCTATTTATTACCTTTTAAGAAACACTCAGCGTTTGGGACAAACGGATTCGAGTGAGTACGACATTACACTAATAAACCCCGGTATGGCCGAGGATTTAGAGGATGTGGGAGAGTAAATTATAACTACCAATAACAGCTTGATAATCCCACGACTTCAAGACGTGGGAGTGTCAATTCAATCACTAAAACTATCCTGCAAGACTTTCAATCAAATGCCAATGGCGGCTACTTTCAATAGCCTGCTTGATGACTTCAAACATTTGTCGGCAGTAATTATCTAGTTGGAGCGGTAGTTCTTCATTTTTAATCACAATGCTCATCCGGGTTTCTGTTTCAGTAGATTTTGATTTATCAATCAATACTTCTGCTGTGATCAATTTAGGAAAAGGAACATTGCCGGGAACCTCACGAGCGATAATATAATCGCCCATGTAGTATTGAATATCCAACTGACAGTCCTGTAGAAGTTCTACAAGTAACGGCAACAGATGATCACTCTTGACAGAAACAGTAAATGAACAGGTATAGCGAGCCATAATAGCCCCACGCCTTGCAACACTCTGTCCATCCTATAATACCGAAGCATCTAAACGAAAAGTGATTAAAAAAGCAAAGTTTTTCAGATCAGGCATTACCAGATATACAGCCACATCTGTTCTATCCCTAACTAAAGTGCCGGAAGCTGAAGTTTGATAAAAAACTTTACAATAAAGTTTTGACTGAGGTAGTAAATGAAAGTAGCAATTACTGGAGCAACAGGATTTATCGGTAGTCGTTTGGTACAACGACTCCACGCAAAAGGTGATCAAATAGTAGTATTAACTCGGAACATTACCTTTGCTCAAAAGGTTTTTCCATCTGAGACTTTCCCAAATGTAGAAATTTTTGCCTATACACCAAATACATCTGGTTCTTGGCAAAGTGTCATCGCTAGTTGTGATGGCGTAGTTAATCTGGCAGGAGAACCCATTGGTGAAGGACGCTGGACACCAGAACGCAAACAAGAAATCCTCAATAGCCGGAAGCTAGGTACACAAAAAATAGTTGAAGCAATAACCAACGCTAACTCTAAGCCAACAGTGTTAATTAACGCTTCGGCTATTGGCTACTACGGCACCAGTGAAACGGCAACCTTTGATGAAACAAGCCTATCTGGTAACGATTTTCTTGCCCAAGTCTGCCAAATCTGGGAAGCAGAAGCGACAAAGGTAAAAGATGCTGGTGTGCGGCTAGTAATTCTGCGTTTTGGGATTGTTCTGGGTAATGGTGGTGCCTTGGATAAAATGATTACGCCTTTCAAACTCTTTGCTGGTGGCCCCATTGGCAGTGGTAGGCAGTGGTTCTCATGGATTCACGTAGACGATTTAGTTAGCCTGATTCTGGAAGCTTTAACTAAACCGGAAATAGAAGGTGTATATAATGGCACTGCCCCTAACCCAGTCAGGATGGCAGATTTAAGCCAAACCTTGGGAGAAGTGATGAATCGCCCTTCTTGGTTGCCTGTGCCTAGTTTTGCGATCGAAGCTCTTTTAGGAGACGGGGCTATGGTAGTTTTAGAAGGTCAAAAAGTCCTTCCCAAGCGCCCCCTGGAAACAGGCTTTGAGTACAAATATCCTAATTTGCAATCAGCGTTAACACAAATTCTTACATAGGTTGAAAGGGAGTGGGGAGTGGGGGAGATGAGGGAGCAGGGGGAGCAGGGGGGACAAGGTGACAAGGTGATTTGAGTGAGAACTTGCAACGAGTATTTACCCTTGTCCCTAAGTCCTCTTCTCCATGCCCAATGCCCCATGCCCAATCCCTTAACTATTGACTAGATAGAAATTTTCTGGAAACCCAACTGATAATACCACTGAGAATGGCACCGCCCATAAGGATGCCAATGGCTGGGTTAAACACGGGTTGCCACAGTTGATGCCACAAATCCAAACCCAAGTTTACTCCTACAGAATCACCGATCGCAGCGATCGCTAACCAGATAAAGCCAAACAAAACCAGAAAAACATCTGCGACTAAAATCGTGTTTAGCCAATTTAACAATTTATCTTTCATCTATCGTTTGATCTAAATTGCCCAAGATTTTAGGACTGTAGGACTACTAATTAAGTAACTTAGAAGTGAGGATTGCCTACTGGAATTTAACTCCTAACTCCTGTACAGACGCGATTAATCGCGTCTCCTCACTCCTCCAACAGCCAATTTTTGACTTTTGTCAAACTCTGCCAATCTGGTTTTCTGCTAAAACCGTCTTCAATACTGGTTTTTATTTCATCGCGCCATTCTTCATTGACAAACATTAGCTGCTGTGCTATGTCAATATGTTCTCGTAAACCTTTTTGACCCGTTTCCAGCATTGCTAAGGCCAGATTGACTCTAGCCTGCGGGTCTTGTGGATTTAACTTGACCGCTTTCTGTGCAGCTTTGTAAGCCAAATTCGGTTTGTTATCGAGGAGATATAACCACGCCAAACAAACCCAAGCAGCACTAGTTTTAGGAGCGCGATCGCACACTTCTTTAAACACAGGGATTAAAGAATCTACCGCCTCTCCTGCTTTATAGCGTTCCAAACCTGTATCAAACAGGGATTCAAATGTATTAGTCATTGGTCATTAGTCATTTGTCATTGGTCATTAGTCATTTGTCTTTCGTCCAATGGCAAGGGACAAATGACAAATGACAATATTACACCCCAAATGACTTGCCGCAACCACAAGTTTGGTTGGCATTGGGGTTAGTGAATTGAAAGCCACCGCCAATCATAGCATCGCTGTAATCGAGCATTAAACCGTAGAGGTATAATAGACTCTTGCGATCGCTGACAATTTTGAAGCCATCATAGTCAAAAACTTCATCCTGTGGGGTGATCTTGCTAGTGTCTTCAAAGTCCATCATGTAAGACATCCCTGAACAGCCACCCTGACGGACTCCTACCCGTAAGCAGAAGTCTGTGCCTTGCCTGTCCCGGAGGGATTTTACCTGGTGCAATGCGGCTTCGCTCAACAGAATTCCGCGTTGTTGAGACTGAATTGCTTGTGTCATCTGCTTTTTCAACTCCTTAATTAGTATAAGCTTTACCCTATATCGGCTTGTTAATGCCTCTAGGTTGCCGTTAGTGTTTTTGTATTCATTCTAGCGGCTTAGATGCCGTTAGATACCAAATTGTAAACACTCCGTCAAAAGCAGCCAAACATTTTTATTCTAGAATTGAGAGACTCAGTGTGTTTAGAGATTCGGTATTTTTGGAATTCAAGCCTGGCAGCAGTCACCAGAAGCAACTATCTTTCAGGTGCAGCCATAAAAACCTAATCCAAGGCGTGCTATCCCCCAAAGTCTACTTCCAAATTGCTTCTTTTGATTAACTTATTCTATGACAAGTTTTAATCGCTCTACCAGTCGTCGGTTAAAGAAATTAACTCAAATTCCTTCTGTATGGGAGGGCGATCGCCGTCCGTTGTCATCACCAAACCAGCACTCAGACTCAGAGGAAAAGGGAGAATGCATTCTTTGGGTAGATTACTCCCAAGGTGTGGTTAGAGGAATGGACGTCGTAGCTTCAGATATCGGCCCAGAAGCAATAGTTCGGACTTTAATGCAAGCAATGGAGCATCCCCACAGTCCGGCAAGACCTGCCAGACCCCAAAGAATTGTAGTCAAAGACCGCGAGATCCAATTTTATCTGCGGGGGGTGCTGCAAGATTTAGATATTGCCATTGACTACGCACCAGAACTCCCTTTAATTGACGAACTGTTTCGCGGGTTCGCTGACATTCTCGATAGTCAAACCCCCGACTTACCCCCACAGTATGCACAAATCTTGCGAGAGAAAGCATTTGCAATTTGGCAAGCAGCACCTTGGGAATTTTTGGAAGAACAGCAAATTTTGTCAATCGAGATTAATAAGTGGGATGTTGGCACAATCTACGCCTCAGTCATGGGAATGCTGGGAATGGAGTATGGGATTTTGTTTTATCGCTCAGAAGAGTCTTTAAAACAGTTTCGCGCCGCCGTTTTAACGGATGAAGAATCAACGGAGCATCTAGAAGAAGCATTCCTCAAGCAAGATTGCCTATTTCTCACCTTTGAGAGCGCTGACGAAACCGATGAAGATGAGGATGAAGAAAATGATTTGGCGGATCTGCCATTATCAGAAATTGACCCAACTTTCGGTAATATCCACCCTTTAGAAGGACTACGGTCTGTTTTGTATGACGAAGAAGCGCTGATAATCTTCGTTGCGATCGAAAGTCTGAGTCGCTTTATTCGCGATCACCGTCGCCAGCTTCATGAAGACATCTTCCCTACCCTCAGCCGTCGCTATCGCATTTCTCTGCCGCAGTCGGAAGAATCAACTAAATCAGTACCTGTTACAGTCTCTACCATGCCGCAGTTAGCAGCAGAATTAGAGGACATGGCAGGCTTTGATGTGGATGACGAGGAGAGCGAAAACCTTGACTCCCCAAATTTCCAATCATTGCAAGATGACTTGATACCAGAAGATTCCTTCCTCAGCTTAGGTGTGGTTTCCTGGGAAATGTTGGAGTATTTACGAAAGGGAGTCAGCTACCATCCGGCTGGTGAAATCAAAGAAGTGGGTGACGGTTTGCCGGTGATTTTAATTCAAACTTCCCGGCCCAAGGCTAAGACTGTAATTGAAAGAATTGAAGCAATAGGCGGACTGAGAGCAATTTGTTTTAATCCAGGTGCCGACCCCTTCGATGGCGATCGCTACGACCTGGGTTTATTACAAACTCAAAATGGTGAATTGTTCTTATTCGGGGAATTTTTAGATGAAGATCCTATTCATGTAGAAGCCCGGAAAAAATGGAATCAGCGCTGTAAAAATACTAAGGGCTACTGTGGCTTAATCATTGCCAAAGGACTAACCGGAGCTTCCCGTGGCAATCCTCAGTTACGAGATATGATGGCTTTGTTTGAAGCGCGATCGCTCTCACCTAAAGATTTAGGTATTGGCACTCTTCAACTGATGCCCCAACTTAAATTTGAATAGTTGCACAAATTCCTCCAATCCTCAATCTCAAAAACCTTGGTGGGTGATCTTTTCACTCAGCACTCTTCATTGTATACACAAGTCCTAAAAACTTAGCTTGATAAGGCTTGACTCGTTCCCATAGTGCGTATGGGAATGCATTCATTGAGTCTATGGCTCAATTGTCTAATTTGGAGGCAGCAGACCTACTCAGCTATTCCCATGCTCTGCATGGGAACGAAACCTTTATGATTACTAAATTGAAAAATCCAGAGCAAAGGAAATCTCGGCTGTGGATTTTCAAGCTCAAATTTCTTTCTGAATTCTGCTGTATGTCAACAGCAGTAAGTGACCAATGATTAAAAGCTAACTTTACCTCAATTTCATGAAGTAGCTGTATTTTGAAATTTTTTCAGTCATTTCATCTGGATATTTACCAGTATAAATCAGTACAAAATGCTAAAAAACTCTCTCGAAGGTTCTGTTTAATAAAAGCTAGGTAAAGTACTTAAATATCGAAATGTTTTTTTAACTGTTTTTAGACTTTTCCGTCTTGTTATGTATCAATATAGTTAGGGCGTGTCATCAATTGAGCCAAATGACAGAAGCAGCTAGATAAATTGCACCT
>JAHCSU010000034.1 GCA_023522315.1 Nostoc sp. CCCryo 231-06
ACTCCTAACTCCTAACTCCTAACTCCTAACTCCTAACTCCTAACTCCTAACTCCCAACTCCTAACTATAAAATGGAACGCCCAATCTTATACTTAGCCATAACTAACCACGGCTTTGGTCATGCTACTCGCATGGCTTCTGTAGCTGCGACAATTCAAAAATTATGTCCAGAAGTTCTGCTAATTCTGGTAACTACTGCCCCACGCTGGTTGTTAGACTGCTACATAGAAGGCGATTTTATCTATCGTCCCCGTGCATTTGATTTGGGTGTGGTGCAAACCGATAGTTTGACAATGGATAAAGTAGCGACTTTAGAAAAGTTGCTGGATATTAAAAAGCATCAAAATTCCCTCATTGCTTCAGAAGTGAATTTTATCCGCCAAAATCGCGTTAATCTCATCTTGGCAGACATTGCCTTCCTCGCTCCTGGGTTTGCCAAAGGTGCAAATATTCCCTGCTGGATGATGAGTAACTTTGGCTGGGACTTTATTTACCGAGATTGGGGAGGCGAATTTAGCGCAGTTGCAGATTGGATTAGTGATTGGTACTCAAAGTGCGATCGCCTATTTCGTCTACCCTTCCACGAACCAATGCAAGCTTTTAACAATATCACAGATGTCGGTTTAACAGGCGGTTCTCCCCGTTACTCTGCTGATGATTTACGTTCTCTTTGGGGAATAACTGCACCAGTGGAAAAAACTATTTTGTTAACCTTTGGCGGCTTGGGTTTACAGCAAATTCCCTACGATAACCTGCGGCGATTCCCAGATTGGCAATTTATCGTCTTTGATCAATCTGCCCCTGATTTACCTAATTTAGTAAAAATTGATGACCGCAAATACCGCCCTGTAGATTTTATGTCTATTTGTGGACGAGTCGTTTCTAAACCTGGTTACAGTACTTTTGCTGAAGCCTCACTATTAGGAGTACCTATTGTCACTATCCCCCGTGAGGACTTTGCCGAAGCAACTTTTCTAATAGAAGGCATAACAAATTATAACCAGCATCAAATCATCACCCCATCTGAGTTTTTTCAAGGGACTTGGGATTTTCTGCGTGAGTTACCTCAATTACCAAAGCAATCTGAACTAATTGCTAAGGATGGTAATGAAGCGATCGCTCATGCTGTAATTAATTATTTCGAGTCGAATAAAGTTGTTCAAAACAACATAAATTAACGGTGGAACAATGGCAACATCCAGCAGATTGAACCGCTAATTAGCTCTTAACAACATCAATAACAGTGTTCTAGATGACTCACTACCAAAAGCTACTAAAAATTTCCACCACTGGTAAATCTTTTTACAATATCACTGCGAAAATTGAAGCCACAGTTGCAGAATCGGGAGTTGAAACTGGTCTTTGTACTCTATTTTTACGCCACACTTCAGCCAGTTTAGTCATCCAAGAAAATGCCGATCCCGATGTCCTTGTGGATTTAGCTAACTTTATGGCAAAACTCGTGCCAGAATCGGGAAAATACATTCACGATGCAGAAGGCCCCGATGATATGCCGGCACACATTCGTACCGCACTCACCCACACTTCTGAACATATCCCTATTAATCGTGGTCATTTAGTACTGGGAACTTGGCAGGGAATTTATATTTGGGAACACCGCCAGCGCAGTCATTTAAGAGAATTGGTTGTCCATATCTCTGGATAGCCGATTCTCAAGTTTTATTTATTTAAGGTGGAGTTCTGTAGAGTTTACAGCACTTCCCGAAGTTATGAGGTACACTAATTGATCGAATTATCGTTTGTATGTCCTAATAGCATCCCAAGTATCTGTACCTCATAGCAGGAGGAAGTGCTGTAAATACTCTGGTTATCCCGCTTACCCTTTGGCTATAATTTCATAAACTCGCGGTGATAGACATGAAATAAATTTCGCTGCGATCGCTTTGTCATGAAAATTAATCAGATACACGCCAATACGGTTCGGTTAACCCCAAAAAATAAAAATGTGTAGGTTGGGTTGAGGAACGAAACCCAACATTTTGCGGCGTTTGTTGGGTTTCGCAAAGCTTCAAGCCAACCTACAATATTCTTAACCGAACCGTATTGAGATACACGCTAAATAATTCATGTAAATTTGTAAATTAAAAAGTAAAGTTTATTTGTGATTATTTAAAAACCTACTTGCTTCGATATAAACTAATATTCATTGTAAGGTGTATGGGCTATTTCAATTACTATGAAGCAAAAACTGACACCAACTCATACTTTCCAATTTATTGATGAAATTCTTGCCCAAAAGTCTATTAATCTATTATCACTTAATCCCAAAAAAACATTAATTACCAGTTTCGCAGAATTAGGAAATTTAATTGCTGAAGAAAACACTGAAATTAAATTCCTAATAACCCTTCAGGAAACTATCGAATCTATAGTCCTTACTCAATTGCAAAACTTTCCAGAAAATATATTCTGGGATTTTGATTTTATGGTAAGTAGTATGCTAAGGCAGGCTCTTATAGCAGATGAGGGTGCTGTTCCTTTTTTAAAAATTTTTGGTCAAAAGATGGTTTTACTGACGGAGATGTTCGGAAGTAAAACAGAAATCCGCTTCCGTTACGTTCACGATTTTATCTATGGGTTTGAGTGGGCAAGGTGGGTACAAAAAGAGCTACAAAAACGCGCACACATAGAGCCTTTTAGCCCGGTTTTTTTGGATTATTTGCTCGTCAAAGGTAAAGAACTTTTACAACGGATTAATCACGGTCAAGTCACATCTTATAAACTATGTGACACAGGCTACCGTAATCCCTTCACTTTTTCTCGTGAACCAGAAGATGAATATCGTCTGCTAACTTATCTTGCTGAAGAAGAACTGATTCCAGTAGCAGTGTGGAACTGGAATACTAGCCCTGTCTGGAACAAACCTTTCCAAGAAATGCGCCAGCAATTAGCATTAAAATTAAATATTCAACCACAGAGACACTGATTAGCAATTAAAAATTGCTGAAGAAAATAATTATGAAAATTGCTGACTTAATTACTTGGTTTGAAGCATGGGCAAATCCCGCTTGGTGTGAAAGCTGGGATAATTGCGGCTGGCAGATTGAACCAGGAGTGTTGCAGGAAAAAGCACGGGTTTTAGTATGTTTGACACCGACTTTGGCAGTAATGCAGGAAGCGATCGCTCTTAATGCTAATCTGATATTTGCTCATCATCCCTTGATTTTTACTCCTCCCAAATCTTTACGCACTGGTGAAGCGATCGCAGAAATGCTACGGTTATCCTTTACCCACAATATTGGTATTTACACTGCCCACACCAATTTCGACCAAGTTCAGGATGGTACTGCTGACGTTTTAGCTCAGATTTTAGAACTCAAAGAAGTTACTCCCATACAACCTACACAAGGAGGATTAGGATATGGTCGTATTGGTTTACTAGAGCCATATTTAACATTACAGGAATTACTCGCAGCCATTCAAACCCGACTTGCTCCCCCTAATTTGATTTTTTCTCCAACTGCTGATTTACAGCAAACAATTTCACGAGTTGCTGTTTTGGGTGGTTCGGGGGCTAGTTACATTTCAGCCGTCCCTAAAACTGGTGCTCAAGCTTATCTGACTTCTGACTGTAAGTTTCATCAATTTCAACAAAGCCGCGATCGCAATCTCATTTTAATCGATGCCGGACATTACGCTACCGAACGTCCAGCTTGCGATCGCTTGGTGCAAAAATTCCAGTCCTTAAACTTAGACTGGGTGCAATTAAGTCAAAAGGATGAAGATTTCCGCCAGTTTTTTGCTTGATTGCTTATGTTTCATTATATTTTTGGGAAACTTGCTTAAAAATTTTCCTATCTTTTAATATTGTCAAATTATACGCCACCTCAGTACTGAAACTAAAGTTTTTTGTAACCATTATCTGCGTACATGAATAGATAAATGCACCCAAATGTCATATTGTAACCCATTGATGTGATCTAAATCACTAACTATGTGTAATGATAATCACATGATATTCATGTTCCATATCAATTAATATCAGAGATAAATGTTCCACACTTGACGTAACAATTCGTTTACTCTGTCCTAACCAAGATGATTCGCACACTCGTTGAATCTGCTTTCCAAACTGGATATCTTAGTGTTGAATCTGAGGGATTACTCCATCAAGTGCTTGTCACTAAATGCTGGAAGGAAGAGGATTTGTCAGCCCTCGCAGCCCTATACGATGCAGTTCGGGCAGGTAAAATTAAAAGAGAAGCCTCATCATCAAACGTGCTTATAGAATTTCCGCTACCATATAAATCTTGCTGATAGTCCAAAATAAGCGGAGGATCATTTTCTTATGTTTCCCCTTAGCCCGCCTACTCCGTTGCTTTTTCATAGCTATCATCAGGCAAAAACCTTCAAAAATCAAAACTATTTAGGTGTTGTTGTTGAAAAGCATCAAGGTCAGCAAGAGAATGAGTTAAGATCATATACACATGGGTAAAAGTAAAACCAAGTCCCCGGACTTCCCAGCAATGCCAATGATTAAAAGTAGGCAAGTTAAACAACCGCAATCAACGATTGGTTTTGAGTATTCTTTATTACATAATAGTAACAAGGACTCACCAGCAAATATGAGCCTGGTTAGGACAGGTTCCGAATTGTTTGACTTCGATGAAGCAGACATTAAGTAGAATGAGCCGGAGGGAGATTGAGTTCATTGCTAAAGCAAGCATTGATTTATGACCCAAAGTTTCCCAATATTTGACAACTACATGCAAGTTTTGGGATTGGGTGATGAAGCGTACTTGTTCTGAACGGTGAAATTAACCTCTTAAAGGTGTAATGTAATTGGGTAGAACCCAGATTTTGACAGGTTTAACTACGTTGTTTAAAAAGGCAGAAACAGTACATGCTACACCGCAAGATTTATCAACTCTGTTGCGATGGGCGCGAGGTATGTGTTTTCTTGCGGGACCAGCAACGCTGGATTGAACGCGCCCGCATCATCGACATAGAGGGAGATTTAGTGACCCTACGCTATGAAACAGAAGAAGAGGACGAAGTTTGTTCTTGGGAAGAAATGGTTCGCCTCGAGAGCATTGGTGCTGTAACGCAAAAACTGGCTTCAGTACCACGCGGTAATGTGGAACCTTTGATGACTGAAGACTGTCCCGAAGCCGAACGCATCCACAACCGTTACACTGACTCGAATCCAGAATAATCAGTCATTAGTTAATAGTCATTAGTCATTAGTCATTAGTCATTCGTCATTAATTAAAAATGGCAAAGGGCATCGGATTAATGACTATTGGCTATCATTCAAAGCTTCAAAAGCAGGACAGTAACCTTCTAGAGTTACCTTAAAGTGATACAATGGGGAAGCTGGATTCCAACATCGCTGCCCCCTTTGATGTCGGCAAGTACCGCAACAGTCTACATCTGTCGATGTATAGCGATCGCTATTTTGATTGAGCAATTCTCGTTGAGACAATCCCCTCAATACTAGTTCTTCCCCTTGCCAACGAGCTTCGATCAAACCAGTATCGGCAAATTGCCGCCAACGCGGATCAGTAGTAATCACATCGGCTAAGGTGATTGTGATTACTTTTCCCAACTCTGTCAGCTCGCCTTCGTAGTTAGTTTCTGGTGGTGCCGGTTGTAAAAATGTATCGCCGATAGGCAATTCTACTAAGGTGTCAGCCGCCGGGGAATGTACATGGTAGCGGTTTTGCAACTCCTCTAAGCTAGTCAAATCTGCCAAGTAGGCAGGAGAGCCGTGAATAAAAATGACGTGCTGGGGTCGCAAATTATGAATTAGCTGGGTAGTACCAGGGCCATCACTATGTTGAGCCAAGAGATAAGTTTCAACAGTGGTGGGTGCTAAATATTCTTTATTAACTTTTATATCAATTTTTTCGGGTAGGAGGATCAGCCAAGGGCCAGTGTCTAGTTGGCAGTGTTTACCCAAATCATCTGTAGAGTCAGTAAGGACTATACAAGGTGACTTACCCACAGTGGGACGATGTTCTGATTGTAAACGACGCACGCAAGGACGCACCCGTTCATCCCAAAACAAGGGTTGATGGCGGGCAAAGTTCTGTACAGATGGGGGAAGGTGGGGTAGCAGTTCTAGGTAGGCATCACACCCAGTAGCGACAGCACCATCTACCCAGATATCTAAATCTCGTCCAGTGAAGTGGTGATGAGAGCGTAAAAGCATTAGTAGTTCTTGACCCAGCCCTAAAGCAGGAGTGGGAAGGATCACAGAACAATGGTCAGCGATCGCACGATTAATTCGTTCTGCTAGTTGATTTTCTTGGTTGCGGCGGTGAGGATGACGGGATGTGCCATAACTACCTTCAATAATTAGCACGTCCAAGTCTAATCCTCGCAGTTCCTCCAAGCGCAAACCTTCTACCAACCGGGAGTTTGACAGGAAAAAATCTCCTGTATACAGTAGCTTGTAAGTACGCTGCTTAGTGGTGTAGGTAAGGAGAATTGCCACAGCCCCCGGTAGATGCCCGGAGGGAAATAATTCTGCCACCAAACCATCTTGGATTTCCACAGGCGATCGCAACGGCAAGGCATGACAAAATTCGGAGATTTTCTCAGGATCTTGGTCTAGCCAATTCAGAGGCAGTAACTTGCTGGTTACTTCGCTACCATAAATAGGCAACTTTGGAAAAGCTTTATGCAGTGCCAGTAAGCCTCTGGCGTGATCTGGGTGAGCGTGACTAATCAAAACGAAATCTGCTGGTGGCGGCGAACCAACTCCCCGTACCGACTTAGTAAGCCCCTTCGCCAGCGATGAAATATCCTCCAAACCACAATCCAACAGGATGCGGTGTGGCCCCATCTTCACCAATAAACACACGCCCTCATCGTAATGCTGGACACCATAGGGGAAACATTCTAATTCAGTACCCCCTTCCGCAGCATCTACGCGAGAGGATGCCGACAGATTATCCCTCATGCTTTCCTCCCCTCAAACCTCATCATCATGGACATATCCCAAAAGCCAAAAATTACACAAATTTTGGTTTTGTGACTTAGGGGTAAGTTTTATCGTGCGCCCCTACACCCTGAGAATACAGATTTTTGATTGGGGAGGACGCCTCCACTGAACCCGCACTGGTTCAGAAAGGTGGACTAACGAGAAGCCATCAAATTACTAGCTAAATGATGCCTTTTGTTTATTTTCCCTTTGCAAGTTCTGAGCGCTATTAGCCAACTCATCCTACGGGAAATCGCCCAAGCGTCTACAGACTTATCTCAATGTGCAGAGCCATTGCCGTGATAGTTATCTGAATCATAAAATCCATTTTTCGTGCCAAAAAACAAGCACGAAAGCGTAAAGACAACTGTTAATCCGGCTAGAATCAGCTTTACATCCATTTTTTTGCTGCCCCTTACTTAAAGACTTTCCTATATTAATTTAGTGCTTCCGCAATCAAACGTAATCACTAGAAAATCTTTACTATGGTTATGTGGATTGGGCAATAGGTAAATTTACCGCAATCAGTCAGATTGTAGAACCTTTCGGTTCACCTGTCCATTGATCTAGATGTAAACCAATATGACACCAGGAGCAATCCTCTACAGCCTGTAAAAATCCTCAGTATTTAGGCACTTTCACTGTTCCCAATCCGGTTCAGATAAGCTCTTGAGGCTCTTTAGATACAAGCGTTCAAAATTTACTAAACTTTACCAAAACCTTCTCTTCATGGTGGATAACAATTTTAGACCAGAAATTCCTCTTTAAGCTCTTTACTCTGTGTTCTCTGCGCCTAATAAGCTTAGAAAAATTACTTTATTAGGCACAGAGAAGCCAGTGCGCCCTTGCGGTTCCCCGACTTGTACCCCTACGGGGATCTTGCTACGCTATTAGCGTTAAGGCAAGGTAGCAACTGGCGCGGCGCAGAAAGAAAAAAAGAGATTTTACTAGTCACCTTGAAAGGGCTAGTCCTACTTAATATTAAAAACAGGAGCAATTATTTCCCAACCCCTAAATAAAAATACCTGTGTTGTATGAGTATCGAACGACTTCCCCAAAAACACTATCCAAAGGCTGAGATTGGGCGGCGAGGTATGGCATTGGGACTTGATTTCCTTGGTGTCTGGTTAGTCAGTTCCCTACTGGGAGGCGGCGATATTGGGATTCAAATTGTGCAAATCCTAGTTTTTGTGATATTTTGGCTGATTTTGCGGGTGCTGGTGGTATACAACAATCAAGGGCAAAGTTTAGGGCGTTGGGCGTTCGATTTAAAGGTGTTGGAAGTTGAAGATGGGGAAGTAATGGGCAGAATTCCAGATTTGCTCTCACTGCTCAAGCGAGAGGCGATCATCGGCTTGGGTGCCCTTTTAGTGTCAATTGCCCTGAGTAATATTAGAGCCAATCCCACTGCTATACTGCTAGTACTTCCCCTAGCTATTGATTGTGGGACTGCCTTATCTGATGCCCAGATGCGGCAGGCTTTACACGATCGCTATTGCGGAACTTTTATCGTTTCGTCGCGTCGTGGCTACTCGCTCGACATAAAAATTAAAAGATTAGTTGATAATATGCGGCGGAATGTGAGAAGATAGTCATTTGTGTTAATTCTCTTCAGGCTTCACTGTTTGTAAGATTATGGCTAAGAGTAAAGGTGCCCGCATTATTGTGACACTAGAGTGTACCGAGTGTCGGACAAATTCAGACAAGCGTTCTGCTGGTGTTTCACGTTATACCAGCACCAAGAATCGCCGCAACACCACTAACCGGCTAGAACTTAAAAAGTTCTGCACCCACTGCAACAAACATACTGTTCACAAGGAAATTAAATAGAGATGAGTTATTTCCGTCGTCGCCTTTCTCCAATCAAGCCAGGAGAACCAATCGATTATAAAGATGTTGATTTATTGCGTAAGTTTGTCACCGAGCGGGGTAAAATATTGCCACGTCGGATTACTGGGCTTACGTCTCAGCAACAGCGAGAGTTGACATTAGCAATTAAACGTTCGCGGATTGTGGCTTTGTTGCCATTCATCAATGCGGAAGGCTAAAAAGAGTGATGAGTTAGAAGTTATGAGTTATGAGTTATGAGTTATTAATTAACTCTTCACTCCTCACTCCTCACTCCTAACTAATTTAAACTGTTCACCAAAATTAAAGTGCGAGAGTTGTGGAGAAGGGGACGCTAGTTGAATTTAGGGTTCAAGGCGATCGCCGTCTGGGCATCGTAGAACGCCCAGACGGTAAAACCCGCTGGTTTGTGGTAGACGAACGTGGTCAATCCCACAGCCTCGCGCCTAGACAAATAACTTATACAGTTACCGGACAGACGTACAAGCCCTCAGAGATTGCCAGCTTTTTGGAGCAGGTGAAGCCTTATTTAGATCCATCTAGCTTAGAAGTGGCTTGGGAACTACTGGTTGAGGATGGGGAAACTGTCACCCCAGACCAAATGGCGAATCTGCTATTTTCTGAATCAACTGCGCCTCCTTGTTACGCCGCCTATTGCTTGTTATCCGACGACAAACTTTATTTCAAGCAAAAAGGAGACGCTTACGAGCCGCGAACTGCTGCTCAGGTGGCAGAACGCCAGCACCAGGTCGAAGTAGAGGCATTAAAAGCTAAGGGACAGCAGGAATTTTTAACTCGTGTAGAGCAGGCGCTCAAAGGTGAAGCAGTAGAGTGGGGGCGTCACGATCGCCAGCGCTTAGAAGGACTCGAAAAATACGCCGCGTTGCTTGCTGACACCGTGCGGACAGGGGTCAATTATGATTCCTTGGCTCGCGCTTATCCGCCAAGCGCTCCAGTATTAGAAACTATGACCATGCTGGGACGGCCCACAACACCCCAAGGAGCCTTTCAACTGTTGGTGGATTTGGGTTGCTGGAGTCCTTATGAAAACTTGTTCCTGCGTCGTTCTTCAATTCCGATTCAATTTCCTAATAAGGTATTAGAAGTGGCGCAACAGCGTTTGGATTTCCCGCCGATTGACTCAGATACAAACCGCCTTGATCTGACTCACCTGAAGGTCTACACCATTGATGATGAAACTACCACAGAAATCGACGATGGTCTAAGTTGGGAAGTCATGCCCGATGGACGGGAGCGCCTGTGGGTGCATATTGCCGATCCCACTAGATGGTTAGTGCCGGAAGGTGAATTAGATTTAGAAGCGAGAAAGCGGGGTAGTACAGTCTATTTACCTACTGGGATGATTCCCATGTTTCCAGAGGTATTAGCGACTGGGCCAATGAGTCTGATCCAGGGACGGGTTTGTTGCGCCCTCAGTTTCGGAATTATTTTAGGTGCAAGTGGGGGAGTAGAAGATTACAGCATTCATACCAGCTCGATTAAGCCGACTTATCGTCTCACCTACGAAGATGTAGATGAAATGCTGCAATTACGGGTACAGGCAGAACCAGAAATTGCTGCGATCGCTACTTGGGCACAGAAACGCAAAGCTTGGCGTTACGCTCAAGGGGCAATTAGCATCACCATGCCGGAAGCGATGATCAAAGTCAAAGATGATGAGATCAATATTGATATTTTGGACGATTCCCCCTCGCGGCAAGTAGTGGCAGAAATGATGATTGTTGCCGGTGAAGTTGCGGCTCGTTATGGTAAAGCTCATAACATACCTTTGCCCTTTCGCGGTCAGCCGCAACCAGAATTACCTTCAGAAGAAGAATTGCTGCTACTTCCGGCCGGATTCGTTCGCGCTTGCGCTATGCGTCGTTGTATGCCCAAGAGCGAAATGAGCATTACGCCTCTGCGCCATGCTGGTTTGGGTTTGGATACTTACACCCAAGCAACCTCTCCCATCCGCCGTTACAGCGACTTGCTTACCCACTTCCAACTTAAAGCCCATTTGCGCGGTGAAGTTCTGCCATTTTCCGCAGATCAACTTAAAGAAGTGATGATGACTGTCACCAGCATCACCCAAGAGGTGACGATGGTAGAACGGCAAACTAATAGATATTATGCTTTAGAGTATTTACGCCGTCATCCAGAGGAAACTTGGGATGTAACAGTGTTGATGTGGCTGCGGGAAGACAGCAACTTGGCTCTAATTTTGATAGAAGATTTGGGCTTGCAATTACCAATGGTTTTCAAACGTTCTGTGAAGTTGGGCGAACAGATATTGGTGAAAGTCAGCCACGCCGATCCACAAAAAGATATGATCCAGTTTCAAGAAATAATTTATCAAGAAGCCCAAACAGCAGTGAATTAACTAATTTTTCATTTGTCATTCGTCATTCGTAATACTTGCCAGAAGCTAGTATTACCAATTACGAATTATTTTACTCTTGCTCCAATCTCTGTCGGTTAGGATATAGGGTAAATGAAATGAGGTAATAGTTGTGAATATATCTTTGACCCCAGAACTGGAGCAGTTGGTTAAGGATAAGGTTAGTAGTGGGAAATACCACTCAGTTAGTGAAGTGATGGGTGAAGCATTGAGATTGCTAGAAGAACGCGATCGCGTTCGAGATCAGCGTCTAGCAGAATTGAAAGCTAAAATCCAAGTTGGTATTGAAGAACTCGAACGTGGTGAAGGAATTGATGGTGAAGAGGTATTTGCTGAACTAGAAGAAGATATCCGACGTGCTGAAGCGCAAATGCAACAAATAGAGGCTGCTAAGTAATGAGTAGGTGTATTTTAGCGCCTTCAGCTAGATTAGATTTGAAAGAAATCAGCAGCTATATTACCCGCTTTAATTCTGGTGCGGCTCGAAGATTCAACAAAAAAATTATTCAGCAATGTAAACTGTTGGCTGATTTCCCTAATATGGGGCAAAGTTGTGATAATTTTGCAAATGGTTTACGGAGTTTCCCAGTAGAAGATTATTTGGTATTTTATCGTCCCATTGATGGCGGTGTCGAAGTTGTACGTGTTGTCAGTGGTTATCGGGATTTAGAGACAGTTTTCTTAAGTGAGGATATTCCTTAATAACTGGGATTGGAAAGGAAAAATAATAAACATAATTTTAATCCACTCCATCCCGCTCACTGTTTTTCCCCATCTCCTCACATCGTGCTTTTGACATCACAGCCTGAATATAGTCATTTTTACCACTAATATAAGCCTCGCGATCGCTCCTAAAACTTGCCGCCAAATCGCGTTTTAAAGCTTCATATCGTTTCGCCTCTTCAGGATGCCTTCTCAGATAGTCGCAAAATAGCCTGCGTTCCCAAAATTCGCTCTCAACCCCGACTATGTGAACATGATGAGTACGTTGCTTTCCGTATGGTGGCATTCCTTTCACAAAAAACATCCGTCCTGGATCTGGGTTTTCACGCCAATAAACGTATCCCAACGATTCTAATGCCGGAATAGTAGATTTCGCATTTACTAAGGAACGGACTCCTACCATGATGTCAACAACTGGCTTGGCTGCCATTCTTGGTACTGCCGTACTCCCAATATGTGCAATTTCCACAACCAAGTCATTGCCTAGTAGTTGCCAAATACGCTCTGCTTCTTGTGCAAACAAAGTCTGCCAACGTGGGTCATATTCGACTATATTTACTTCATCCATAGGTGAAATTAATTTTGTCTATAACAGTGGTAGTTGGTTAAATCCTTTACTTAATTACCATTCCAGCAATTTTATTAGTATAATAATGGATCGTGTCGAATTAAAGCTATAACATGCCTAAACTCAAGACTCGTAAAGCCGCAGCGAAGCGATTCCGTGCCACCGGCACCGGTAAAATCGTCCGTCGGAAAGCTGGCAAAAGCCACCTTTTAGAGCACAAATCTTCAGACAAAAAACGTAGTATGTCCAAGAGCGCACTTGTACATGAACGCGATGAACTCAACGTGCGCTTGATGCTCCCATATTTGTAAGTCCTTCAGGAAATAAGTTATGACACGGGTAAAACGCGGTAATGTAGCTCGGAAGCGCCGCAATAAAATTCTCAAACTAGCTAAAGGTTTTCGCGGTTCTCACTCAACTCTGTTTAGAACTGCCAACCAACAAGTGATGAAGGCACTACGTAGTGCCTACCGCGATCGCAAAAAGAAAAAGCGCGATTTTCGTCGCCTCTGGATCACCCGCATCAATGCTGCTTCAAGACAACACGGCTTGAGCTACAGCCAGTTGATCGGTAACTTGAAAAAAGCCGATATCCAACTAAATCGCAAGATGTTGGCACAATTAGCAGTCCTCGATCCAGCTAGCTTCGGTAAAGTTGCTGAACTCGCAAATCAAGCTAAAGGATAAAGGTGGCAAGGGATGTATAACAGATGTAACAGATGGCAAGTAATTACTCGGTTACATCTGGTATTATCCGCCACTATTTTTTGGATATCTTGCTTTTCCATAGTGGGGACAGGATTAACTGCATCTGCTGCCGAAATGCCAGAAATTCAGCAGCGCGGCTATATAACTGTTGCCGTTAAAGATAACTTGCGTCCGTTGGGATTTAGAGATGCTACTGGGAATTTGCAAGGCTTTGAAATTGACTTGGCACAGCGATTAGCACTTGACTTGGTTGGGAAAGCAGATGCTGTCAAATTGAAACCCGTAGCGAATCGCGATCGCTTGTCTGTAGTCTTAGACAAGAAAGTTGATTTTGCGATCGCTAGGGTAACAGCAACTGAATCTCGCAGCCGCATAGTTAGTTTCAGTGTTCCCTACTATTTGGATAGCACTATATTAGTTACAAAAGATGCCTCTGTGCAGCAGTTGAGTGATTTGGCAAAACAAAAAATTGCCGTACTGAATAACTCCAGCACCATTGCTAAAGTGCGGTACTATGTACCAAACGCCGAGTTAGTAGGAGTGAATTCTTATGACGAAGCGCGAGAGCAAATAGAAAGTAGTGCCGCCGTAGCCTTTGCCGCAGATGCTACCGTTTTGAGCGGTTGGGTGCAACAATATCCTCAATATCGGCTACTGCCAATTAAGCTATCAACTGAACCCTTGTCTGTAGTTATGCCCAAGGGATTGCAGTACGATGAGTTAAGACGAAATGTGAATCAAGCGATCGCTCGTTACTTAGCAGAAGGTTGGCTCCAGCAACGTGTTCAATATTGGGGCTTACCGTAAGTGAGTTAGGAGTTAGGAGTTAGGAGTTAGGAGTTAGGAGTTAAGATAATTATCCTTATCTCCATCATGCCCAATAAGCTGATAATAGATTACAGAAGTAACTTTTAATATTTGTATTTGCAACAATGGATAACAGTCTAGCCGTTGTTTATCTCTCAGTTTTAGTGGTTATACTCACAATTGCAGCCGTGAGTGTTTTCCGCCAGATTTTAAAAACTCGCAAGATTGAAGGCTCTTTTGGAAGATTGCGGAATAAGTTAGAGAAAGAAAAGGGTACGACTCAAGAATATTATGAGTTAGGCAGTATTTATTCAGATAAAAAAATGTATTCCCAAGCGATACTGCTGTTTCAAAAAGCTATCAAAGCTGCCCAAGAAGAGGGAGAAGAAAATATTGCTCCTATTTACAACGGGCTGGGTTATATTTATTTTATCCAAGAGCAATATGACTTAGCAATTCGTCAGTATAAAGAAGCCCTAAAAGCTAAACCAGACTACGTAACAGGGTTGAATAATCTCGGTCACGCTTACGAGAAAAAAAAGTTAACTACTCAGGCGTTACAAAGTTACGAAGAAGCACTAAAACTTGCTCCAAATAATCCTATTGCTAAACGCCGTGCTGAATCTTTACGTCGTTTAGTTTCTGCGTAAATTGGGCATTGGGCATGGGGCATTGCGAAGAGGACAAGGGGAAAACTTGTTGCAAGTTCTCACTCATTTCACCTAGGGCTATTTCGTTCTAGACATAAACCGCCCAGAACTAAAGTTCGGGGCTAATAGCTAAAGTCCGTTAAAACGGACT
>JAHCSU010000339.1 GCA_023522315.1 Nostoc sp. CCCryo 231-06
TTTCGGGAGCGTTAACTTTAGCACTAATAGCAAAGTCAAAGGGGCTTTCGTTACTATCGTTGTTGGTTAAACTGAAGTTGCCAGTGTAGGTTGCGCCAATAGTCGTATTTAGTGCCACTGTTATATTTGCCGAAGTCTTAGCAGCCACAGTAGCTGGAAGAGTTCCTACCAAACTAAAGCCGTCGGGGAGTTTAAGATTACTCAGAGTGAGTGCAGCTATACCTGTGTTCTTAATGGTAAAAGTTTTAGTTACGGTGCTACCAACAACGACCTCACCAAAGTTAATCGCAGTAGTGCTGTTATCTGCTATGTCAACTGTGCCATCGAGAACTTCAATTTCGGGGGTAGGAGTCTTAATAGTGGGGGCTTCGTATGCGCCAATATCAGTCAATACACTGCCGTTGCCATCGCCATCTAGGGGAACAATCTTAGTGACGCTATTGAAGGTACTAGAACCAGCATCGATCGCAGGACTTCCAGCTTTGAGCCTAAAGTCATGATTCGCAGCATTAACAAATAACGGGTCTTTGTTTAAAACATTTCCTGTTCCTATGCCTTTAAAAAGTCCGTTATAAGCAAGGTTATTGTCAAACGAAACATTACTAGAATTAACAATAGAACTAGTAGAATCTCCGTCGTTTGCATACATAATATTGTTAGAGACCTGAACATTTTTAGCATTGTTAAGGAAAATTTCTCCAACTGAAATTTCTTGTGAGTTTTTATAAGTTGTATTATTCACAATGTCTACAGGGTTTTCTCCTTTAAAAATCTGAATCCCTGCGCCACCATTGTTGTAAACTAAGTTATTACTGATTAATGTTTTGCCCTGGTATGCAACATCTCCAATATAAGAAGTGTCAAGCATTATTCCATGGCCCTCTGTTACCTTTCCTGCATTAATCCAAGGAACTAATTGTTTATTATCAAAAGATGTGTTACCTCGAATAATTACTTTGTAATCTGTGACATTGTTATCAGAGTTCCACAAACTAAGTAAACCAATTCCTTGAACGCCGTGCGGAGAGTACCAACCATTTCCAGAAACGATATTGTTTTCTATTGTAATGTAATCTGCTTGAGTTGCTCCAATCCCGCCCCCTGGAAACTTAGAAACGTTGTTATTGCGAATTGTGATGTGATGTGAATGCTGATCTTCGTCGCCATCTATATATGTAACGCTAATACCATTTCCAGATGTTGCTGGGTTACGCACATTATCTTTATGCTCGAGTGCATATTCTAATGTAGTTTCATCTCGTGCTCCCACCACCGTCAGTCCATCAATTACCACATAAGTAGAGCCTTTAATTGAGATAGCATTCCAATTGTTTTTGTGTGCTTCTATAACAGGTGTGTGTCCAGGATAAGCAGTAAATGTGATCGGCGCATTAGCGGTACCGTGCTTATCTGAAATACTCAGGATATTAGCGTAAATATTCGTGTAAGTACCATTCATGACGTAGACGGTATCACCTGCTTGTACCAAGTCCCCAGCTTTTTGGAGAGTGCGAAATGCGGCTCCTTCCTTTAAGCCATCATTTTTATCATTACCTGTTCCAGAAACGTAGTATGTTTTGCCAGCCATGAGATTAACTCCGAATTTTTATAAGGGGGATTAGTAGTACGCTCTCAGCAATAAACTATGTTGCTAAGTAGTTATTTGAATGAGTCATTTGTCTGGACTTTTCAGCACAGTTGCAGTTGTGCGATGGCAACTTTAAATTGCGTCGTTTTTAGAAAACTGTTGTCAAATTGAAAATTTTTCTTCTATCAACCATTGATGGTTAAAGCAGAGATGTCGATAGCGTCGATCGTCAGTGTTTTATTGAGGCTGATCGGACGATTTACACGCAGACAAGGCAGCGCAAAGCTAAAGACGTTTCCTGCCTTATCTGCGTTTGTTGTTAGACATTCTGTGATTGCCAGAACTAGAGTTAAATACTGATATATTCATTTGTAGCAGCCGCGTAGGCGTAGCCCGCACTTCTCTACGAGACGCTGCGCGAACGGCAGGCTCAGTGACCATCGTAGACATCGCTACTATGAACAAACCAGCTTTACTATCTGCTATATTTCGATACGATGATCATAAATTGGCATAGTAATTCCTCTGAACTTTGTCCATTGTCTTAGGTCAGGAGGCTGCCAAATTGGCATGGTAAAATGCACCCCTCCCTGATAACTGGAGACCTAAAGTTATAGTGGTCAAAGTTAAATTTCTTGAAACTTTAGTAGGTTGATCCTTTAAGTTAAGGGAACCAATGTAAGAACTTAGTCGAACCTGTTGTAAGCTGTGTAACTGAGCTTGGTGAACTCATGTATTAAAACTAACCTTTACAAAGGAAGATTTCATCAGTGAATATTCTGAATTTAGTTCTTTTTCTTACAACAAAAGCAAAAAAAATATGGAGATATTGTGATGCAGTCCTACTAATTTCCAGATTGATATGGGGATAGAGAGCGCTTTGTGAAAGGATTTGATAAAGTTTCTCTAAAAATTTTTAAAGAAGTAATGCCTTCTGGTGCATCCGCTATGCGTAGCTTGATCTGGCATCCCGTAGGGAAGGGTACGGCGGGCTACGCCTACGCCAAGCAACGACCATCTCGCCGATAAGTATACCGTAACTTTGTTGTAATTAAGCACCAGGGAAGAGGGTTTTAGGCTAGTTCATCAATCTTTGAGATATTTTGGTTTGATTGTGCCAACTTACTTAATCTTCATAATTATGAACACTGAAATAAACTCTAGAATACCCGTTGCTTTAACCATTGCTGGCTCAGATAGCGGTGGCGGTGCAGGAATTCAAGCTGATTTACGTACCTTTGCTTTTCACTGTGTCCACGGTACTAGCGCTATAACCTGCGTCACGGCACAAAACACTTTAGGAGTGATGAGGGTTGATGCTATGCCAACAGAGGCTGTTGTGGCGCAAATTCAGGCAGTAGTTGAGGATATTGGCGTACAAGCTGCCAAAACGGGAATGTTGCTTAATCAGGAAATTATCTTTGCTGTTGCCCAGCAGGTGGAAGCTTTACAAATCGACAATTTAGTAGTTGATCCAGTAATGGTGTCACGTACAGGGGCACAATTGATTGATGATGATGCCGTGAAGACTCTATGCTATGTCCTGATTCCCAAGGCGGTTGTAATCACGCCAAATCGCTATGAAGCCCAAATTTTAAGCGGTTTACAAATTAGTTCCTTGGAGGATATGCAAGCCGCGGCTGAAATTATTCACAAGACTTTACGGACGAAGGCTGTTTTAGTCAAGGGCGGAGGTATGCAGGGAGATTTACGTGGTGTTGATATCTGGTTTGATGGGGACAAGTTGGAAGTTTTGACTTGCCAACAAGTGGAGACAAAAAATACCCACGGTACTGGTTGTACACTATCGGCTGCGATCGCTGCTAATCTGGCCAAGGGAAAAGACTTGTGGCAGGCAGTACAAGAGGCAAAGGAGTATGTGACTACTGCACTCACTTACGCCCTAGATATTGGCGAAGGGCAAGGACCTGTAGGACATTTCTTCCCATTGTTACGAAATTAACCTTGTGAGGAAGAGGGGGAAGGGTGCAGAGGAGAGGAATTTCCCCCTGCTCCCTGCTCCCGGCTCCCCTGCCTCTTCCCAATTCCCAATGCCCAATGCCCAATGCCCCAATAATAAATCTTTGCCCTTTCGGCATTTTTCTATTATTCTTGGGCATAGTTTCAGGGCTGACTATCTCTGTTAGCATCTCTGTACGACCTACTTACTTTGATTTTTAATACCAAGCTCCCGATGCGAACAACCATAGGTTCTGTTCACAGGAATTCGCCAACACCGACTACTCAAGCCTACCCTCCCTCTGTACCACTATCTGTATACAGGGAATTGTCAACAGAGTTGCAAGTAGCACAGGCGAAGCTACATACACTTACCACCAAAAATCAGCAATTAGCACAAGAAAATCAACTACTACGCCAAGAAATTACCAAAGTCGTTGAGTCTTTTTCTCACTTGCAAAATTTTGTGGATTCCCATACTACGCCTAGTTATCACCAAGTCCCGCAAGCTTCTGGTGACGTTAAAAATGCCGCTATGCCAGTAACACAAGCGCGTCCACGCCAGCAGGTTTCCCGCCCACCTGTTGTGCCCAAAGCACCATCCGAAAAAAGCCGCCGCCAAGACTTTTCTACACCTGTAATGGAAATGAATTTCCCGATACCAGAACCAGTTTTTATAGAAGAGCAACAAGTAAGTTATTATTCCACTACTGAGTTAGATGCCAAGGGACTCAATGGCTGGTGGTTAATTATCACCATATTGTTAATCATGCTTACTGCCTTTAGTGCTGGATATTTCGTTGTGCGTCCCTTGTTTGAACATCAGAAACGTTAGTTGACACTCCCACAATCAGCAGCACCAGTTTTCGAGCTACCGAGTAATTTCTCTGCAATCACTGTCTAAAATATCTGAGTATATCTGCTAAATGACGGAATTTATTTATTTTTAGGTTATAAAAGCTACATAAAATGCTAACTTGACAGCAACTTTTTGATGTTAGAGCCTTAAAGATTATCCAATTAATAAATCCTTGTCGCTTTTCATGTCCCAAACCCTCGGCAAAGCATCTACACTTTAAAAAAGTGGTAATTATTACATATCTTTTAGGAAAAGCACTGCTAGTTACAGCTTCAGACGACGGATCTGGTTAGATATATAAACGAAGCTAGTAGAAGTCAGGAGTCAAAAAGATGAAAAAAGTAGAAGCTATTATCCGCCCATTTAAGCTAGATGAGGTAAAAATTGCCTTGGTTAATGCTGGTATTGTCGGCATGACCGTTTCTGAAGTCCGGGGGTTCGGACGGCAGAAAGGACAAACTGAACGGTATCGCGGTTCTGAGTACACGGTTGAGTTTTTGCAAAAACTCAAAGTGGAAATCGTCGTTGATGACAATCAAGTTGATATGGTGGTGGACAAAATTATTGCTGCTGCCCGCACTGGTGAAATCGGCGATGGTAAAATTTTCATCTCGCCTGTTGAGCAAGTAATTCGGATTCGCACTGGGGAAAAGAACACAGAAGCAGTTTAAGTCCTGATAAGCTTTTGAATTATATGCCTATATACGACTTAATAAGTCACATATAGGCATATTCCCACATCTGACTGGCTACAGGCTACGACAAAAACTAGGTTTACTCTTGACATAGAACGCATGTACTATATATATTTGATATATAATCTATATATAAGAACAGAGGTAAAAATGTTTTGAGCAAAAAAACTTTAATTACGCTTAACTTGTCGGACGCTGAACTTGAGCTACTAAATAGTCTTAGTGAAAAAAAGGACATGAATAAGTCAGCCGTGTTACGGCAAGCCTTACGGATGATGGGGCTGATTGAGCAACGTATAGAGCAAGGTGAAAAATTTTACTTTGAAACTGTAGACGAGAAGAAATCTGAACTTATACTTGTCTAGCTTAATTCAAATTTGTGAGTTGTTGCCTTGAATGCGATTGCTAAGTTACCGTTATTCCGTGTTAAAGATTCAGCCTTAGTTGAAGCAGAATTATGTAGTCTATCTTCTAAGCACATTTCCGACTTTGAAACCTTTTGGAAACAAAGACTTCAAAACTCATCTGAAGAAGACAGCCATTGCTCATGGATAGATAAATTTTTTAAGCTTTCAACGCCAAATTATGAAAGGCTCGCATTAGAATGCGAAGCGATTACTCAAGGACTTATGATTCTGGAGTTAGATTGCTATCGTTCCCTTTTAGAATCTACTAAGAATCTTGTTTATGTCGATTACTTAACTATAGCTCCTTGGAATCGTCGCTCTATAGAAAATCCACCAATGTATAAAGGTGTTGGAAGTAGTTTACTAAAGTTCGCTATAGAACGTAGCTTTGATTTAGATTATAAAGGTAGGTTGGTTTGCATTCCTTACCTGGTGCGGAAAATTTTTACCGAAAATTTGGAATGGTTGATTTGGGATATGATTCCAAGAAAGAAGGATTAAGATACTTTGAGATTTCATCAGACCAAGCTGAGAAAATACTCAGCCAATTTAGTTAGCTGGTCAACTTGGTTGTGGATAGTCAGGAAGGGGTAGGGTAATGCAGTATTTATCGAGTAATTCTTGGTTGCAGTGGGCGGTTCAACTTGAAGATGAAGTAGATTCTGATGTGGCTGCGGGGCTAGATTTCGGTCAAAATTTAGCTAAATATTTGGCTAAAACTCAAGCTCATATTAGTTATGAAAAATTAATAGCAATTTTGCAAGAAGAGTTGGGTAACATATTATCGCAGGAAGAAATTGAAGAAATCGTGCAAAAAACCGAAAATGATATTTTGGATTGTCTTCAACAAAAATTCCAACATCCCAATGTAGCGTGAGGATTTGTTTATGTCATCTGAGCCAAACTTAGAAGCTAATATAATGTAACCCCATTAATCCAAGCACGCCTCAATCGTAAGGGTACTAGCCCTATGATTGAGGTGTCTGAGTATAGGCTCAGAGATATTTTATCTTCAGTTGTTAGTGATCAATTAACGCAAAAGCTGACTCGATTGAAGAACAGTATTAACAGAGTGGTAAGCCAGTTTGAGGCTGTACGAAATGGAAGCTCTGAAGATGCTGCTTTAAGAGTCACAACTAATCTTGATAATACAGATATTGCTTTGAGTGCCATTAGCCTTCCTAAAGAAGAACATTATCCCTATACATGCACTCATCTAGCCGAAGTTTTAAATATACGTAACCATGATGTTCTTCAGAAAATAAAAATCTTAGCTTTACGTAACAATGCAATTTACCATATCCGTATTCCTTCTGGGAAAACCAGCTGCATAAATAAATGGTCTGAAGCGACTCTTCAAAAACTTAGGAAGGCAATTGCCTGAACTAAGCAATAAAGGTAAACAGCATTTACACTTTGAAAATTTGTGGTAAATCACTTTTAGCTTTGATACCACAAATTTTGTTGTATTTTACTTGATTGCTATATTTAGTCTCACTATTCAGCAACGCCGAAAGTACTAATTCTCAGATAGCTTTTCATTTCTTAAATCAGTTTTTTATCCTAACTCAGGACTCAGGACTAAACAATGTGTCTAGCTGCGGAAGTAAAGCAGTAAAAGCCTTGCCTCGATGGCTAATTGACCGCTTCAATCCCCGTGTCATCTCAGCAAAGGTCAATTGCAACTCTTGCACATAAAAAATTGGATCGTAGCCGAAACCACCATCACCACGCGGTGCATGGAGAATTTCGCCGCGACAAATACCTTCAGATTGTAATGCGATCGGACCATCAGGACGAGCGATCGCTACTGCACAAACAAATTGAGCTTGTCGATTGACTTGGTTATCTAATTCCCTCAATAGCCTAGCAATGCGTTCTGAGTCGGTTTTAGCGTAACGTGCAGAATACACCCCTGGTGCGCCATTTAGGGCATCTACTTGCAAGCCCGAATCATCAGCAATTGCCCAGTTTCCTGTAGCTTTAGCAATTTGTGACGCTTTTAGACAAGCGTTAGCAGCAAAGGTTTCGCCTGTTTCTTCAATTTCCAATTCTTCAGGTTTGAGGGTTAATTGCCAACCAGAATTTTCCAGATAAGCTTGCATTTCCCGCAACTTACCTGGATTTCCTGTAGCTACTACAAGTAATGTCATGAATTACAAATTATTAGTTAGGAGTTAGGAGTGATGAGTTATGAGTTAACGTAACGCTATTCATCCCCACCTTCAGCGTACTCGCAAGGTGGGGATGAATAGCGGGAAATTGCGAAAACCTCTCAAATGTTTTTGAACGTAGTTCAAACAGTGCAGAGAGGATTTGAGCAATTTCCAATTATTCCTTTGGTGCTTCTTGAGATTTGATATACTGTTTTATCTTTTCAATCGGTGCGCCACCAGTTGAGGCAACATAGTAAGAGCTAGACCAAAGGACAGGTTTTTTATAGAAAGTTGCTAAATGCTCTCTGAATTCTTTTTGAATAATCCTACTAGAAGCTGATTTAAGACTACCTACTAACGCTGATAAATTATTGTCAGGATGGAAATCTACCAATAGATGAACATGGTCTGATTCTCCTGAAAATTCTATCAATCGGCATTTTGTCTTTATGCAAACATTTGCCAGTACCTCATGCAACTGCTCCAACATCGGAGAGGTTATTGCCTTGCGCCGATATTTGGTAACAAACACAAAATGCAGGTGAATAGAAAAAATAGAATGAGAACCTTTTCTAGCAACCACTTAACTAACCTACAGTTCAATTGTATTATCAATGATCTAGTAATTCGAGTCTTGGAGGTAAAAATAGAAGTGGCGATTAGGCGGATGACTTTTCGGTTATACCCAAATAAGCAGATAGAGCAGTATACGCGGTATCACCGGAAACTTCACAAAGACCTCTACAACGCTGCTGTAAATAATAGATTTTATCAGTATCAAAATCTCAAACATTCTGTTAGCTATATGGAGCAGCAGAATAGCTTACCAGCATTCAAAGATATTTGGATTGAGTACAAAGAAATCAATTCTCAAGCTTTGCAAGCTACGCTGAAACGGGTAGATTTTGCATTTGAACGCTGGAAAAAAGGATTAGGAAAACGCCCTAAATTAAAATCAATTCGTCATTATTCTGGTTGGACATATCCCGCAAAGACTGGCTACTCTGTCGAGTCTGATGGCGAGAACGGGTATTTGAATTTGTCTAAAATCGGGCGTATTCAAATGCGTGGTCAAGCAAAATATTGGGGAACACCTACGACTTGCACCATCGTCTATCGTAATTCTAAATGGTACGCATCTATAACAGTTGAGGTTCTAGACCAAATTCTCAAGCCTGAGATATTACCTATCGGTGCAGTTGGTATTGATTTAGGATGTCTCACGGCATTATCAATTACTGATGGAGAGAATCATCAACAGATTGATGCTCCTAAGTTTTTGAGGAATACTGAACAGAAAATAAAGTTTATATCTAAGGAGAAAAGACGCAAACGTGCGCCGAATAGAAAAAAGAAAATATTTGCTTCTAGAAGGTGGAAAAAAGCTCAATTCAAAGTTAGTAAGCTAAAACGTAAAGTTGCTAACCAACGGCAGAACTGGGTTCACCAAGTTGCAGCAGAAATTGTGAGCGGTAATAGCTTCGTGGCAACTGAAAAGCTAGAAGTCAAGAACATGACCAGTAGAGCTAAAAAAGCGACGCAGTGTGGTCTTGGGGGTTTCCCCCATGAACAACTGCGTCAAGAAGGCAAGCGTAAGAAACAGAAGGCTGGACTAAACAAGTCAATACTCGATGTTGGATTTGGTATGCTACGCAGCACAATCAAATATAAGGTTGAGCAAATTGGTGGTGTTTTTATCGAAGTTCCAACTAAAAAAGTAAAGCCTTCTCAAACTTGTCCTAAATGTGGAAATCAGCACAAGAAAACACTGGATATTAGAGTGCATGAATGTGTTGTTTGTAATTACATCCAAGATAGGGATATTGCTGCGGCCGAAGTTATGCTTTATTGGGCTAAAGGAACTCTACCGGGATTGGGAACCAGTCTCGTAGGCGCAGAGTCGCCTAGCTCTATTTCACGTACTCGCAAAACTGCGGGAAACATGAAACAACTAGGGGCGAAGAAGCGTCACGTGCGATTCGTTCTAGAGAAACCCAGAAATGGGGGGATTCTAGGCTTCAACAGGGTAATCCATAAGGATTGAGTTCGCACTTAAAATCCCTTGTTGATGACAACTCGTTATCCATGTAGGTGTGGAAATCTAGCCGAGCAATCAGCTAACAAAGCTAGAAGAGAAGTGGATTAAGCTTCCAACATTGGGATGTAATCGAAGAAGACCACATCATCCCCAGAGCCATTGGCGGTAAGGATGAATACAAAAACCTTCAATTATTACATCGGCACTGCCATGACGAAAAGACTGCAATTGACCTAAAAGAAATTCGGAAGAAAAACCACTCAAAATTCCTTGAGAAACTATCCCAATTTTGGGAGAAATTTGATTGGGAGTGGAAAAATGATATCCCAAAATTCATAGGTCATAAGGTTAGGAAGTCCGAGATGACAAAAGGACAACACACTGAGTAGCCGTGTGCGGTGAAAGTCGCAAGCACGGTTCCGAATGGGAGGGGTGATGCAGTAATGCACACCTCGACCCTACCAAAATCTCAAAGTTACTTTGCTAAAAATGGACTAGGGGACGTAGAAACCTCTAGCTCAAGCGAAGCTAGCTAGAGGTAGTTCATTTAATTCCTAACTCCTAACTCTCAACTCCTCACTAATTTTACTCTGCCCAGTGTTTTGCCCAAGCAAGAGTTTGATGGACTTGCTCAATTGTCGGGGCTTCACAGTAGAGGCGTAAAACTGGCTCAGTACCACTAAACCGAATCATTAACCAGCTTTTATCAGCGAGGCGATACTTGTAACCATCGATTGTTTGGCAATCAATCACTGCTAACCCGGCAATTTCTGTTAAAGGTTGGGTTTGCAGTTGTTGCAAAAGACGCGATCGCACTTCCATACTTGCTAAGGGTAAATCAATGCGATCATAAGCTGAGGTAAACCCTGTTTGTTTCTGCAAGTAGCGGTAATACTCACCTAAATCCAAACCAGATTCTACAATCGCCTCTAAAACGTATAATGCTGACAGAAGGGCATCGCGTTCGGGAATATGGCTACCATAGCCAATTCCTCCCGACTCTTCGCCGCCCAGCAACACTTCTGCTGCTAACATTCTGTCAGCAATGTATTTATAACCAACTGCTGTTTCAAATACTGACAGGTTATGTAGTGCTGCCACCAAGGGCATTAAGTCGGAACCACTAACAGTTTTGACTATTTCACCCTTAAAGCCGCGCCGTAGGGTTAAGTGGTCGATTAATATCGGGATTAAGACTTGGGAACTCAAGAAGTTGGCTTCCCCGTCTACGGCGGCAATGCGATCGCAGTCCCCATCAAATACCAACCCCAGCGTTAAACCTGATTTATCTGTTTCTCGGTGAGTTTTGATGACTTCAAATAGCTTTGAAAGGTATTTAGGCAAGGGTTCCGGCGCACCACCACCAAATAGGGGATCGCGTTCTGAGTTGATTTCTTTGACTTGATTGCCTAGTAGTCTCGCCAATCCGCCAGCCGCCGCGCCATGCATAACATCGGCAAATAATGTCAATTTGCCTGATGCGATCGCTTCTCGAATTTTGGCAATATCAACTTTACCTTCTAATGCTTCTGTATAACTGGGCCAAGGATCAAATTTCTCTTGCTTCCCTAGAGTAGCTGCTAATCGTACTCCAACCGACAACTGCGCTTCTATCTCTTTTGTGACTTCTGGCGGCACCGACCCACCAAAACAACCCTTGACTTTTAAACCCAAATATGTTCCAGGATTATGGCTAGCTGTAATTACCAGCGCCCCTAAAGCATTGAGTTGTTTTGCTGCCCAACTATAAGCTGGGGTTGGGGCATAGTTTTCGCTCAGTAGCACATCAAATCCGACAGAGGTGACAGTATCAGCAACAGCACGAGCAAAGTCTTCGGCCATGAATCGGCGATCGTAACCGACAATTATTGTCCGGCTACCAACCGTCGAAAAATATGTATCATATAATACTTTTGCGGCAACTGGCGCGACCAGGGCTAGGCGTTCAAAGGTAAACTCTTCACCTATAACGCCCCGCCAGCCGTCTGTACCAAACTTGATTGAGTTAGCTACAACTGGCATCTAGGTATCCTAACTGTCTACTTGAGGATTCTAGCATTTATACAGTGTGCAGAGTAAAAAAAGAATATAGTAAAAATATGTACTAATATTAGGCTGCTTCAACACGAAATTGAGGGGTCTGAAGTAATTAACTAATCAAGAGTTAGCCAAAATTTGTTTGTAAATTAGATTTTGGCATCAAATCACAAGAATACCAGAACAGATCAACTAGGATTGCCTTGATGATTCACTATTTTGAGCGATCGCCCCGGAATTCTGCCACTGATGCAGACATTGTTCCAAGTCGTGTTTAAGTCCTTTAGAACTTCGTTAATGAGTCTTTGATACTTCGCAATTTAATTTTTCCTTGACTACTTCGCTATGCGCGACCAGTATTTCCGGTAAAATCAAGTTCTGAGGACTGTGGATTTGGGAGAAATTTGGGGTGCTTACACTTGGCGTTAACATTGACCACATCGCCACCATCCGGCAAGCACGGCGGACAGTGGAACCAGACCCCGTGGCGGCGGCGGTGCTGGCAGAATTAGGGGGTGCAGATGGGATTACGGTGCATTTGCGGGAAGATCGGCGGCATATTCAAGACAGGGATGTGCGTATATTGCGGCAAACAGTGCGATCGCATCTTAATTTAGAAATGGCCGCTACAGATGAAATGCTAGCGATCGCTCTCGATATCAAACCAGATTATGTAACTTTAGTCCCCGAAAAGCGCGAGGAAGTCACAACAGAAGGTGGATTAGATATTATCGGGCAAATTGCTAGAATAGGTGAGATAGTCGATAAATTGCAAAGCGCTAACATTCCAGTTAGTTTATTTATCGATGCAGAGCTAGCACAAATAGAAGCATCTGTCAAGGTGCAGGCGCGATTTATTGAATTGCACACCGGACAATATGCTGAGGCTAAGGATGAAACAAATCGCCAGCGAGAATTAGCCATATTAGCTAAGGGGTGTGAACAAGCGATTCAAGCTGGATTGCGAGTCAACGCTGGTCATGGACTCACCTACTGGAACGTCTATCCGGTGGCTGCGCTTCCAGGTATGGAAGAGCTGAACATTGGTCATACTATCATCAGTCGAGCAGCATTAGTAGGTATGGAAAGGGCAGTCCGCGAGATGAAACAAGCTATAAGAGGGAGTAGGGAGTAGGGAATGGGGAATAGGGAATGGGGCATTGGGCATTGGGCATTGGGCATTGGGCATTGGGCATTGGGCATTGGGCATTGATTATTAAAAATTCTCCTCTGCTCCCCCTGCCTCCCCTGCCTCCCCTGCTCCCTGTCCCCACTCTTCACTCCCATGTTTTAAAAGAGGGGTTGTCTACTGCGAAATCTAGAAATTGAGAGCAAACCTTCAGCAAAAACTTCTATGAGCGCAACACAATCTAACGACCTGCCGCTTTGGGTACAGGATAGAGATAAAGTGATAGCAGAAAGCACTGATGTCGAGTGGCGCTATCAGACACCGCCTGATTATTCGCGTTCAAAAGAGAATCTCGCTCAAGAAAGTACCTATAATCACCTTGAAGGTACACTGGAAGCGATCGTGGAAAATTTGGTGCGAACTTTGGAGATGGAGGTATCCTTCAAAGCTAACCCGCAAGAGTGGTTATCTATTGTGAATGACAAGTTTCGTGTAAGTACCAATGGCGGAGTCGAGTACACAGCAGCAGATTTATCAGCCCAAGGTACTTACAATTTATTTATGGCTGATTCAGAACATTACAAGGCTTCAGAAGAAAGCTTTGAATCATCCGCAAAAGTCTTCCACACAACATTTCCCCAAGGATTTCCTTGGGAAGTGCTGGAAGTTTTCTCAGGGCCACCAAATGTCACATTCAAATGGCGGCATTGGGGACATTTTAAAGGAGAATACAAAGGCCATGCACCTACTGGAGAGACAGTAGAAATTATCGGCATGAGCATTGCAAAAGTTACCGATGACTTGAAGGTTATTTCCTTGGAACACTACTTCGACAATAATCTGTTCTTGGAAAAGCTAACATCTGGTGGCAAACTGATAAATGCCCAAAAGCAGGGAAGTGCTTGTCCGTTCAGTTCTTGGTTCAAGAAATCCCACAAGAGTTAGTTTTTAGGGGTACAGAGTGCAGCAGTGTGCCCTTAAATTATTCACATAGCAACCAAAGGATGAAAATGCAAACATATTATTAAGTTTTGGCCAGTCAAAAATTTCTTCTCGAAGAAGAACCGACACACGAAGTTCTCAAAGAGCGCACCCGTCACTACCACGAACAAGAAAAACAAATAGATTTTTGGTTGGTTCCGCAACCAGCTTTCTTGGAAACACCGCAGTTTACAGAGCTAAAGGCGAAGTGTCCCCAACCAGCAGTAGCAATTATTTCTACTAATCCCCAATTTATTACTTGGTTAAAACTGCGTTTAGAGTACGTCAGTACTGGTGAATTCCAGGCTCCTTCTGAGACGATTCCAGATGCATTGGTATCGTTGGCTGCCGTCTCTTAGGCATGGGGCATTGGGCATTAGGCATGGGGCATTGGGCATTGGGCATTGGGCATTGGATTTATTATTCTCCTCTACTCCCTGCTCCCCCTGCCTCTTCCCCACTTCCTAATTTTATTTTTGAGTAACAAAATATATTTTTTGACACTCCTTTTATCCGCATACTGAAGTAACTGGGTTTTAAGCTTTTTTCTTATAAAATCTTCTAAGACACCTTGATTTACATAATCTAACTTTTGTGCATAGATTTCAGATTTTACCAAGTGTTTTAGGATTAGCGATGTCTACGACGAGCTTCGCTTACGCAGGGTTGATTGGTGGCATGAGTTCTGTTTTTGCCCAACAAGCCGTTCCCCTTTGTCAACCACCAACTGCGGGTGAGTATCTTTTATTAGTAGTCAGTCCCACAGCAGATAATCAAAAGCAGTTGCGTAGTGCCTTACCACCGGAACTCAAGACGATTAACTGCAAATATCTCAACGAAACTGTGACGCGGATAGGGGGCTTTAATAAAATTGATGATGCCAATCGATGGGCAAGGTATGTCAGCAATATTGTTGGCTTGTCTGCCATCATTACGACTCGACCAACAACGCCAGATGTGCAGCCACCGCAACAGGGACAGCTACAGCAGCCTCAGCAGACAGTTTACAATCCTCAAGCATTAGGAGAAGGTTATGCAGTGCTGGTAGATTATTACAACCGTCCAGAACTAGTAAATAGTGTGCAGCAAGTAGTGGGAGGTAACGTAGGTTTTGTTTCTTATGGACAACGCCCTTACTTGTTGGCAGTTTATACGACTAACCAAACTGAAGCATACAACACATTGCAGAAGCTGAACAATGGCGGTTTTATTGCCAGCATAGTAGATAGTCGTAAGGTAATTCTGCTGCGCTCAACTGTACGATTGTAGTCATTAGTCATTAGTCATTAGTCATTAGTCATTAGTCATTCGTTAATAAACTGTAGACTGTAGACTATTGACTAATAAGCAGACCTAGCTAACCAATAGATGGTTATGCCCAAAGCCGATCCAGCTATTACCTGAACTGGTGTATGTCCGAGTAATTCTTTCAGACGGTCTTGGCTAAAGTCTGGTTTTTCATGAAATAATTCATCAATCATTTGATTGAGGATACGAGCTTGCTTACCAGCCGCTTGGCGAACTCCGGCTGCATCATACATAACGATGATGGCAAAAATCATTGCAACGGCAAAATCAGGAGATGCCCAACCGAGTGTTTGCCCTACACCAGCGGCTAGAGCTGTAACTAAAGCTGAATGGGCACTGGGCATACCTCCGGTTGTCACTAAAACACGCACATTTAGTTTGCGATTTTTGATGATCTCGATTACGAGCTTTAGGGCTTGAGCAATTAAACAAGCTATCAAAGCAACCAGCAGCACCCGGTTGTCTAAAATGTTGCCTATGTCCTGCATGGTATTTTGGTTAGGTTAGTAAATATTAGCAGCAGTTGTTGGTTGAGGAAACATCTAGATTCAACCCAAAATCCAGAATTAACCTAGTACATCACGGTGGAAACAGACTAACTATTCAAATTCACCCAAAAGCTTGCTTAAAAGCTTTTTGGATTTTGATATGAGTGAATTTTGAATTTCGCTAGACGGTGTAGTATAGCATGGTGTCAATCAACCACCCACTCCAAATCAATAAAACGCTTACGAATTACGAATTATCCAAAGCGTTACTAATTATTGCGGCTGATTATAAAATGAGCGATCGCTTGGAGTGATTTGGCTCTTTCTCCAAATGGTTCTAATTCCGCACAAGCTGCTTTAACTAATTCTTGGGCTTTTGAGCGAGATTCTTCAAGTCCCCAAAGGCTAGGATAGGTCACTTTCTGGGCTTTTTGGTCTTTACCCGCAGTTTTGCCTAATTGCTCTTGGGTAGAAGTGATATCCAAAATATCATCGATGATTTGGAACGCTAGCCCAATATTTTCAGCATAACGGGTCAGTCGCTGCACATCTTCAGGTGATGCCCCAGCTATGATCCCGCCACAAACTACGCAAGCTTCCAAAAGAGCGGCTGTTTTGTGTTGATGGATGAAATTTAGCGTTTCTAGGGAAATATCTGATTTACCTTCCGACTCTAAATCGACAACTTGACCGCCGACCAAACCAGCTGCCCCCAGCGCCCGACCAAGACGGGCAATTACCTGCAAGACTAGCTCTCTCTTAACGCTTTCGGGGGTTTGAATGGCAACAAACTCAAAAGCGAGAGCCAACAAGCCATCCCCAGCCAAAATCGCCACATCTTCGCCATAGACTTTATGATTCGTCAGCTTCCCGCGACGGTAATCGTCATTATCCATCGCCGGCAGGTCGTCATGAATCAACGACATTGTATGAATCATCTCTACAGCACAAGCCGTTGGCATGGCCATTTCGATGGTTCCACCGATCATTTCACAGGTAGCAAGGCAAAGAATAGGACGTACACGCTTGCCTCCAGCTAATAACGAGTAGCGCATCGCCTCATAAATCTTTTCTGGATAAATGATGGGGATAGCCTGATCCAAAGCAGTATCACAAAGCTTTTGGCGCTCTTTCAGATAAGCTGCTAAGTTAAACGTGGCTTCCTCTGGTGGTGTCTTTTGAACGTTATCAGTTGCTACCATTCTTAAATTCCTGACATTTTGAGATTTTTGTCTTATACGTCACAATTTTAAGGTGCTGTGGCGCTGAAAAAATGAAGAATTAGGAGTAGAGACGCGATTAATCGCGTCTGTACAGGAGTTAGGATTAATAACTCTTAACTTTTAACTCATCACTCCTCACTGTTTTTCTTTTCTTGCCGCCTTGGAATAGCTAGCAAATGTATTTTGCAACAATATGGCGACAGTCATAGGGCCAACACCACCAGGAACGGGGGTGATAAATTCTGCTACAGCAGCTGTTGATTCAAAGTGGACATCGCCAATTAAACGGCTTTTGCCACTAGCATCGGTGACGCGATTCATTCCCACATCTACCACAACAGCGCCCGGTTTTACCATGTCAGCAGTGATCAGTCCGGGACGACCTACTGCTGCAATTAGAATATCAGCATTTTGGGTGATAGTTTTGAGGTCATGCGATCGCGAGTGAGCGATCGTGACTGTAGCATCAGCTTCTAGTAGCATCAGTGCCATTGGTTTACCCACCAAAATACTGCGTCCCACCACTACTGCCTGTTTTCCCTGCAAAGGAATCTCATATTCTTCTAAAAGCCGCATCACACCAGCCGGGGTGCAGCTGCGTAAACCAGTTTCTCCCCGGACTAGTCGCCCCAAGTTAACTGGGTGCAGTCCATCAGCATCTTTATCGGGATCAATTTGATGTAGCAGAGCCACAGCATCCAAGTGGTTAGGTAAGGGCAGCTGTACGAGAATACCATCCACCCGTTCATCGTGGTTTAGTGCAGCTATGACCTCTTCTAACTCCTCAAAGGTAGTTTTGGCGGGAAAATGCTTTCCAAAAGAGGTGATCCCAACTTTAGCGCAAGCTTTTTCTTTATTACGAACATAAGCAGCTGAGGCTGGATTATCGCCAACCATCAGCACTGCTAAACCAGGCGATCGCCCAATTTTGGGTTGTAATTGTGTAATGGCAACTGAAAGTTCTTGCTGAATTTTTGCAGCTATTGCTTTACCATCAAGGAGTTTGGCAGTTTTTGTTTCCATGAGAATTCCCAGCTATATTCGCCTTTTGTCAAAACACTTGCAACAAGTCTTTCCCCCTGCGCCCTAATTGGTGTCGTAGCGTTTTTCTCACAGTAAATCCATAATCTTTATTTTCTCAGATCAATGGCCTTATCTGAAGAATAAAGAAGTGAAGTACCCCAACCTGCTTCGCTGAGGTTGGGGCTTCCAACATCATTGAATCAGTGACGGTTTTATTCGTCTTCTCCCAACGGGAGACGCTTACGCGAACGGAGTTTCCCGTCTCATCCGCCGATGCCTCCACTAGCCATCTAGCTTTTGGTCTTACACAGCGTCCACAGGCAGCCGCCCGTCTACCACAGGCAGTTTGATTTTTGTTTCGTACAACACCGCTTGGATTTATTGCTCTTGTCTTACCAGCTAACAGTGTTCTTTCCCCGATCTCTGATGTTTCTTCGGCAAGTCTGACTACTTTGAAGTTAGCCTTTATGTTCCATACAGTCGGGCGGGTCATCGACCATTTATATATTACCATAAATAGACATATATTGTACGTCTATTTATGAAAAGTGGAAGATTGAATTTAAGGATATCTGAGAAGAGATTAGCCAAACTCAAAGTCTATGCAGAAAACAGAGAAAAAACAGTTACGCAGTTGGTCGAGGACTGGATTGACAGGCTCCCAATCTCACGGATTGACGACTCCTCAACCAACCCACTCCCTAATCAGCCTAACGGCTAATATTGGTCGGAGTTGGTTTCGTCACCGTCCACCTTACATCCCCACCCTGTAGAGGGATGGGGAATTACGGCGTTCCGTTAAGGATGAAATTCAGAACATTTTTTGCTCAGTTAAGAGTGTGTTTCTGAAAGTGCAGAGAATAGTATAGATGGGAACAGACCTGATGAAACTGGCGACAAAGCAAGCAGTGAAGCAAAAATTTGCTCAATCGGTGGCTTTCATGCAACAAACGAGAATGTCCCTTTCGTTCTTGTACGGACACAGTATTGTTCCCTACCGCCTGGGGTTGATTTTTTTATTAGTGGTGGGACTTTGTAGTTGTAGTAGTTTAACCTCGTCTGGCTTGAATGGGACTAATTTTAAAATTGGTACCAATGTCACCCCAATTCGAGAAATTAAACCAGAAAAAGACAATAAGGCTACAGTTTACATCCAAGGTAAGGTGGAAAAGAAAGCTCCTTTGATCAAGCAGTGGGCTTATCAAATTAGTGACTCAACTGGTCAAATTTGGGTTGTCACCAATCAAAAGAATCTGGACGAGGGGGCACAAGTGGTGATTAAGGGTAAAATTCGCTACCGAAGTATCCCTTTAGCTGGGAAAGAATTGGGGGAAGTTTATCTAGAAGAATAGTAATTAGTAATTAAAAATAAGATATGAATAATCAACCGATACATGTAGCGATCGCAATTCTCTACCAAAAAAACAAGTTTCTCATGCAACTGCGAGATAACATCCCCGGTATTCTCTACCCTGGTTACTGGGCGCTATTTGGCGGTCATATTGAACTTGGTGAAACGCCAGAAGTAGCAGTGAAGCGAGAAATTTTAGAAGAAATCGGCTATATCTTACCACCCTTTGTTGAATTTGGCTGTTATCCTGACGAAAGAGTTGTTCGTCATGTCTTTCATGCACCACTCTCGGTGGAATTAAATCAACTGGTTTTGAATGAAGGCTGGGATATGGGATTATTGACCCTAGAAAATATTTACCAAGGTAACTGTTATTCGCAAAACGCTGGTGAAATCCGACCTTTGGGGAATGTACATCAAAAAATTATGTTGGATTTTATTGAGACAAACCAACAAACCTAGTACCGCAAGGCGGAAGTCAAAAATCAAAAGTCAAAAGTATTATGGAATAAGCTCTTTAGGGATTTTAAATGGTTGCTCTATTTCCGCCGTGGCGTACTAGTTGATCTCTGCTTGCGTATATTGCAATTGCAGCATGATTTCCTAAATAATTATATGCTTTTTCATGAATCAAAATCAAAGCCAAAATAAAGTTAGAACTCTTGTGGAGTCATCACTAATGCAATCAGCAAATAAACTACCGCGATGGTTAACTATAGGATTGGCATTTCCCATTATTATTCTTAACGGCTGGCTATTGCTCCAGGTTATACAGTATTTTCAACCCTTGATCAGCGTTATCGCCGCCGCCATCCTGCTAGCTTTTGTCTTGAACTATCCAATCCAGTTTCTCCAAGAACAAGGGGTAAAAAGCAACGTGGCGATCGCAGGGGTGTTGCTTTTGACTCTAGTGGTTTTAGTGGCTTTAGGTATTACGTTGGTTCCCCTGATTATCCAACAGCTCGTTGAGCTAGCTAATATATTGCCCAGTTGGATTGATTCTGGTACTCAACAGTTGCAAACTTTCCAAGATTGGGCGTTAAGTCAACAACAACTTCCGATTAATTTAAGTAGTTTATTTACCCAAATTCTTGAGCGATTATCTAACCAGCTTCAGTCGTTCACTGGTAGAATTCTTGGTTTTGCTGTCGATACCATTGGGATTGTCCTCAACGTGCTGCTGGCGGTAGTGCTGACTATCTACCTAATATTGAACGGTAAACGTCTTTGGGACGGAATTTTTCAGTGGTTTCCCCCTAACATTGGGTCAAGAATGCGGGAATTACTGCGAGAGGATTTCCACAATTACTTCATCGGTCAAGCAACATTAGGAGCTGTGTTAGGAGTGACAATTACACTGGCGTTTTTGGCGCTGCAAGTTCCCTTGGCTCTACTTTTTGGCATCGGGATTGGTTTATTTTCTCTCTTCCCCTTTGGTACAGGAGTAGGTATCGCCATAGTAAGTTTGTTGGTGGCGCTGCAAAACTTTTGGTTAGGAGTTGAAGTCTTAGGTGTAGCTGTTGCGATCGACCAAGTTAATTCTAATTTTATAGCACCTAGAATCCTCGGCAATTTGACGGGCTTAAATCCCGTGTGGGTGGTAATTTCTTTGCTGTTAGGGGCAAAGTTGGGAGGAGTTCTGGGTTTGTTAATTGCGATTCCTATTGCCAGTTTTATCAAGGATATAACAGATAGCTGGCGGGCTGGAGAGTTTAATAAAATAGATGATATCGTGTCAGAACCTGTAAAGATCGTTAGTGAAACAGCAAGAACTTATAGTTAAAATTCAATATGTAAGTGAAGGAAAATTGGCAATATTAACTATTTATAAAAATGTCTATCCTTTGCTTATTGCTTGTTTTTTACGCTAAAGTTTTACGGTTTGCTTTTCTGAACTTGTTAAGAATTAAGTTGCTCTGGAATTGTAATAATAAACTCAGTCCCTTCGCCCAAAGCCGATATGCATTGCAGTTGACCACCGTGTTTTTCTACAATAATTTGATAACTGATAGATAAACCTAACCCAGTTCCTTTACCAATAGGTTTAGTCGTGAAAAAGGGGTCAAACAATCGGTTTTGGATACTCTCTAGAATTCCTGGGCCATTATCAGAAATACGAATAATTACTTGCTTTTCATCAGTGAGTTCAGTCCGAATACAAATTCTTCCTTTATTCCTTACCGATGACGTAGGCGCTTTGCCTTCCCGCAGGGTATGGCTAATGACTAATGACTCTTCTATAGCGTCGATAGCATTCGCCAAAATATTCATAAATACCTGATTGAGTAACCCAGCGTAGCACTCAAGTTGGGGAAGATCAGCGTATTCTTTAATTATGTTTATGCTTTCACCGAATTGGGTGTTTTGGAGACGACTTTGTAAAATTACCAGGGTGCTATCAATACCTTCATGGATATCAACTAATTTTTTCTCAGATTCATCGAGACGAGAAAAATTTCGCAACGAAAGAACGATTTGCTCGATTCGCTGGGTACCAACCTGCATAGAGGTGAGAAGAAGGGGGAGATCAGTAGTTAAAAAATCTAGTTCAATTTCTGCGATCGCAGTTTGAATTTCCGCTTTTGGTTCAGGATAAGATTGTTGATATAATCTAATCAGATCGAGTAAATTTTGACTGTATTTGATGGCGTGGACAAGGTTGCCAGCAATAAAGTTGACAGGGTTATTGATTTCGTGGGCAATACCAGCAACGAGTTGTCCTAATGCGGCCATTTTTTCATTCTGAACTAATCGCGTATAGTTATGTTGAAGATCAGTAAAGCCTGCTTTAGCGACTCTAGATTGTTCCTCTACCTGCTGTAGATCAATAAGTGTTAAAACATGAATTTTGGAGTAGGCTAAGAGTAATTGATGAAAATCAACCAGCTTATATTTTCCAGACATAGTTTTAACTAAAATCGGCTCATAAGCAACTTCAGGCGCTCGTTCCAAAATTGCCTGAGTCGCATTGACAATGAGCGTATCCTCAGAAAATACTAATATGTTTGGCTCGAAAAACTTGTAAAGAATTCTAATCGGTCTTTTAGAAAATAGTGCCAAACTATAGGGGTGGGTCATCTGCTCAAAAAATTTCCGCCGCGAAATTATCCCGACATACTGTTGATTATTATTTAGGATAATTCCCGGTAGTAAAGGCTCTTGGTTAAAGAGTATAGCTAAATCATTGCTCGGACAGTCTACTTCGATGTCAACCTGCCAAAATGGTAATTCTTGCAAAGTTGACTTTAATCGCAGGTTGGATTCATTACCATTTGTCATGCCATCCATAGTCAGCATACTCTCAAGCCTTGGGTGCTGAGATAATATTTCTGGTAACATCTTTGATATCCGTGCCTATAATTTCAAAGTTTATCAATCGTTATAAACTTATCTTTCCCAGATTGCTAGCCAAAATTCACAGTGTAGATGTGGGAATATAGAGTAATTCAGCGAATCTAATATTTTAATATTTTATTAACCGTTAGATAACTTACTCTTTACTTGTTTTTCTAACAGAATGTGTTAAACACTTATCCTGTAACACTTCTTAAGTTTGCCATTATTTAGTATGGAATCTAATCACTCATTGAAGCTAAACCGCCGCCAGTTTTTGATGCGTTCAACGCTCACAGCAGGTGGAATTATTGCCACAAATCTTGTATCGAAATCACAAGTTTTTGCTCAAGCACCTGGAATTATCACCTCTGCTAAAATGCGTCCTGCCATACCTTATGGTGTAGCTAGCGGAGATATCTGCAATGATAGCATTGTCATTTGGAGTCGGAGCGATCGCCCCGCCAAAATGATCGTAGAATATTCTACCAGCGAATCTTTTCGCAATGTGCAGCGAGTTGTAGGCCCCAATGCTTTACAAAATAGCGACTTTACAGCCCGACTTTATCTAAGGAACCTGCCACCAAACCAACAATTATTTTATCGGGTAATCTTCCAGGATTTAGATTACAAAGGCACTTACAGCGCTCCAGTAAATGGCACTTTCCGAACTCCCCCCAAATCTGGGCGAGATATATTCTTTGTTTGGGGTGGCGACACAGCCGGTCAGGGATGGGGTATTAATCCTGATTTCGGTGGGATGAAAATTTACGAAACGATGCGTCAACTTAATCCCGACTTTTTCATCCATTCTGGCGATAATATTTACGCTGATGGCATCATTCAACCACAAGTAACGCTAGATGACGGGACTATTTGGAAAAACATTACTACACCAGAAAAATCCAAAGTAGCAGAAACGCTAACAGAATATCGTGGCAACTATATATACAATTTGCTGGATGAAAACATCAAGCGTTTCAACGCTGAAGTTCCGATGTTGTCACAGTGGGACGACCACGAAGTTACAAACAACTGGTATCCTGGGGAATTTCTTTTAAGCGATGACCGCTACACAGTCAAAGATGTTAACTTGCTAGCTGAAAGGGGAAGGCAAGCATTTTTGGAATATATGCCTATTGGGTATACAACCAATGAGCCAGACAAAGCGAGAATTTATCGCTCCTTCAAGCATGGCCCATTACTAGACATTTTCATGCTGGATGAGCGCACCTATCGGGGGCGAAACACTCCCAATCGTCAGCCAGTGCCAAGTAAAGAAACGAAATTTTTGGGCACAACACAAATACAATGGTTGAAAAGGCAATTGCTGTCATCAAAAGCAACATGGAAAGTGATTGCTAGTGATATGCCTTTGGGGCTGATAGTTCGAGATGGTACCACAGACTTTGAAGCTTGGGCTAATGGAGACGGCCCGGCTTTAGGGAGAGAACTAGAACTTGCAGATTTACTACGATTTATCAAAAACAAAAACATCAAGAATGTTGTTTGGTTAACTGCTGATGTACATTATGCAGCAGCCCACTATTATGACCCCAGCAAAGCGCAGTTTAAAGACTTCAAGCCTTTTTGGGAGTTTGTCGCCGGGCCTCTTAACTCTGGCACATTTGGGCCAAACGAATTAGAAAATACCTTTGGCCCACAATTAATATTTCAAAGCCTTCCTCCAGGTACAAAAGCAAATCGTCCCCCAAGTGAAGGTTTGCAATTCTTTGGAGGTGTCAAGATTGATGAAAATACAAAAGTGATGACAGTAACACTGCGTAACTTGGCTGGGAAAACTATTTACAGTGTAGATTTGCCGCCAGAAACATAAATCGTCAAAAACCTAGCGAAATATAGCCAGTTAGATAGAGTAATTATGCAATTTTTTACTCTGTCTACTGGCTTTGCTGTTTTCTGCTGAGATATTGAAGGATGAAAAACTTGGCGTTGCCTGGGTTGGGCTTTGCCTACGCCACTGATAGGAGCTAAATTTAGATAGGTACTGGATTGTTTAATTGTGATGCTAGCAAGCTACATTGACCAAGCAATGGAACTGGCGGTTTATGAGATCATTGAAGATGATCAAACTTACTGGGGTGAAATTCCGAGTTTACAAGGAGTCTGGGCAAATCATAAAATGCTAGAAGGATGTAGGCGAGAATTAAGAGAAGCTTTAAGTGATTGGCTAGCGCTACGGTTACATTTAGGGTTAAGGATTCCCGTAATTGCTGGTATCAACCTCAATGAACTGACCAAACCTGTATAAAAATGTCTAGATTAACCCCTGTTTCTTGGCGTGATTTAGTAAGACGTCTGCAAGAGTTGGGTTTTGAAGGCCCGTATGCAGGAGGAAAGCACCCACAAATGCGGCGAGGTGATGTTACTGTAATTATTACCAATCCTCATGAGGGTGATATTAGTGTGGGTCTATTATCGCGGCTATTGCGACAAGCTGGAGTTTCTCGTGAAGAATGGTTAGGTGAGTGAAATTTTAAAGGTGTATTAAACTCTGCGATTTGCACCCTAAATTGTTATCAAGAGTATTAGGAAAAATAGAATTTTAGCATTTTTGGAGTTGATCATGCTTAAGAAACTCATCCTAAAAAATTGGAAAAGTTTCCGTGATTCAGAGCTTCCACTTGACCCGTTGACGGTTCTGATTGGGACAAATGCTAGTGGTAAGTCCAATGTGGTTGAAGCTTTGGAGTTTTTACAAAGAATAGCTAGAGGTGAGAATGTTGAAGCAGCTTTAGCAGGAGATAAAACACTTCCATCTATTCGCGGTGGCGTGGAATGGGCTGCAAAAAATGGTGAGAATGAGTTTACATTAAAGGTGCTAGTTGCAGATCGGAATAATAAAACAGATTATCTTTACACAATCACATTACAAACAAGACCAACTATTCATAGTTTAACAGAAAAAATAACGATTTATCAAGATGATCATGAATATTTCCCCATAGAATTTGGATTATCAGGTGATAAATTTTCTGCAAGAAGTTCCTTGCTTAATCGTAGTGATTTCTCTGGATTACCCTTACATTTTATTGAATCTAATTTTCTTTCTGAACCATCAACAAAAGAATCATATCAGTTAAATTATTTCAAAAAAAATAGCATCAACATAATTAATAATATAATTTTACCAACAATTGAAAACATTTTAGTTCTAAATCTAGTGCCTTATAAAATGCGGGATTATTCACGTCTATCTGAGATTTTAGAAAGTGATGGTTCAAATATTGCTGGTGTACTGGCAGCATTGGATGGTGAACAAAAAGCCGAAGTCGAATCGACTTTATCAGCTTACATCAAAGATTTACCAGAAGGTGATATTAAAAGAGTATTTGCAGAACCAGTTGGAAGACTTAAAACTGATGCGATGCTTTACTGTGAAGAAGAATGGAAACCTGGGGAAATAATACTAATAGATGCTAAAACTATGTCCGATGGAACCTTACGTTTTATAGCAATTCTCACAGCCCTGCTTACCCGACCAGAAGGTAGTCAACTAGTAATTGAAGAAATAGATAACGGTCTTCATCCCTCGCGTGCAGAATTACTAGTAAGAATACTGCGGGAAATTGGCAGTAAAAGAAAAATTGATATTTTACTGACTACGCATAACCCAGCTTTACTTGATGCTTTAGGCCCAGAGATAGTTCCTTTTGTTGTTGTTGCACACCGCGATTCTGAAACTGGAGAAAGCAAACTTACACTTTTAGAAGATATTGATAATTTTTCTAAGCTATTTGCATCATATTCTTTGGGTGATATGACAACTAAGGGTGCAATTGAAAGAAGCCTTTCTCGTAATGAATAGTTAGTAATATGAGAAAGGTGCTACTCATCGATACATCGCTTTTATGCGTTTGGTTACAAGTTCCAGGGAAAGAAACTGCTGGTAATAATGATTGGGATTATCAGCGTGTAAATCAGAAAATTCAGGCAGAAATTGCCAAATCAACAACGCTGGTACTTCCTTTAGCTGCTGTTATTGAAACAGGTAATCACATTGCACAGGCTAAAACAGCATATTCAGAAAGTAAACGTATAGCAGCTCAAAAATTTGCCGAAATCATAACTTATGCAGCTGATGAAACAACACCTTGGGCTAAGTTCCGTGAGCAAATTGTTCTTTGGGAGGAAGAAGAATTGAAAAATTTAGCGGCTAAATTCCCCAATCAAGCTGTAGAAAAGACTTCTATGGGTGATGCCAGTATTGTAATCTTGGGTTGGCATTATCACCAAAAGGGTTTCTATGTAGAGTTTCTGACTGATGATGACAAGCTAAAATCCCAAGAACCACCTGCACCACAACCACCTACACGCCGCAGCGATCGCACCAAAAGAAAAGGGTAAAATATCCTTGAGCGTAGGCGTAGCCCGCACTTCTCTACGAGACGCTGCGCGAACGGCATGGTTCGACTCCGCTCACCAGCCGCTCAGTGACCGCCGCAGGCATCGTAATTTATACATAACATCATTTTACCATCAAATAGCTAATATAACGAAGGGTAAAATATCCTTGAGCGATCGCCATTCAACTTTCACATCACGTTATCATCGGATATTGTGGAATTTCCGTGCGTAACTCGATAGCATCTATGACCGCCTCTCACTCTGAAACTCCATCTACCAAGCCGGATGCAAGTACTTTTATTTCTGACCATCAACAGGTGGATCGCAGTAAGCTAAGTCAAATGTACTTGCACTATGTCGAGACGAAGGATAAATATCCGCACGCGGTATTGCTGTATCGGGTAGGAGATTTCTTTGAATGCTATTTCCAAGATGCTGTAAAATTAGCGCAAGAATTGGAATTAGTCCTCACTAGCAAGCAAGCTGGGGAACAGGGACGAGTGGCGATGTCTGGTGTTCCGCACCATGCTTGGGAACGCTACGCGACGCTGCTAGTAGAAAAAGGCTATGCAGTTGTAATTTGCGACCAAGTAGAAGATGCTTCAGAAGCTGCTGGTAGATTGGTGCGACGCGAGGTAACACGCATCTTGACTCCTGGCACTTTGCTGGAAGAAGGAATGCTCAAATCAAGTCGCAATAATTACCTAGCAGCAGTAGTAATTGCCGCAAATCATTGGGGTTTAGCTTATGCAGACATCTCCACTGGAGAATTCTTTACCACCCAAGGTAGTGATTTAGAACATCTGACACAAGAGTTAATGCGTTTGCAACCTTCAGAGGTGCTGGTTCCGACAAATGCGCCCGATTTAGGTAGTTTGCTGCGTCCAGGAGAAACTTCAACCCATCTACCGGAGTGTTTGCCACCATCATTTTGCTATAGTTTGCGATCGCAAGTTCCCTTTTCTCAAGGCGAAGCTAGACCTAGATTATTGCAGAAATTTAAGGTGCGATCGCTCGAAGGACTCGGTTGTGATGATCTTCCCCTCGCCGTTCGTGCAGCTGGCGGTCTTCTGGAATACTTGGAAGATACTCAAAAAGAAAACCCAGTTCCCCTGCAAAGACTCCGCAGCTACACTGTCAGCGACTACCTAATTGTTGACAATCAAACCCGCCGTAACCTAGAAATTACTCAAACTGTTCGGGATGGGACTTTTCACGGTTCCCTACTCTGGGCATTAGATAAAACTAGTACAGCGATGGGTGGGCGGGCTTTGCGGCGATGGTTGTTGCAACCGCTACTCGATATTAAAGGCATTCGGGCACGTCTTGATACCATCCAAGAATTGATGGAAAATACGCCCCTACGCCAAGATTTGCGGCAGTTGTTACGCCAAATTTATGACCTAGAACGCCTGACGGGAAGGGCAGGTTCTGGTACAGCTAATGCTAGAGATTTAGTAGCTTTGGCAGATTCCCTCTCACGCTTACCAGAATTATCTCACTTAGTAACTGAAGCGCGTTCTCCATTTCTCAAAGCTTTGCAGAAAGTCCCAACTGTATTGGAAGAATTAGCACAAAAGTTACACGCGCATCTTGTGGAGTCGCCACCCATACTAATCAAAGAAGGCGGATTGATTCGCCCTAGTGTAAATCCCCTGTTGGATGAAAGAAAGGCAACTGTAGAAGCGGATCAGCAATGGATTGCCAATTTAGAAGTTGATGAGAGAGCTAAAACGGGTATTTCCACTCTGAAGGTAGGATTTAACAAAACCTTTGGTTATTATATCAGTATTTCCCGCACGAAAGCTGACCAAGTACCCGCTAATTATATCCGTAAGCAAACCCTGACGAATGAGGAACGTTACATCACCCCAGATTTAAAGGAACGGGAAGCCCGAATTCTCACAGCGCGGGATGATTTAAATCAGTTGGAATATGAGATTTTTACGGCGTTGCGGGAAGAGGTAGCACAAGAGGCGGAAGTAATTCGCAATCTGTCTCGTGCAGTGGCGGCGGCGGATGTGTTGTGTGGTTTGGCTGAGTTAGCGGTACATCAGGGTTATTGTCGTCCAGAAATGTTGCCAGGAAGGGAGATCAATATTGTTGATGGCCGTCATCCGGTGGTGGAACAGTCTTTGCCTGCGGGGTTTTTTGTGCCGAATTCGACTCAATTGGGAAGAGACGAAACGAACCACAGAGGCACAGAGGACGCAGAGAACAATGAAAAGAATTCACCCATTCCCGATTTGATTATCCTCACCGGGCCAAACGCCAGTGGCAAAAGTTGTTATTTGCGTCAGGTGGGATTGATTCAGTTAATGGCGCAGATTGGTAGTTTTGTACCAGCTAGGTTTGCCAAATTGGGAATATGCGATCGCATTTTCACCCGTGTAGGTGCAGTAGATGATCTTGCAACTGGTCAATCTACGTTCATGGTAGAAATGAATGAAACGGCGAATATTCTCAATCATGCCACATCTAGGTCGCTAGTGTTATTAGATGAAATTGGTCGGGGAACGGCGACATTTGATGGTCTTTCTATAGCTTGGGCGGTGGCGGAATATATCGCAGTGGATATTCGGGCGCGAACGATTTTTGCTACTCATTACCATGAGTTGAATGAACTGGCTAGCATTCTGCCGAATGTGGCTAACTATCAGGTGACGGTGAAAGAATTACCCGACCAAATTATCTTTTTGCATCAAGTTCAACCGGGAGGCGCTGATAAATCTTACGGTATTGAGGCGGGAAGATTGGCGGGTTTACCAGCAGTGGTGATTCAACGAGCAAAACAAGTTATGGGGCAAATTGAGAAACATAGTAAGATTGCGATGGGGCTGCAAAATCTGGATTGATGTTGTCGATTGACTAATTATCGAGCTTTATTTAGCATCTACTAAAAGCTAAAGTTGACCCTTTGCAGGACTGCCATAAGCAATGCTGACCGAAATTTTGCCTTTCCGCTTTGAGTTAAACACGATCGCGATCGCTGGAGCGAGTTTGTGGTCATTGGCGCTATATCTAGGTTTATCAAGAGTCAATGAATGGGTAATCGAGCAACTCAATCGCTGGTTTAACTTTGCCGAGCGATCGCTTTACACCAGCCAGACAGAATTTGAAAAGACTCGTAAAGCCAGAGAATCCCAAAACGCTTTCTACGCCTCATTATTTAGCATTGTGCCTTTTTTGGTAGTCGGCACTTTATGTAACCCACATTCCGCACTTCATCGTGTAATACACGAAGATTTCCAATGTCTGGCTAATGGTGGTTAAATAGCAATCACAAATTACCAACATTTGTCAGTATTAATACTTAAGCATTGAGCATTATCAGGAAATCTTCTTGAATATCAATGTGTTACATCTTGAAGTGCGGAATGTCGGATGTAACTGGGGTCTGGAAATTAGTTTAGGTGAGAGTTGGGGGATTAGTACAGGAATATTAGCTTGTATGGGTTCTGGCATTTATGAACTTGGGCGCAGGGATGGAGAATCTTCAGATTAAGTGCAAAGTTATAAGCTAAAAAACATCTAATTTGCATAATTGAATTAAACATAACTCTTGTGGGGTAGACCGAAAAGCCCGCCCAGTTTATGCAATTTAAATGTGGAACAGCTTATTTGACCAATAGGAAGGTGCAAGGGCTTCATGCACCTTCAACAATAAGTATTTCCTCATCAGTTAATCCATAGAGTTCATACACTAATTGATTTATTTGTCTATCTGTAGCTTTAATTTGTTGTTGAATTCTTTTTTTAGCTGGGGGTGATTGTCCTTTATTTAGTTGTTGATGGAGGTAAAGCATTTGTTCAACAAGCTGAATTATTTGATTATAAATGTTTTTTTCCTGAGAATTGGAAAAATCAATCAATCGAATTGGTAATTGTTCAATAAACTGAGTAAAATAACGAAAAAAGCCTCCTCGTATTGTGGTACTAATATTCTTAAGATAAAAATCTAAAATTTTACTGTTGAGTAATCCTAAAATATATTTAATTGATTCTTGAACATTATTTTTAAGTATAATTCCATAACCACTGGTAAATGCATAATCTCCTTTTTCATCCCAAGCAAAAGAAGCTCGATTTGCAATATCAGGAACTAATATTTTTGATTTTTTCATCAATTGTATATTTTTAGGGTAAATATAGGCATACCCAGAAATGTTGAATGCTGATACAAAACTTTACATTATGAGTTACACTAAGTCTCAAAAGCTTAAATTAGTCAGCAAAACATCATCTCCTCAAACCAATG
>JAHCSU010000340.1 GCA_023522315.1 Nostoc sp. CCCryo 231-06
ACGGCAGCCCTGACTACTTCTTCACCGAATATTTCCGTGTTAATGATACCTCACGGCTCAATCGTAGTATTCTGGCAGCAATCACCGAAAACGACACGGGTCGCCCCGTTTTTGCTCAAATGATTGGCGAAAGCATTCCAGATTTAGTAAGAACAGCACAGGAACTCTGCCGCCATAATATCGCTGGAGTTGACTTGAACATGGGCTGTCCAGCACCTAGAATCTATCGCAAAAATGTTGGGGGTGGATTGCTGCTCTCACCAGAAAAAGTGGATCGGATTTTGGCAGAACTGCGGCAGACGGTTAACGACCGACCTTTGACCGTCAAGATGCGCGTAGGCTTTGAAAATACAGATACCTTTTACGAAATTCTAGATATAATTAATCGCCACAGCATTGATTTGCTGAGTTTGCATGGTCGCACGGTGAAAGATATGTACCACGGGGCAGTGAAATATGATTTGATCGCCTCTGCGGTCAAACAAGTGCATTGTCCAGTGCTTGCCAATGGCAATATCCACTCTGCGGCAACTGCTATTGAAGTGCTTTCTCAAACGGGCGCGGCGGGTGTGATGGTGGGACGCTGGGCCATCGGGAATCCTTGGATTTTTAATCAAATTCGGCAGGCTTTGCGCTTCGAGCCGATCACGCCCGTTCCTTTAGTAGAGGTACGAAACTATATTGATCGTTTATGGCAGACCCCCACAGCAGCAACTATGCCAGAGCGATCGCGTGTAGGCTACCTCAAAATGTTCCTCAACTACATTGCCCTGAGTGTTGACACTGAAGGTCATTTCCTGCGGCTGATGCGGCAGACGCAGACCGAAGTAGAACTGTTGAACCTCTGCGATCGGGTTCTCCTTGCTGATCTGACGAAAACCTTAGCCCTAGCACCCTCCTTGAGCGTGTAACTATGGCAACTATTTAGTAGGACTTACGCAAAAACCCTCTCAAACTCTCATTCCTCCGTGACCTCTGCGTTCTCT
>JAHCSU010000341.1 GCA_023522315.1 Nostoc sp. CCCryo 231-06
TTTATAGGAATAGCCGGTAAGCGTAAAACTCAGTCACTTTAGTGCTGAGATATAAGCGACTCGTGTGACTTCAGTCACAGTCATCTTTCTTAAAATATAGAAATCAAAACGGTTAAATCTTATGTTAGAATAGATTACATAAGATTCAGTTTAACCATGTTAGTTCTCGAAGCAAAGTTAAAAGGTAAAACAGAGCAGTACGCACTCATAGATGAGGCGATTCGTACTGCTCTGTTTTGTCGTAACAAGGCTTTGCGGTACTGGATGGATAACGAGAAAGTGAACGGCTATGACCTCAATAAACAGATGGCTGTGCTGGCAAAAGAATTTGACTTTGCATCTAAGTTAGGTTCTCAAGCAAGACAGTCAGGCTCTGAGAGGGCTTGGTCTGCAATTAGTCGATTCTTGTCTACGACACGCTCCGCGAATGATAATTGCAAAAAGAAAGTATCAGGCATATTGGGTTTCCAAAATTCAAGAAGCGTGGTAATTCAGTTGAGTATAAACAAGCTGGATGGAAACTTTCTTCATGTCGGAAATACTTAACTCTGACTGATGGCTTTAAAATTGGCAGACTTAAATTAGTTGGTTCTCGTGACCTTAATTTCTACCAAATTGAGCAAATAAAACGAGTCAGATTGGTTTGCCGTGCGGATGGTTACTATGCTCAGTTTTGTGTGGATGTTAATCGCAGAGAAGTGCTAGAACCCACTCAGAAAACCATCGGATTAGATGTTGGCTTAAACCATTTCTATACCGATTCCCAAGGGGGTGTAGTTGAGAATCCCAGATACCTTAGAAAGTCAGAACGCAAACTCAAAAAGTTACAACGCAAAGTTTCTAAGCGTAAAAAGGGTTCAGCTAATCGCAGGAAAGCCGTTAAGCGGTTAGCGAGAAAGCACTTAAAAGTCAGTAGGCAGCGTAAAGATTTTGCGGTTAAAACTGCAAGATGCGTAGTTCGGTCTAACGACCTGATTGCTTACGAAGACTTGAAAGTGCGGAACATGGTCAAGAATCATAAATTAGCTAAGTCAATCAGTGATGCAAGCTGGTCGATGTTTCGGGATTGGGTTGAGTATTTCGCACGAGTGTTTGGTAAGGTCACTGTTGCAGTGCCACCTCACTATACGAGTCAGAATTGTTCTACCTGTGGAACATTGGTTAAGAAGGCTCTGAGTACCCGCACGCATATTTGTAAATGTGGCTGTCTACTTGATCGGGATCATAACGCCGCGCTGAATATACTGGCTCTTGGTTTAAGTAGGGTAGGGCATACCCAAACTCATTACGCCTGTGGAGAGATCGACAAGAGCCAAGTAGACGCAAGTCTACTTGGTAAGTTGTCTCATTGAATCAGGAATCTCAGTGGCTTTAGCCCTGAGAGTGTCAA
>JAHCSU010000342.1 GCA_023522315.1 Nostoc sp. CCCryo 231-06
TGGAACGCTTAACTCATGACTGGAAGTCACGAGTGTGCAGCTTGCAGAAATCAAAAGACAAGTTGGATCTTCAGGCATAATTTAAAAGTCAAGAGGTTGATTCATTTTCATCAACAAATAGCGCTGTGACACGTTTAAACGAAGACGCCAAGCCCGATCCCTTTATTAGAATTATGTCAGGCTTTGTTTATTTATACATTGTGCTAAATTCTCTTCATGATAACTTTATGAGGCTTCATAATAGCACTAAGTAATAACACTTGTTATTTTAAACTTAGTGTATATTCTAAAATGTGTAATCACAAAATTATCAAGAGTTACAACTACTACAAGATGAGTATTTCAAGTGTTGCGAAAAAGTTATCGACTGCTGCGATCGGAGCAACAGTCATTGTTTTGGGAATAGGAGCAGTAGCACAAGCAACTGTCTTAACATTTGATGATATAGCGCCTGTTTCAGATTTCGCTCCAATTCCTAACGGCTACGGTGGATTTAATTGGGACAATTTTTACTACCGAAATGGCTCGGATACTGCTATTTCACTTACAGGCTATGATAATGGCAGAGTGTCAGGAGACTACGTAAGCTTTAATGGGTTTGGAGAACCTTCTCTAGTCAGTAATAGTATTTTTGACTTCAACAGTGCTTACCTCACAGGTGCTTGGAATAATGGTCTTTCGGTTACTGTAGAAGGTTTAAATAGCGGTGCAACCCTGTATTCAAAAACTGTGGTTGTAGATATGACACAGCCAACTTTAGTTAATTTTGATTATTTTGGTGTTGATGAATTAAGGTTTACCTCATTTGGTGGTTACCTGACAAACTTTGCGCTAGATAACTTTACCTTTAATGAAAAAGCTACATCTGTTCCCGAACCTACATTGCTACCAGCGCTACTGTCAATAGCTACTTTAAGCGCTGGTTCAGTATTAAGACGTAAACAGCAACAGAATACAAAGCTAAAGCAAAGTTAACTCTAACCTTGCACCTGGTTTGAATGCCTAGAAGTCGTGCCTATACGAACCAAGTCCACCTGCGTGAGCTAAAAGCTTTACAATTTGTCGAGCTACGCTTTGTTCGTATAGCCCTTTTAGGGTGTAGTTTTTTGGCTAAGGTATTGATTAATACGAATTTAATGTTTTTTGCAGTTGGGGTTGCAGTGCGCGTAGGCGTAGCCCGTCGTAGACATCGCGCTGCAAAATTATACCAGGGCGCTCCAAATTGATTACCTCTTGTTCTGCTGGTGAGGAAATATTTGGCCACAAAACCCAGCGGCTGCCTTGAGGAAGAGTAGCAAGGCTCAGGGGGTTTTGAGTCAGCCAAATGAAGGGATAGCTTTTAGGAACTACTGAACTTGCATCTTCTAGGGCTGTGGTTGCTGCTAAGGTTTCTAGAACATAGGCATCGCCTTTGATTAAATCTGTCGATGCTGTCCATAGTTGCACCTGTAATTGCTGTTGCTGTGCATAAAAATACAGTGATGCTGCGGCAATTACTGCTTGTTCAAAGTTTTCTTCTTCCCAATTGCTAGCGCTGTCAAGGGCAATAACTATTTCTTGTCCACCTGTAACCATTTCTAACTCCCGCACCCTTAATTCTCCATAGCGGGCGCTAGTCCGCCAGTGAATCAGACGGGTGGGATCTCCTACACGATAAGGGCGTAGCGATCGCACCAGCCCCGTTGTCGCAGTCTGCAACGGTCTACCACGAGGATCGCCCTTTTTGCTCTCTTCTTGCCCCATTTCATCCACTAGGGGGCAGGTAGCCAAGGGTAACACTGTGGGATAGACGATCGCTGTGGCAGCAGAATCACGCTGACGGCGACACCAGAACAACCCCAAAGGCGCACCAGAAGCCAGTTCGACTGTGTGCCAGCGATAAACGCCCCGGCGCTGGGTAGGGTGGTAATATACCCAACGGTAACTACCTTGGCTAGGAATTGTTTCGATTGCCTTTTGTACTGGTTTCCCTAAGACGAAGGGTAATATATCCTCAACTTGCAATAAGCTTACAGGCTGCTGTGTCTGATTGCGGATTTCTAATTCCACAGTCAGATCGTCGCCTGCTGACACAGCTTGAATGGGACGGCGGATGATGGATAGACCTGTGAGCGATCGCGGCGGTAAAATGGCTGCTACACCCAAAAGGGCAAAAATAATGCCGCTAATGGCGTACAACCAACCAGCCATCGTATTGATACCTGCACCAAAAAAACAAATAGCCGTTCCTAGTAGTACCCAACCGCCGTATGCAGGGGCACTGGCGCGGGTTTCTAACAAGTTTATGATGGGTTTGATGATTTTCATGTTTCTTTTTTAACCCAACACCACCTGAAATTCACAGTGTCTCAGGGATTTGCCAAAAAAACTATATTCAACAAGAGGTGCTGTTCTTGTTAGGTCTGTATTGAACTCAGCCGAGAATGGCTATAAAATCTAAAATTGCAAATCCAAAATTGAGTGGGCATTATGGGCGCGGTGACTTCTTACCAAAGCCATACCGCAATCTATCCATAATCCAAGTTTGGAAGTTATCAATGTAGCTAAATATCACTGGTACTACCACCAGTGTCAGCAGGGTGGAAGTTGTGAAACCGCCCATAATGGCAATTCCCATTGGTTGGCGAACTTCAGAACCTGCGCCAATTCCTAATGCTAAAGGCAGAGTACCTGCGATCGTTGCCAGAGAAGTCATTAAAATCGGACGCAGACGTGACACGCCCGATTCTACGAGTGCCTGACGTTGGGTTTTACCTTGCTGCATGTTGATGATTGTATAGTCAACTAATAGAATCGAGTTTTTGGTGACAATCCCCAGCAGCAACACGATACCAATTAGGGCATATATCCCCAATGGTTTTTGAGCAACCATCAATGCTACCAATGTGCCGCCTAAACAAAAGGGCAAGGCTGCCATAATCGATAATGGATGGAGAAAGTTGTTATACAGCAGCACCAGAATTGCATAGATACACATTAATGCTAGCCCTAATGCACCGCCAAAGCGACCGAAAATGTCTTGCATAATTTTGGCGCTACCGGAGGGTTGCTGTACTACTCCTGGCGGTAAGTTTTGCATCACAGGTAGTTTGTTGATTGTTTCTACTGCCTGTCCTAAAGAAATCCCTTGCAAATTGGCTTCTACGGCAACTTGACGAGCGCGATCGTAGCGGTTGATGGTTGCAGGGCCACTCCCAAAACGGATGTCTGCGACTGCGACGAGGGGAATCAATCTCCCATTTTGACTGGGGACTTGGAGATTGGTGATTGTGTTGATGTCAGCCCGTGCTGTCGGATCGATTTGCACACGAATGGGGATTTGCCGATCGCTCAAATTAAATTTTGCCAAGTTGGCCTCATTGTCGCCGATGGTAGCAAGGGAAGCAGTCCGAGCGATCGCTTGCACTGTCACGCCCAAATCTGCTGCCCGTTGCGGGTTAGGAATTACCAAAATCTCTGGTTTAACCAAACTTGCAGTCGAAGACACTTCTACCAATCCGGCTATAGATCGCATCTGCTTTTCTAGGGCATCAGCAGCTTGATTTAATGCTTGGGGATTTTCACTTCTGAGAACAATTGATAAACCTTTCCGACTATCACCTGGTGACTGACTTTGGAAACTAATTCTAGCTCCTGGTATTTGCTCAAAGGAAGGGCGTACTTGTTCTTCAAACTGTTTTTGGGAAATATTTCGTTCTTCTCTAGGTTTGAGATTAATCGCAAGGCTTGCAGAATTGATCTCTTCGGTTGCTAGTACACGTTCAACTACTGGATTTTGCCGGATGATGTCAGTCGCTTGTGTGACTACTTTGTTAACGTCTTCTAATGTAGAACCAGGAGGTAATTCTATAGATACGTTGGAAATTCCAAAATCGCCATCATCCACAAAACCCTTGGGAATCAACGGAACCAGCGTCAGACTCGCAATAAAGAAAGCTAAAGCGATCGCCATTGTTGTCAATCTATGGCGTAACGCCCACTCTAGCAGCGATTTATAAGGTTGAAAGCCAGGACGCTTTTCAGTTCTATGTTTTCTACTCCCGTTATTACTACCTGGAAGTGTAAATTTGAAATTGAAGAATTTTATTGTTCTCCCTGTTCCCCCACTCCCCTCCTTCTCCTTTAAAAGATACGCCCCCATCATCGGCGTAACCATCCGCGCTACAAGAGTGGAAAAAATTGTGGAAACGGCAACAGTAACACCAAATGGTTGGAAAAACTGCCCCGGAATCCCACCCATAAAGGCAACGGGCAGAAACACCGCAATAATCGTCGCGGCACTTGCTATTACCGCTAATCCTACTTCGTCAGAAGAATCAAAAGCGGCTTCCCAAGCTGACTTGCCCATAGCCATGTGCCGTTCCATGTTTTCAATTTCCACTACGGCATCATCTACCAAGTTGCCCACCGCCAGCGCTAATGCCAACAAAGTCATATTGTTGAGGGTGTAACCAAGGGCTTGTTGCACCGCAAAGGTGGGAATTATTGACAAGGGTAAGGCAACAGCCGTAATTAATGTTGCTCGCCAGTCCCGCAAAAACACTAAAATAACAATGATCGCCAGCACCGAAGCTTGAATCAATTCATCAATGGTGCTTTGGTAGGATTGGCGAACAATATCGGCTCTAGTAAAAATTAAATCCAGCTTGACATCTGCGGGAAGGGTTTTTTCTAGTTCTTTAACTGCTGCTTTGACTCCTTGTTCTACAGTCACCAGAACGCTGCCAGTACTACGCAATACTTGGAAAGCTACCACAGGTTGATTATTCAAGCGGGCGGCTTGACGCACATCGCCAAATTTATCTTCTACGCTTCCCAAGGTGGATAAGGGTACGGAACCGCCTTGTGGTAAGAGGATTTCGTAGGTTTTCAACATATCCACACTGGCGGCACTCCCTAAAGTGCGGATACTTTGTTCGCTACCACCGACTTCGGCACGTCCGCCAGGTAAGTTAATGTTCAAAGCGCGGATTTGGTCGTTTACCTGGGTGGCGGTGATACCCAGAGATTGTAAGCGGTTTGGATTAAGATTAATCCGAATTTCTCGGTCAACTCCACCCACGCGCTGAATTTGTGCTACACCACGGACTCCCAATAAGGCGCGGCTAATAGTTTGATCTACAATATTGCTTAATTCTTCTACAGAACGCTGATCTGATTTAACCGCATAAGTAATCACCGGGCCGCCAGAAAATTCTAGACGTTCCACAATTGGATCGTTGATATCTTGGGGTAAATCTTGGCGAATTTGAGCGATCGCATTCCGAACATCATTGGTGGCGCGATCGCTATCTGTACCCAAAACAAAATTGATTGTCGTCTTTGAATTCCCATCGCTGACGGTGGAAATCATAAAATCGATATTGCCCAACCCCGCAACGGCATCTTCAATTTTTTTCGTCACTTGGGATTCTAGTTCTGCTGGGCCTGCACCCGGTTGGGTAACTTTTATCGAAACTGTTGGCACATCAATATTTGGGTTAGTATCAATCCCCAAGGATATGAAGGAGAACCAACCCACAACCGTTAAAATTAAAAATAAAACTATTGTGGGAACGGGTTTTTTAATCGACCAAGCTGAGATATTAAAGGACATTGGGAAATTTTAGATTTTAGATTTTAGATTTTGGATTAGTCATTAGTCATTGGTCATTGGTCATTTGTCATTGGTCATTTCTTCCCATTCCCCATTCCCCATTCCCCATTCCTTTCAACTTGCCACTCGAACCTTATCACCATCTTTGAGATATCCTGCACCATCAACTACAACGCGATCGCCTAATTGCAACCCACTCTTGATTTCCACTTTGTCGCCATTGGCGGGATCTCCTAACTCTACTTTTTGGCTGCGGACTATATCCCCACTCGATAAGGTAAATACAATTACACTTGAGTCTGCTTGAGATTGCACTGCTTTTTGTGGCACTACTATCTTCATCCCTGAGTTAGTAGTAATTGCAGCACTAGCAAACATCCCTGGTTTAAGTAAACTTGTTGGCGGTAAGTCAATTTTGACTGTAGCCTCCCGTCTTTGATCGTTCACCTGTGGCTGTATCTCCCTGACTCGTCCCTGCGATCGCACGCGCTGATCGACATCAGAAGTAATTTGCACCGATGCGCCAATTTTCACTTGATTTAGTTGAATTTCGGGCACCTTCGCTTGAAGTTCTAACTTTTCATCTTGGATAATCGAAAATAGCTTTTGTGTGCCACCAATCACAGTTCCCACCTGAGTTTGTGGCGGTACACCAGTCACATCACCGACTCTGCCCAATTTCTCGGCTATTACTCCAGCAACCGGCGATCGCACCACAGTTTGTCCCAACTGAGTTTGTAGTTGTTGCACCCTAGCAGCACTACTGCGGACATCGGCTTTGGCTTTCTTGATGATAGCTTGGGCGTTACCAATATTAGCTTGGGCGCTGCCGATATTAGCCTCGGCACTACGCACATTTTCTTGGGACAGATTCACAACTTCTACAGCAGTTTTCACAGCGTAGGAACGAGTATCGAGTTCTTGCTTACTAATCGTTCCAGAGTCAGCTAGTTGTTGATAGCGCTGATAATTCTTGGTTGCTTCTTCTAACTTCGCCTTAGCTTGAGCCAAATCTGCTTGTTTTTGCTGGACTATGGCTTTATTTGATGCCAAATCTGCCTGCTTGGCTGCTAAATCTGCTTGTTTTGATTCCACATCTGCTTGTTTTGATTCCACATCTGCTTTGGCTTGGCTAATTTGGCTTTGCAGTATGGAACCATCCAACACCGCTAACACTTGACCTTTTTTGACAAAAGCCCCTTCTTTTATATCTTCGGGGATGCTTTTTATTTGTAAGCCGTTTGTCTGCGGTAACACTGGAATTAAATCGCGTGCTGCTACAGTCCCAGTAGTTTTGAGGGTACGGAAAACACGAGCGGTTTCTACTGTGGCAATGGTGACTGTCATCGCTGGGTTAACTTTTTTATCCGCTACCGCGCTTGGTTGACGGGATGGAAGACGACTTAATACACCCATTCCACCAAAGGCGATCGCGATTCCTAAACCAGCACCCAAGAATAATGGCTTCAACCATGCCCTGGTTGGTTTTTGATATGATTTGCTCAAAAAGCTAGCATCTTCAGATGTTACAGGTTTATTCACCTCGACTTCTGAAACACTTTCATCGCTCACAGTCCTACCTCCACTTTCTGTCTATGCATACCAATCTTGGTATTTTCTTAAGAAAACTTGAAGTTTATTTACTTTATATCAACTATGACGCATTTCATAGTAAGTGTCTTTTAGATAAGTAGGTATATAATAAAACAAGGTTTACAAGAGTAATTACTACCTAAAGAGGTTTATAAAAATTAATGTAAATTATGATAGAAAAAATTATCTTATATGATCTAGCTACTCAAGGTCACACACTATATGTATTTAGATCACCGTAAACGAATGCTTAGATATGAAAAACTAGTGAAGCGAATCTAGATTGATCTAATTTTAAATCCAGCCTTTTATGTATAAACTTATATCAAATAAATATTTTTGTACGTCATTGATAATTTCTCTGAAACCTTTGTGTCATCAGGAAACCATTCTCTAACACGTAATTTAGGGATAGGATAAGCTAGCGTCCACAGCTACACATGAGTTACAAAGGAGCAAAATGTATTGTCCTAAATTCACATGAATTCGACGAACCTCTTTTACCCAGCCTCTAGGGCTATTTCATTCTATACATAAACCGCCCAGAACTAAAGTTCTTTGGCTTTTAGCTAAAGTCCGTTAAAACGGACTAGAACATGAGTCTCAGTCATCTTTAGATGACTTTCGCTATTAGACTCAGAATTCATTCTGAGGCGGGCTAGATGAGAATGAAATAGCCCTGCCCAGCCTCTCTCCCCTGCGACGAGAGAGGAATGGAAGTGAGGTAGAAATTCCAGCAAGGGTAAGCCTGATTATGGAATTATCAAATCAATAAATAATTGGTATTTACCAGAGTAAACAGATATGTTCAATGCCACTGAAATTTTAATTGATGCCTTTGTAAATGAAATTCGAGAAGGCTACCGTCGCACCTACGGCTGCTTCAAAAATGATTATCAGGACATTATCGCCTGGGCTGGTAATATGGCTTTAGAAAACATTGCTAATAGCGATGCCCTTTATCACAATGTTGAACACACAGTCCTTGTAACCCTGGTGGGGCAAGAAATATTACGTGGCAAACACATTAGGGAAGGTGGTGTTTCCAGTGAAGACTGGCTGCATTGTATCATTTCCTTGCTGTCTCATGATATTGGCTACGTTAAAGGAGTTTGCCGACAAGACCGAGAGACAGCAGGCTTATATGCCACAGGTAAAAATGGCAAAATGATTTCTGTAGCTCCTGGCGCTTCTGATGCCAGTCTGACGCCGTATCATGTTGATAGAGCCAAGCTTTTTATTGATGAGCGTTTTGGAGGTCACAAGTTAATCGATGCTGAAGCAATTAAGAGCAATATTGAATTGACTCGATTTCCCGTGCCTGCGGCAGAAGATCATCAAGATACAAGGTGTTTTGCAGGATTAGTCCGTGCTGCTGATTTGATTGGTCAACTAAGCGACCCGCGTTACCTGAAGAAAATTACTTCTTTATTTTACGAGTTTGAAGAAACTGGTGTAAATAAAGTTTTAGGCTATAAAACCCCTGCTGATTTACGGAATAACTACGCTAAGTTTTACTGGAATGGTGTCTATCCCTATATCCAAGAGGGGCTGCATTATCTATCACTGACACAACAGGGAAAACAAATTCTGGCTAATCTCTACTCAAACGTGTTTGTTGTGGAACATGAAAAACAACAGGAAGAACAGCAACGGTATTTAGAGAAGTTAGGAGTTGGGAATTAGAGAGACGCGATTAATCGCGTCTGTACAAGAGTGGAGAGTAGTAGAGACGCGATTAATCGCGTCTGTTATGAATTAAGATAAAAGTTTAATAACTCATAACTTATAACTCCTAATTCCTAACTCCTAACTATTATGGATTGGTGGCGACGACTGAAAAAAAATTCTTTGGCACAATTTGGGGCAATTTTGCTGTTAATTTTCTACATAGCAGTAATTGCAGCAGATTTCGTGGCTCCTTATGACCCCTACGCTTCACAGCCCAATGGTTCACTGCTGCCACCAACTAAGATACATTGGGTTTCTCAGTCAGGGGAGTTTATCGGCCCCCATGTTTACCCAACGACTCAGGGAGACACGAATTTAGAAACAGGCGATCGCGAAGTCATTGTAGACTTGACAAAGCCCTCACCCCTGCGTGTATTTGTCTCCGGGCCAGAATACCGATTGTTGCAGATGAGTTTGCCATTACCCCCGAAGTGGGATGAAGTGACAATCTTTCCTGGCATTCCCTTAAATTGGCATTTATTTGGCACAACAACTGGGGCAAACTTCAACATCTTGGGCACTGATGACCAAAGCCGCGACCAATTCAGTCGCTTGCTACATGGCGGTCGCATCAGTATGTTTATCGGGATTTTTGGCATTATCATTACCTACCCCCTCGGTTTGATCATCGGGGGAATTTCCGGCTATTTCGGCGGTGTGACTGATAGCGTCATTATGCGCTTGGCAGAAGTGCTAATGACTTTCCCTAGTATTTATTTGTTGGTTACTTTGGGGGCAGTTTTACCACCTGGTTTAAGCAGTACCCAGCGCTTTTTGCTGATTGTGGTGATTACTTCGGTTATTAGTTGGGCTGGTTTAGCACGGGTTATTCGGGGACAGGTACTATCAATTAAAGAGCGAGAATTTGTCCAAGCGGCACGCGCAATGGGCGGAAACCCACTTTATATCATCCTGCGCCACGTTTTGCCGCAAACAGCTAGTTATGTAATTATCTCTGCTACTCTTGCAGTTCCCAGCTTTATTGGTGCAGAAGCAATACTGAGTCTCATCGGTTTGGGAATTCAACAACCAGACCCTTCTTGGGGAAATATGCTTTCTCTGGCTAGCAATGCTTCAATTTTAGTACTGCAACCTTGGTTAATTTGGCCGCCTGCTGTGCTGATTATCATCACAGTGTTAGCATTCAATTTACTCGGTGATGGGCTGAGAGATGCACTTGATCCTCGTAGTTTGAGAAGATAAGCGTTTAGAATAGCAAATGCGTAGGCGTAGCCAGCCGTAGGCATCGCTGAAATAGCAAATGCGTAGGCGTAGCCAGCCGTAGGCATCGCTTTACTCTACTGCTGCAAAACCCAACGGCGAAACACTTCTACCATAATCCGCCAGTTTCCCTGAGTTTGCTCAACGACATCATGACGCTTCAGAGTATTCAGCGCTTCATGTAAATCATGGTCGTTCATACCTGTAGACTGAGCTAAGGCATCGAGACTTAGCCCCTCTGGGTGAGGTGCAAGCAAGTAATCGGACAAGATTAATTACACAAAAATCTGGGCTGAAATCCTTGACTGGCAAAGAATTGGTAAATAACTAATATGTAATTAATTCTTTCCAGGTACTTAGTTGTAGGATTGTTTGTTGACCATCAGCACGCTGCACCGCTTGACCCCATACCCCATCAGATGTTTGTGGTGTTTAGTTAAAAGAAGCGATCGCAATAATTGCTAGACAACTATTCTTGCTGCTTGTTTATCCCAAGATGATATCTCTCAATTCGCTTGTCAATAGCATTTGAGATGCGCTTACCCTGCTTCATCTAGTAACTTCAATACGTGAAACTTTTCCGTCAAGACCGTTTTTGTAATTATGATAGAACCCGAATGTAGTTACACCGCTCGTAGCTTCGCCGATACTCTCACCTTCAAAGCTGCTTATGCAACGATAGGGTATAAAGCGACCTACATAAATTTCTGTCCAATCATCATTTTTACTCCCATTTGGACTATCGAACACGCGTATAATAGTGCCTGGGTTGACATTTATAAGTTCAAGAGATCTAGCTTCATCATTTTTGCCAGAGAAGTCCTTAAGGTTGTAAGTCCCAGGAGCGTCGGAAATAGTTATCACTACATTTTGACCACAATAGTTTCCCTCTCTAAAGACTATTGTTCCTGAGGGTTGCGTTGGGCGAGGTTTAGATGGAGGATTTTTAGGGGGCTTTTCACCATCACATATTGGTGGTGGATTTTCGCCCTCGCAAAAGGGTGCAGCCATTAGCAGTGGCTGGCGTGTTAAAACTCCTGCTGTCTTTAGGTGAGTTGTTTCGTGGGTGTCGGAAATAGTTTTGGTTAAAGTACTAATGGAGTTCGGAGATACTGCAAAGACAGGACTAACTAGACCTACAACCAAGGCCGTACTGAAGGTAGCAAGCGTTATAAAACGTTTTGACATTTTAAATACTCCAAAGATTGCTGGTGTTACAGGACTTACGTTAAAAGAAATAGCAGTTGAAGTTGTAAAAATAGATCGAATAATGTATCTACATTACTAGATATTTATTTCCTATCGTTAAAGAATTTCGGAAAATTTGAATATGTTAAAAAATTTAAAATGCTGGCACTGACAACGATCGCACCAAAAAATACCAGCACTCCCTGGACTGTGGGATAATCGCGATCGCTAATGGTTTGATATAGTCGATTTGACTCAAGTGCCACAAGCGACTAAAAAGCCTGAGCAAGTTAAACAACTAAAATCAGCTGAAACAAATTCTCCGCAATCTGAGAGTGTAAAATCTCCCAGTAAAAAATTGATTCAGTGTTTGAGGAGGCTCAGAGATTCTCAAACAAGCCAAAGTCGCAGTGCTAGAATAACCTTAATTTGTTACCAATGCTCTGAATCAAGCTTTTGTGCATTGGGTGTGTATTCTCCAACCAGAAACTAAACGGAGTGCTAGTTCTATGGCCTACAGCGAGTTTAGTTTAGCTAAAGCAAAACAAGAGTTTAGTTTAACTACATTAGAAAAACGTGATATTTTCGCTGCTGTTCCTGAATTAACAGCGAGTAATTTACTTACAGAAACACTCAATTATAATCTGGAGATCGCTTTAGGTAGTAATAGTGAAAAAGCTCGTTCTGAGTTAATTATTGCTCCAATTTTAGTTGATTTACGCCGACAATTGCGCGAACAAATTGGTTTGTTTTCTGGGGTAGATTTCACTGTCGATAATAGCAAAGGATTAAACGGCACTTGCGATTTTATTATTACCAAATCTCCAGAAATTCTAATTTTGACAGCACCAGTAATTACAGTTGTAGAAGCTAAAAAAGAAAATATTAACGCAGGCTTGGGTCAGTGTGCAGCAGAAATGGTAGCAGCCCAAATTTTTAATCAGCAAGCTGCGACTGAGATTAAAACAGTTTACGGAGCAGTCACAACGGGCAGTATTTGGCAATTCCTCAAACTAGAAGAACAAACATTGACCATTGATTTAAGCGAATATTATCTCAAAGATGTGAATAAAATTCTTGGTATTTTAGCCAGTGGTATTTCTCAAGAAAATTAGCAAAATGTTAAACAGCTTAGTACCGAATTCGCGGATCTACATAAGCATTTAAAATATCAATTAAAATGCTTGCACTCACAACGATCGCACCAAAAAATACTAGCACTCCCTGGACTGTGGGATAATCGCGATCAGCGATCGCTTGATACAGTCGATTCGCTAACCCAGGCCAAGAAAATGTCACCTCTGTCAAAATCGCCCCACCTAATAGAGAAGCAAAGGTTAATCCCAAGACTGTAATTACCGGAATTAACGCATTTTTTAAGGCATGGGAGGCTAAAATCTTATTTTCACCAATACCTCTGGCTCTAGCGGCTTCTACATAATCTGCTTGTAAGGTTTGCTTTAAATTCACTCGCACAATTCGCTCAAAAATCCCACTGAGCAAAATTCCTAGTGTGAGACTCGGTAAGGCAAGATGGTGCAAAGATGTGAAAAACTGAATGAAATTTCCACCGAGTAAGCTATCAATTGTATACAATCCAGTGACAGTAGCGGGAGCCGGAAGATTAGGCGGAAAGCGGTTGGAATTGGGAAACCAACCCAGTTGGACTGAGAAAATTAACTGCAAAAGCATTCCCGCCCAAAACATAGGTAGTGCGTAGGTGATGATACCAAATAAGCGCCCACCAACATCAAAATATGTCCCAGGACGAGAAGCGGAAAGAGTCCCAACCGCAATTCCAACGATGAGTGCAACCGCCATACTACATACTGCTAACTCCACCGTCGCTGGGAAATATTGTCCAATTATGTCCCAAACATTCTGTCCTCGACTCATTAAAGACGTTCCCAGATCAAAACGTAGTATGCTTCCCAAATAATTGAGGTACTGTAGCCACAAAGGAAAGTTTAAACCTAGTTGTTTTCGCAATTCTTCTTTAGCCGCTTCTGGCGCACGTCCGCCGAGAATTGCATCTGCTGGATCTCCTGGTGTTGCTCTTAGCAAGAGAAATACAATAGTGATGATCGTTAATAGCTGAAGTGGCGCAAGCAGCAACCGGGAAACAATGTAATACTGTAAAGCTTTAGAACGAGACATATTTATATTTAGTTAGGAGTTAGGAGTTAGGAGTTAGGAGTTAGGAGTTAGGAGTTAGGAGTTAG
>JAHCSU010000343.1 GCA_023522315.1 Nostoc sp. CCCryo 231-06
AAGGAGATAAGTAGCGGTCATCTTCCGAAACAATTGTGTTATCTAAATCGAGAATAATTCCTTTAACGCCGCAAATCTTAATTTTGTCAATTTCTATCTGAGCTAGTGTATGCACATGTCGTGGAAGCTTATGGCGTTTCTCTTTAAAACCTAATTTACGCCACTTCATCAAAAAATCTTTGAAATTTTTCATCCACAAATTCCCTTGCCGAAAACTCTTCTATTAACCCATTTACTAGATTTATTCGATCAGCCCTTGATGTTTGAGCAAGAGAACCACAAAGCAAGTGCTTACCCAACCAATAACAGTTAATAGGATGGGTAAATCTTTCAATAAAACTTCTTCCGGTCTTTCACTGCGTCCACCGTGATCAATAGTGTCGTCACTGTAACTGGTAATTTCCTGAGGATCACTCAGCAGTTGATAGCGAAAAATTCCATACAAAACAAACGGCAAAGTGAGTAGCATCCAAGAGGTGCGTGCCCCATGCAAGTAAGGGCCTGCACTCCAAAGAGTATAGGTGACAACCGTACAAGTAGTGACGACATTTTCCATGCGAGCCAGTAGGGGCAAGGAATAGTATTTGAGGACAGAACGAGGCTTGTTGCCTTTAATTTGTGCTAACCGTAGTTCTGCTTTGCGCTTTTCAATACCCAAGAATAGCGCCAGCATTGCAGTGCAGATTAAAAACCAACTAGATAAAACAATGCCAGTAGCAGCAGCACCAGCGTATGCTCGTAGGACAAATCCGGTAGCGATCGCCCCAACATCCAAAATCACCATCCGTTTGAGTCGCAGATTATAGGCGATCTGCAACACGGCGTATGCAGTTATGGCTGCACCCAACTGGGGCGATCGCAACCACCC
>JAHCSU010000344.1 GCA_023522315.1 Nostoc sp. CCCryo 231-06
CTCGTTTACGTGAGGTACACCCGTAGGGGCACGGCACTGCCGTGCCCTTACACTTGGCAATATAATGTTGTACCGCATGTGAATGGGAACCGCTATAAACAAATTCTGCTTGTCTAAAAGATATTCCCGATGAAGTTAGATAATGGGTTTTTAGCGCTCCTTTAATCTCGACTTAATCAGCCTTTCGGACAACTTTTTACCCTGATATATAATTGCTGGTCATCAATATATCATAATTAAGACACATTTCAACGTATAAGTAAGTTTTAGCGTAGGCGTAGCCCTTCGGCTGCGCTCAGGAACCACCCGTCGCAGACATCGCATTAAATATAGAAGTAATTAATGATTTGGATGCTCAATTTATATCATCATTTCCAATAAAAAGCGATTGTACAAAAAATTTTTACACATCCTATATATTTATTTGCTGCCTCTGGGTAAAACACATTGCAATTCCCTTTTCGTAATAAGCTGCCTCATTAATAAAAATTGGCCAAACCGTAGATGTTCCCTCATAAAAAATTATTTTATCATCAAAGGTTATAAAAATTGGATCTCCTGGGTTTAAGGCTTGATAATCCTTGTCCTGAAGCTGTGGATGAATCATCCCAAATATTGTACCATCCTCTTGTTTTGGATAGCCCACAACTGATAAATGTTCGTACAGAATCAATGTTTCGTTAGTTGATAGAATTCCACCCTGGTTAAACCGTTCTAGATAGTCGAGAATCGCATAAACAAGTTCCTCTGTTTGTTGAAACAGCGCCGCATTTAAGAGTCCTTGGGCAATAGGGCCAACCTCGATCGCAAAGCCTAATTCGCACAGAGAATTTACAAATGGGTTTTCTTCAATTGATTTAAAAGAGCAGCGATAAATCCTAACTAAAGGATTAATCTGGCTCAGATAAGCAGCCAATTTTAAGTTTAAGGGATGACTGTTTACCAAAATAATTGTCAGATCCATATTAGCTGTACTGCTGTGCAAGTCTAATATAAAATCTGCTTGTTTATCTTTGTTTGATGCTAGGGTATCCTGGATTGATTTAGCTTGCAATTCTTCGTAACTGCTCAGAGTCGGATCTTGTAAATCTTGCTTGAGAAAACAACGATTTAAATCTTTCTCTACATATCGCCTCCCCGCCGCAAAAGCGTTAGGATTTGCTAACAGAGTGACTGTCTCAAAACTTTGTCTAGTAATCAAGCCGGGAAACTGGGCAAATTTTTGGATCAGGTAGGCTCCAGTAAACTCATTGCCATGAGTTCCACCGACAATTGCAACTCGATTAATCTGGTTCACGATTCATCAACTCCAGAATGCAGCTATCGAGGTATCAATTTTCAATTTACCTTATCAAGGATTCACTTTGCCAATGCGATCGCGCCCAGATGGTTCATCAAGATAAGACATATCAGGGCCATCGGGAATTATCCCGCCTGGGTTGAGGGGGAATAGGTTCCCGTAGTAGTCCCGCTTCACACTCTCTACATCGCAGGTGTCAGCTACACCTGGAAGCTGATATAAATCACGTAAGTAAGCTCCCAGGTTCTGATAGTCTCGAATTCGTTGCCTATTGCACTTAAACAACCCATAGTAGGCACTATCAAACCGAAATAACGTCGTGAATAGACGGACATCTGCTAGCGTGAGATTGTCCCCGCATAGATATCGACTAGCCTGCAATGCAATGTCAATCTCATCGAGAGTTGCGAACAGTTCATTACACGCTTGATTGTATGCTTCTTGGCTTTGGGCAAAGCCGCAACGATACACACCGTTATTTACCGCGTGATAAATCTTCTCATTCCACCAGTCAATTTTTTCTTTGAGTGCTTCTGGATAAAGATCCAGTGTGGGATCGTTGGCGAACTCGTTAAACTCAGAGTTCAGCATGACGATAATCTCTGAACTCTCATTGTTGACAATAGTTTTTGTTTGGTTATCCCATAAAATTGGAACTGTAGAGCGTCCACTGTAACCAGGTTCTGCCAGCTGATAAAATTCAGCCAGTGTGCGACAACCTTCTTCTTCCTCGTTGAATATCCAACCGCCTTCAATGGGAGAAGGAGAGACGATACATACTGATATTACCGCTTCGAGTTTTTTGAGCGATCGCACAACTAGGGTTCGGTGCGCCCAAGGACAGCCCAGCCCAACATAGAGTTTGTAGCGCCCCGTTGCTGGTGGGTGGGGATTTCCTTTTTTTGTGCCAATGAACTTCCGAAACTGGCTATTAGGACGAATATAAGCTCCCGACTGATTGCTAGGAGCAAGCTTTGACATCATGATCTGCCACATACTCGTCCAGACAAACTTTCCCAGCCAGATGATCAGCTTGGGAGGGAGTGTCCTGCCTTTTTTCTTGGGAACATTTTTCTCGTCATTCATTGGAGTTGAGTTGCTCATGGTGACAATCTTGCTTTGGGAGCGATTGACGTTACCACTGTTTCTACTAAGTAGGTTTCGATTTTTACAACCCACTCTGAGCTTTACTACTTTAGTTTACTACGCTTTGCCGATATTTTGTATCATAGCTAATCGTCTCAAATTTGCGCTCGCAGCCAAAAGCGATCGTCACATCTAAAACTGAGTCTAAGCATTGCTTCCTAAAAAACCTACTTACTTTCCCCAGCTTAATTTGTCCGTCTGCTGTAATAAATTGCCAATTTATTTAGCAAAAGGACTGATGGGGGATGTCCCGATCCTCTTAATTCTTTCAATTGTGTATTCTGTATTGTATTATACCTGTAATTGAAATTTAAGTTTATTATTTTTCTTTCAATAAATAATAAACTTAATTTGCATCTTCAAAAAAAAATCTCTTGTGGGGTGGGCATTTCGCCGCCCTAGTTGTGCAAATTAAATGCGCGACATCTGAGTGTTTAAAACTAGTCATAAATTGAATATCACAAACATAATTTTTTAGCCAGTGATGCCCAATCCCAAGCTCTGAAAGGTATACACGTCATATTTAAAAGCATAGTTCATCATTTCCGAAAAAACACAGTGCAAGGCTTAATTAGATACTCGATAGCAGCTAAAATTGACAGCGTAATTACTAATGAAAAAACGGTATTTATCTAATCTTGTTATAAAAAACATCACATCTTAACATTAGATAAGCCCACAAAGTATAGATATAATTTTAGGAATAAGCGACTGAAACAAAGAACAAAAACACAAAACCTACGTAGGAATAATTGTAAATAAAGTGACTCAATCTCATAACAACCCTAACCTTTTAGAGGAAACGGATTTAGGGACTTTCATCGCTCAGGCTACTACCACAGACAAATGGCAAGTATTGCCGTATAGTGCTCCAATCCTGCCTATACATGCCGCTTTACTTCGTACTGGTAAAGTATTCTTTTTCTGCGGTTCAGGTAATGATCCCAGTCGGTTAAATACTCCCTATGACAGTGTGGTTTGGGATGTGAGCAAAGGAACCTTTACCAGTCAAAAGGCTCCATTGGATAGTAATAATCAGCCCATTGATCTTTTTTGCGCTGGTCACTCCTTCCGCCCTGATGGTGGGTTATTAGTTGCGGGTGGAACTTTGCGTTATGACCCATTTTATGGTTCACCCTCTGCTCTGATATTTGATCCTATTGGCGAGAAATGGTTCAAGATACCACCAATGAATAATGGTCGCTGGTATCCTACTTTGGTAACACTAGGCAGCGGTCGAGTCTTTGCAATATCTGGGCCGGATAAAGATGGCAAGCTCAACAGACAACCAGAAATTTATTCATATTTCTTTCCAAATGGTTGGAACGCTTTTCCAACAACTCTTCCCTACGCGCCATACTTACATCTGTTTCTACTCAATGGTGGAAAAATTTTTTATTCAGGTGCCCAGATGGGCGGCAACATTGGAATAGCGCCAACTATACTAACCCTGCCAGAGACATTTACAGAATCCATTACAGAAAAAGTGGTGCCAGGGCTGCAAGACTCTGCTTTCGGAAATCAAGCTACCAGTGTGCTTTTACCACCTGCACAAGACCAAAAAGTGATGATTATCGGTGGGGGTAGTGGTAAAACGGCAACAAACAGGGTCAATATTGTAGATTTAAGAGCTACTAACCCAACTTATGTCGCAGCAAAGCCTCTAAACTATGCTCGGATGCATCACAGCGCAGTTTTGTTGCCCGATCGCACAGTGTTTGTTTGCAATGGTAGCAAAATGAGTGAGGACACAGCACAATCAATGCTGCCAGCAGAAATCTACAATCCAGCTACAAATACCTGGACAGTAGTAGCTAAACAAAATGTCCCCCGTGTATATCACTCAGTGGCCTTGCTCCTACCAGATGGTAGGGTAGTCACAGCAGGGGGGAATCCTAACCGGAGGATCGATGAACTGCGATTAGAAATCTACAGTCCTGCGTATATGTCGCGATCGCGCCCAATTATTCAGAGCGCTCCTGAAGTATTGACCTACGGACAGCAATTTACAATTCAGACACCCCAGGCTGCGAATATTAAATGGGTTAGCCTGATTAGACCAATGGCAACCACTCATTCCTGCGATACAGAACAAAGGTTAGTGGATGTGCGGATTAATTCTAAAAACGCTAATTCTCTCAATGTCACGCTAGCAACCAATCGAAACATAGCAGTACCAGGCTGGTACATGCTTTTTATTAGTGACAACAATGAAACACCCTCAGTAGCAACCTGGACGCGAATATCATAGCCTTACCCGTTTATGTTCAATAGACCTCTTGCAAAAGTCCTTAACACCCCACCCCCAAACGCTCCCCGCTCTTCGGGAGAGAAGCGTTTGCTTTACTCAAATGCGGGGTAGGGTTCTTTATTTTTGATTTATGCAAGAGGTTTAATACAGTGCTACTTAATAAAAGTCATCAATTCTAGGAGTGGAAATATGAATTACAAGCTATCACGTAGGCACTTTGGCCAGTTGGTACTTGGTGGAACTATAGTATCTGGGCTTAGTTATGTAAGCAACAAAACTTTGGCGCAAACACCAAGTTTCAAAATTGTCGGTATAGGTTCTGGCTCTATCATCAGTACTGACCAAACGGTTATTCCAGAGGTAGATACCACTGAATTAAATAGCATTACCGCAAACATTGTACCCACAAATATTAAGCCTGTAGGGCTAGGACTTGTTTTGGACTCCTTTATTTTGCAATCCTTAAATACAGGAAAGGTTCAGCTTCTAAGTCCAGTAGTTACTCAAATACTTGCCGAGCGCGGTACAGCTTTAGTACAGTCTAATGAGACATTGAGTAGCTTCGCTGTTTTAAGCGATGGCACAATTGCCCAGCTCGGTACAGCTTTAGGAAAAGTTGATGAGATATTGAGTAACCTCGGTTCTTTAGGAAATGGCACAGTTCCCAATGAGGCTTCCAATCAGGTTACACCTTTAGTAGAGACTAATGAGACATTGAGTGGCTTTACTTCTTTAAGCGATGGCACACTTGTCCTAGCTGCTACTCCTGTTACCACTGGTAAGAAACAGGCGACATCTACTCGCATTACATTTTTGGGTACGCCTGTAAAAACTTTGATAATCTCAGGACTTAAACAGAATCAACAACTTGGGAGCTTGCTAGGCACTATTGATGGGCGACTCATCGGTCTAGTAGGTAAAAAGAACGGTACACCACCGATCACATTAGTAGATATTAACCTTCAAACAGGAGAGATCAGTTCTATTAGTAAGATTAGATTCCCGAACGATGAACGAGCCAGCAATCTAGCTCAGTGCCCGGATGGAAAACTCTATACCTCTTTAGTTGGATTAAATGGCGATACAACTTTGGTGCAGCTAGACTCAAATCAAAAAAACCCGATCAGACTGGCACAATTGAAACTTAATGGTAAAGCATGGAATAATGGCTTACAAAGCTTGGTTTGCTCTGGAACAGGTCAACTCCTAGCATTTGGAGCTATGAGGTATGAGACACCTAATGCTGTGTATAGCATAGATAAGAAAAGTGGAAACATGACTCAGCTACAAGACTTTAACGCTGCTCAGATTACGCTTGCTCGTGAGTAGAAGAGATTGAGCTGATATCTAGCAAAAAAATGCCAAGCCCTCCTCTTGCCTTGAGGGCTTTTTATTGGCATTGATTGGTACACGTTTATTATTAATTGATTGACCGAAATTAATGGGATTCAAGCCCCGTCATAAAGGACGGCTTTTCTTGATTTTTAATGTACTGTTTTAGCACTTATAGGGGCGCACCTCCTACGGAGATAGCGAAATAGCTAGGACTCCACAACGCTTCTTGGTGAGGCTTTTTATACCCAGATTGCCCGTATCGGCGACTTGATACGCCTTTTAATGCGTTCACCATTTGAGACATAGACAGCTTGGGGGAATATTCAATCAGTGCGTGAATGTGATTGCCCTTTCTCTAAAAAATGCATCAAATGTAAACCTATCCGGTAGCGAAGTTTGTGCGCCTGGTTTTGTCGTAGCTAAAGCACCGGCGGCTGCACCCCAAATAACTGCTTGTTGTAAAGAAAGTCCTTCAAAAAGTGCCGCAGTCAAGCCACCGTTAAAAGCATCGCCAGCAGCTACTGTGTCAACTGCATGAACTGGAAACGCGGGTACAAAAAACTTTTCCTCAGCAGTGGCACAAAAAACACCTTTAGCACCCAGTTTAACGATCGCACATTTTACACCCCGTTGTAATAAAACTCCAGCTGCTTTGGCTGCAAGTTCTTCTCCATCCACAGTAAAACCCACTAACTGCGCTGCTTCAACTTCATTGGGTGTAATAATGTCCACTAACGGGTAAAGTTCATCTGGGAAATCAGATTGTGCGGGTGCTGGATCGAGAATTACCCTGATTTTGCTTTTTCTTGCGGCTTTAGCGGCTGCAATCACGGCAGTAATCGGAATTTCTAATTGTAAAAGCACTGCTGTCGCTTCTGGTAATAACTGGGACAATCGTTCTACATCTTTTTGATTGACACACCCATTTGCGCCAGGAATTACAATAATTTGATTTTCACCAGCATGATTTACGGCGATGATGGCGACTCCAGAACTAACAGTCTCATCCACGAAAATATTGTCAATCTGCACACCAGATGCTTGTAAATTGTTGACAAGTTCCACACCAAAATCATCTGCACCTACACGCCCCACCATTTGAGTAGGAATTCCCAATTTTGCTAATGCTACGGCTTGATTGGCTCCTTTACCTCCCGAAACTTTAAAAAACTCTTCTCCTAATAACGTTTCTCCGGCGACTGGTAGGCGGGGTGCTGTTGCTACTAAGTCTATATTTATGCTACCGAAGACGATAATGCTCATAATTGTCATTCATTTAATTCCATCAATTCTTTTGTTTTCAAAGCAGCCGCTACAGGCTGAGAACATTCTCGAATCTGAGGAGAGATAGAGTAAATCGCATCTGTCGTTGTTTCAAAACAATTTGATAACCCAATTGTTTTTAACAATCCGGTTCGTTCTAATAGTTGTTGAACTTCGGGTTGTAAACCTGTGAGAATTAAGCGGCAATTGTGGCGTTCCAAGTCGTGGTAAATATCCTCTAAAGCTACTAACCCAGTTGTGTCCATATTTGGCACAAAGCGTAACCGGAGAATTAAATATTTTACTTCCGGTTCATCGCGGAGGAAGGTAGCAAATCGTTCAGCAGCACCAAAAAATACGGGGCCATCTACGCGATAAACCGCAATTTCTTTACCTAATTCCAGAGGAGTACCAGGGGGAAATACTTCGGTTTCAGGTATTTTAACTAGGCTTAAATCGCTCATCCGTTTGATGAATAATGCTCCAGCTGCAATCAATCCCACTTCTACAGCGAGAACTAAGTCAAACAAGATTGTTACTAGCCAAGTGAGAATCATCACTGCAAAGTCGGAGTAGGTAGCACGCATTAATAAACCAATGGCTTCCCACTCAACCATCCGCACGCTAACCACCATCAAAATCCCAGCAAGTGCTGCTAAAGGAATCTGTGCTGCTAGGGGTGCTAAAGTTAAAACGATAATCGCTAAGGCAACACCGTGAATTACTCCAGATAGTCGGGTTTTGCCGCCCGAACGGACATTGACAACAGTCCGAGCGATCGCACCTGTTGCGGGAATACCGCCAAAAAATGGGATAATAATATTTGCTAATCCTTGACCAATTAATTCGCGATCGCTATTGTGTTTTTCGCTCACTGTCATCCCATCAGCCACCACCGCCGACAGCAACGATTCAATACTTCCCAGTGCAGCCAAAGCCAAAGCCGGATTAATCAGTTCTCGAATCACACTAAAATCATTCCAGTGGGGAATACCTTGGGGCATCGGTAAAGATTGCGGAATGTTGCCAATTGTCGGTACATCCAGATGAAAATAAGCAGCTATCCCCGTTGCCAACACTAACCCCACTAATGAACCCGGTATTATCGTATTTATCCTGGGCCAGAAAACCGTAGTTGCAATCACCACTATTGCCAACCCAACAGCAGCCCAATTTAGAGCTTCTACATGAGTTACACTTTGCCAAAGTCCCGGTGCAAAATGTTCACTGCGCGGTAGTTGTAAACCAAAGAAATTATTTAATTGACCACAAAATATAATTACGGCAATACCATTAGTAAAACCTGCCGTCACTGGATAGGGAATAAACTTCACTAGCTGTCCAAGTTTGGCAACCCCTAAGGCAATCTGGATAATCCCAGCCATCACCCCAGCAATCCAAACTTTCTCAATGCCGTACTTGGCAACAATTCCCACCAATACTACAGCCATTGCCCCTGTCGGCCCTGTAATTTGTACTGGCGAACCGCCAAAGATTGCCGCTACAATTCCCGCCACAATAGCGGTATAAAGTCCCGCCTTTGGTTCTACTCCACTCGCTACCGCAAAGGCTAAAGCTAAAGGCAAGGCTACCACTGCTGCTGTTAGCCCTCCCGTCAAATCGCCACGGAGTCCACTAAACAAGCGACGCAGACGCAAAAGCTGTGGTTCTTCTAGGATATCAGATATTGCCATATTCAGTTTTAACTCTTATACACAATTTTTTGATGCATACATAGATGTGATATGATATGCGGGTAAAAACTCCTTCATTATAGACATCTCGCAAAAAAGTCAAAATTATATTGTGATTAACTTATAGCGTGGAGTCTTGAAGAATCCCCCCACTTGGGTTTTAGATGAAGCTATTTCGGCGGTGGATAAATAATTAGACATAGGCGGCAATCTAGCGATCGCTCGAAGAAATTACAGTAGATAGAACTATAATTGCGATCGCGTAGCGTACCGTAGGTAATCGCCCATCTTTAGACTCAAGACTCAGAACTTTTTTCCGTGGTAATATCAGTTGCACGAAACCGCAAAAAGCCGTGGCTACTGTATTAAAATCTCATCGGGCATCAAGAAGGCGTAAACATTCAACGCATCCTCTCCAGCGATTGCTTGAGTATGGACACCAGTATCGTAAACAAATTTGGCTGGCGACTACATATTCTACCCTCAATAAATTCTTCGACTTGGCACCACCCGGCTTAATTGGCGTCGCGGTGGATGTGGTAGTCAAGCAGCAGGATTCCATAATTGCCCAGTTAGGGGTACGCGATGTCTTTCAACAATTTTTGATTATTTCCGTCCTGACTGTCATCATTTGGATATTAGAATCTATTTTTGAGTACGCCTACGCTCGACTTTGGCGGAATTTGGCTCAGAATATTCAGCATGACTTGCGTTTGGATGCATACAAACATTTGCAGGAGTTGGAATTGGCTTATTTTGAAGAACGCAGCACTGGCGGTTTAATGTCTATCCTCAGTGATGATATTAACCAATTAGAGCGATTTTTAGATGCAGGAGCGAATGATATTATTCAAGTTTCTGCAACTGTTCTAATTATTGGCGCTGCTTTCTTTATTTTGGCTCCTAGTGTAGCGTGGATGGCTTTATCACCGATGCCATTTATCCTCTGGGGTTCCTTTGCTTATCAAGGACTACTTGCACCTCGTTACGCCGAAGTCCGCGAAAAGGTAGGTTTCCTCAATTCGCGTTTGTCAAACAATATTAGCGGAATAACTACTATTAAAAGTTTCACTGCTGAAACTTATGAAGCCTCTCGCCTGGAATTAGATAGTGAAGCTTATCGCCGGAGTAACTCTAAAGCAATTACTCTTTCTGCTGCTTTTGTCCCGTTAATTCGGATGCTGATTTTGGTAGGTTTCACAGCATTACTTTTATATGGCGGCATGGCAGCAGTTTCTGGAAAAATGTCTGTAGGTACTTACAGCGTATTAGTGTTTTTAATCCAGCGATTGCTGTGGCCTTTAACTAGATTAGGCGAAACATTTGATCAATATCAACGAGCAATGGCTTCTACTAATCGAGTCATGAATTTGTTGGATACTCCTATTGCTATTCATACAGGTGATGTATCGTTACCTGTAAATGAAGTGCGGGGTGAAGTGCAATTTAAAAATGTTTATTTTGCCTATAAAGATAGATTTCCAGTAATTAAAAATCTGTCTTTGGATATTCCGGCGGGGAAAACCATCGCAATTGTCGGTTCAACAGGTTCTGGTAAAAGCACTTTAGTTAAACTTTTGTTGCGGTTATACGAGGTGCAAACGGGAAGCATTACTATTGATGGCATTGATTTGCAAAGTTTGAATTTGCAAGATTTACGCCGTTGCATTGGTTTGGTGAGTCAAGATGTCTTTCTATTTCATGGCACTGTAGCGGAGAATATTGCTTATGGTAGCTTTGAGACTACTGAGCAAGAAATTATCACGGCAGCGAAGGTAGGCGAGGCACACGAATTTATTATTGAATTGCCCCAAGGTTATGAGACAATTGTGGGGGAAAGAGGACAAAAGTTATCTGGTGGACAAAGACAACGGATTGCGATCGCCCGTGCAGTCTTGAAGAATCCCCCCATTCTGATTTTAGATGAGGCTACCTCAGCAGTGGATAATGAGACAGAAGCAGCAATCCAACGATCGCTCGAACGGATTACAGTAGATAGAACTACAATTGCGATCGCTCATCGTCTTTCCACCATCCGCAATGCTGATTGCATTTATGTCATGGAACATGGGAAATTAGTAGAGTCGGGAACCCATGAGCAATTGCTGGAGAAAGATGGAATTTATTCTAGTCTCTGGCGTGTACAGTCAGGTTTGAGATAACTTTCGCGCAAAGTTTTGTGTCTTCATTACGAATTATTTATGTTTTTTGGTAATAGTCAACCAGAATCAGGTGATAACAAGTGGCGTCGCCAGTTGGATAAGTTTGTTAAAGCAAATCAGCAGGAATTGGCGGCGCTGTTTTGGGGATTGTGGTTAGCAAATGGTGACACTCAAGGCACTGTTGGTATTGATTTGCAACCAACACCACATTTTGTTTATTGTCCGAAAGAGCAGATAGAGAAGTTAAATATTCAAGTTGAGAATCGGCTTCAGGAAATTTTGGGAATTGTTGAGAATCACAAGCCGGAAGTGGAAGTTGTGATGATTGGGATTGGGAAGGGAGAAATTAAGTTAATTCAGTTTGCACCGGAACCAGCACCACCGATTTGTTTTGAAGAAGTTGGGAAGGATGTGGATGGGTTATTGGATGTGCTGGAAGAGAGGATGAGGGAGGAGATTGTTTTTTAACGCAGAGGGACGCTAAGGGAAGCGCAGAGGAACGCAGAGGAGGATAAGAAGTCTGCGCTTGTTGTTTAGTTTATATTATTTACGCACTTGGCCGCTAAATCCGGCTGCTTTAAACTGCTTCAGCTTCAAGGGAGTAGGTTGATTTGCGGGTACAGAAATTCTCAATTCAAAATCGCTAATGCCTGGTGGCACCTCAGCAATAGAACCTAAGCGAGTGCGGTTTTGCATTACTGAGTCATTGTTGGCATCATAGATGCGTCCAAAAATATCTGCGTCGTAGACTGTTTTGTAAGTGCCATTTTCTGCTTTGCCAATGACAAGAAAACAATTAGCAGCCGCGCTACCACTACTGATAACAGCCCCTTGTGCTAGTTCTGGTGGACAATCTTTATAGGTAACATCAAATAATTTAATCTGTGTCAATGCTACAGCAGGGGGAATACTCACCCACGATAGAAAGGTGATGAGACAGGAAATAAAAACAACCGTGAGTGAGCGCAAGCGCATAAAAGACTCCGTGGCTTAATCTTACAATATGTAACTTATAACCTCAGCTTACCTGAATTTAACTACAAGAGATTGAAGACTTTAATTTAACCTTTGTAATAATTAGGGAAATAACCCTCAATTGCTATTAACTTATGACTCCAGATGAGATTGAAGCATCTATGCTCGCAGCCTTTAATGATTGTGATGCAGCAAGCTGTCCTCTCACTGACACGCAGAAAGAGATATTACTGCAAGTCGTCGAGCAAATTCAGGGAAATTCTACCTCTAGAGCATCAGCTATTGCTAATCCCTTAGACGAACTTAACCCAGAGGAGTTAGAAACATTTTTACAATTCGTTAAGGATGAAGAACAACGCAACCGCACTTGGAAAGTGCAATTACTCAACGACTGGCTACTGGAAAATGACTCTGGAACAGTACAATTTATTCGGCAACGCTATGGTTTGCAGTGGCTGAATCGTGTTGAATCATATCATTTTGATAAGTATTCTTATTTTGAGGATGCACTAAAGCTAAGAATAGGCGATCGCATTGAAGTTTCCAATGCATTATGGGAATGGGTGCAAGAAGATGGCCCTTGTAAGCGCGAATGGTTTCCCTGTATGGTGATCAAGGTCGAGGAAATTAGCAACGGTGATGATAACTCTACTAACTGCGTTGTCCGCTTCTTCAACGGCGCTGAGTATGAAATTCAAGGCATCTACGAATGGAATCGCTATAACTGGCGCTGGCCGCAGAAATAGTTAGGAGTTAGGAGTTAGGAGTTAGGAGTTAGGAGTTAGGAGTTAGGAGTTA
>JAHCSU010000345.1 GCA_023522315.1 Nostoc sp. CCCryo 231-06
TCCCAACTCCCAACTCCCAACTCCCAACTCCCAACTCCCAACTCCCAACTCCCAATTGTACAGACGCGATTAATCGCGTCTCTCCCCACTCCCCCAAAAATTATGGCATCAAAGAAAGTTTAGCAAAATGTCAAAATTGGGACTAAAGCCACGTACAATTAAAATCGCCTATCCCTTAATCCAGGAGCTAATGCCATGCCAATGGCCGTTGGCGTAATTGAAACTTTAGGTTTTCCTAGTGTCTTAGCAGCAGCAGATGCAATGGTCAAAGCTGCCGCAGTCACAATTGTGTATTATGGTCAAGCAGAAAGCGCTCGTTTGTTAGTCGCTGTCCGGGGACACGTTTCTGAAGTAAATAGAGCTGTTGAAGCCGGAATCGTAGCTGGGGAGCAAGTCAAGGTTGGTACAGTAATTACCTACTACATCGTTCCCAATCCCCCAGAAAATGTGGAAACCATATTACCAATCCATTTCACTGAAGAATCAGAACCATTCCGCATGTTCTAAGCAATTTTGCTATTAAAATCTGTAGCGAAGCTTCGTACAATTAACTGGTAGTCCCCATATCGTTTATTCATACAGGAGATTAATAATGTCATTACAGGCAGTTGGAGCACTTGAAACGAAAGGTTTCCCTGCGGTGCTAGCAGCAGCAGATGCTATGGTAAAAGCTGGTCGAGTCACCCTCGTTGGTTATATCAGAGTGGGTAGCGCTCGTTTTACAGTTAATATTCGTGGCGATGTTTCTGAAGTAAAAGCCGCTATGGCTGCCGGTATTGAAGCCGCAGAAAATGTTTATGGCGGTACACTTGAATCCTGGGTAATTATTGCTCGTCCCCATGAAAACGTTGAAGCTGTTCTGCCAATTGGTTACACAGAACAAGTCCAAGGGTATCGAGAATCTGTAGAAAATCCCATTGTCAGATCAAACAGTCGATAGATTCAACCTCCTACGGGGGAATTCAAAACAAAAAATTCCCATAAATGAATTTAAAGAGAAGTTTATAGAACGTGTGTAAAACCCCGTCCCCTTGTGGGCGGGGATGTAAGCACGGT
>JAHCSU010000346.1 GCA_023522315.1 Nostoc sp. CCCryo 231-06
GCCCAACTGTAACATTATCGTGCTACAAAGCGAAGTGCGGAATATGGGTTTTATACAAAAAATCTCTAACCTGGATGTAAGCAGACAATTACTTCGCAAGTTGGTAGTATCTTGCAAAAGACAGCACTTGTTACAGATCACTGCCAGTAGTATGGTAGAGATTTAGTTGACCCTAATAACCTTAAGCATGTCTGTCCTTTTTACACCTGCTATTGAGGTTTTGACAATCTGTAGCTTTTGTTTGACCTGGCACAAACCTTGATGGCTGAATTAGTCAGTAACAAAAGCTACTACATCGTATTGTTCCCAATTTGTATAGCTAATGATCAGGACTGGTATGAATTATAGCAAGCTATACAGAGATTCAGGGAGACTTAAATATCATTTAATATTCTATTTGTCAAGAAAACAAAATCAGAAATATCTAAAGAGAAAAAAGATTTGACGATCCCTTGTCAAAAAGACAACAGTAAGTTAAGAATGGACACCGGAAACCTTAATAGGAAGGATGACTAGCGCCACGTTCCTTGTGTAGTTACTGTAAAGTGTTACTAAAAATAAAAAAAGTCTTGAGGAGAGCGGCTAACAGATGCCGACAGTGTTTACTGAAGATTAATAATGATACAAGCGCATCAAGGAATTTGGATTGTAACCAGAAAGGGGTTTGAATGGCTGGCATAATATCAGTTTCCCGCACGAATCTAGCGCAGCGTCGTAAGAAATTACGTCGGCAGAGGCAAATGAGAATTATTCAAGCTATTTGGCGAACTTTTGCCATTACTGGTTTTGCGAGTGGATTGCTGTGGGTGGCAGTCCAACCAGTGTGGGTGCTAAAAACTCCCAAACAAATAGTGATGAAATCAGGCAATCAGTTACTGTCGGATGAGACTACTCAATCACTGTTGGTGCTATCTTACCCCCAATCTTTGTGGCGGATTGAACCGACAGCGATCGCCAACTCTTTGAAGAAACAACCAACTATTGCCCAAGCGATCGTTAGACGCCGCTTGTTTCCCCCTGGATTAAACATCGAAATCCAAGAACGAGTCCCTGTAGCCGTAACTCAAACACCAAGTGGGCAAAATCAAGGTACTGGCAACAAAAAAGTCACAATCGGCTTACTAGATGCAAGCGGAGCCTGGATGCCTTTAGAAAAATACACATCACTCAATCCCACTAGGAAATTACCCAATCTCCGAGTAATTGGATTGCCCAAACAATACTGTCTCTACTGGACTCAACTTCATCAAGCTCTAAGCCAAAGTCCCGTAAAAGTGATGGAAATTGATTGCCAAAATCCAGCGAATTTAATTTTGAAAACAGAACTAGGAAATGTGCATCTTGGCGTTCCAGGTTCCCATCTGTCTGAACAAATTAAAGTACTCGCTCAAATGCGCTATTTAGCAGCAAAACTCAATTCCGGACAAATAGAGTACATTGATCTAAAAAATCCCGAATTTCCATTAGTACAGATGAACCAAAAAGAACAAAAATTAACTTCCAAAACCCCTAAAAACATCTAGTACAGCACGGCGTAAATAAACATACCATTTCAAATGGTGCAAAAGCCTGGAATACAATTCTTTTGAATGCGTGACTTTTGACTTCCGCCTTGCGGTACTAGGTGTTTAATGTATTGATAGCTCCTAGTAAATTAAGAAGCTTTATGCTGATAAATATATTTATTATTTTCAGTTTTCGAGCAAAACGCACGAAAATCGGCATTAACTTCTAATTAAAATGAGAAGATAAATCCTAAAATCTCTATTACGAGTAAAACACTTTCAATTATGACCCCTAACATCTAATAGTAGGGTGCAAGATGTCCGACAATCTAATGATGGGCTATGGCGTGCAAAACGCCTTCTATTCTAAAGACAGTTGACCGAAGTTTCAATCTGTAAAGGAAAAGCCGCCCAAAGTTGCGTAAGCAAGCATTGTTTCTGGGAAATCAGTTTAGACTATTCTGTGCCGTAATTCCTATTGGGTTACAAAACCTCTGGAAAAATCTTGATTTGTTGACCACACTAGTGGGGGTTCTCGTAAGATAGACTATTGCTCAAGCAAAGTGTCCATTAAGACCCCCCAAACAACAAATTAATCAGGTATAGTCTGACAAAGTAAATTATTACTTACTTCAACCTTAGGGATAAGTAAGTATAAGGTAAATTTTGTGTCTAAAGTTGCAGCTATCCCTAATGATGAAATCTATTAACAATATTATTGAGGTAGATTAAGATGCGCCCTAGTGTGTATTTACAAGTTCTGCCCTCTGCTGAGAATAATGAAGCGATTAATGTCTGGTTGAAGTTATACAGATCACTTTTAGATAAATGTAGGTATACTTCTCTAGAATTGGCTGTGCGATCTGCTGCCCTGAAAGCTTATCCCATAGCAAATTTTTACTACTGCCAATTCTGTTAGGCTTGGCAGTAGTGAAAACAATAAAGAACAGTGCCCTAGTATTGTGGCACTGTCAAACTAAAGTTGACTCTTAGGTGAATAACACCTGAAAAAGTCGTTTATCTACCCTTTGACAAATCCAATGACACTTGATAATAACCAAGGACTTAACTATAAAAATTCCCAATCTACGGGACAGCCGGGGTTCTCTCTGGCAGTTAACTCGACCAATCCCTTTAATAACTCTGGATTGAACTTCGGACAAAATCACGATAATAAGAAGATTTCTGCGGAAAATAGCCGAATTGGCGAGATTGTTCCAGGGCGGGTTGCCAACATCAAAGTGATTGGTGTTGGCGGTGGCGGTGGCAATGCCGTTAACCGCATGATCGAATCTGATGTCTCTGGGGTAGAGTTTTGGTCAATTAACACTGATGCCCAAGCTCTTACCTTAGCTGGCGCTCCCAGTAGATTGCAAATTGGACAGAAGTTAACACGGGGTTTAGGAGCAGGTGGTAATCCTGCCATTGGTCAAAAGGCAGCTGAGGAATCACGAGACGAAATTGCTACGGCTTTGGAGGGTGCAGATTTAGTATTTATCACTGCTGGTATGGGGGGTGGTACTGGGACAGGTGCAGCGCCGATTGTGGCAGAAGTAGCAAAAGAAATGGGCGCTTTGACTGTTGGTGTAGTCACACGTCCATTTGTCTTTGAGGGACGCCGCCGTACCAGCCAAGCGGAAGAAGGTATTCAAGGACTAAAAAGTAGAGTAGATACACTGATCATTATCCCCAACAACAAACTGCTGGAAGTGATCCCCGAACAAACACCTGTGCAAGAAGCTTTTCGTTATGCAGATGATGTACTGCGTCAAGGGGTGCAAGGTATTTCTGATATCATCACGATCCCCGGATTGGTAAACGTTGACTTTGCTGATGTTCGAGCGGTGATGGCAGATGCGGGATCGGCATTGATGGGAATTGGGGTAAGCTCTGGAAAATCTAGAGCCAGAGAAGCTGCGATCGCAGCTATTTCTTCACCATTATTAGAATGTTCTATTGAAGGTGCCAGAGGGGTTGTCTTTAATATTACTGGTGGTACTGACCTGACTTTGCATGAAGTGAATGCAGCCGCAGAAGCAATCTATGAAGTAGTTGATCCCAACGCCAATATTATTTTTGGGGCTGTAATTGATGACAGACTCCAAGGTGAGGTAAGAATTACTGTAATTGCCACCGGATTTACAGGTGAAGTGCAAGCTGCGGTACAACAAAGCGTAGCTAACGTTCGAGTAGCACCTAATACCTCGAAACGACCAACAACACAACAACCCGCAGTTAATCCCCCAACCTCATCTCCAACTCCAACTCCAACTCCAACTCCAATTCCAGAACCAAAAGAAAAACCTGGATTAGATATACCTGATTTCCTGAGAAACCGACGTACACCACGGAATTAAAAGATTTTGGACTTCGGCTACGCTCAGTCGAACGATTTGAGGTTTTAGATTAAATTAGCAGTCTCAGGTTAGGCTGAGTGCTGTATAAAATCTGCTAGTTCCAGGGTTTTACTAAGGGCAGGGGTAAGCAATCTGTTGCCATCCCCGATCTTGCTAATGGGTAAAAACTCGTTAACGCTACTTTATAGAAATAAAATGAACTTGGGCAGGAGTCTGCTGGCTCACATGTCCAGCTTTGCTTTTGGCAGAAATAAAGAAGAATACCTGCCCAGCTACAGATACGACGATAGCGAGTTTTCGCACCCTTACAGGGAAGCAAGCTACGCGCAGCGTCTTGTAGAGACGCTACATCTACCACCGCGATTCATTAGACTAATATCACGGTACAAGTAAATATATTTACTTAAAGTAATTTGCGTGGGCGAGTTACCCACGCAAGCGTCCGAAGGAAGTCTGTTCAATCCATTGAATAACCTGATGACCAAGGTGAGTACCATCTAGGCGATCAATCTCACGAATTCCAGTAGGACTAGTGACGTTAACTTCAGTTAGGTAGCCACCAATAACATCAATACCTACAAAAATTAAGCCGTCTTGGCGTAACCGTTCGGCTACTTGGGTACAAATTTCATGCTCTCTTGGGGTAATTTCGGTTTGAGCGACTGTACCACCAGTAGCCATATTATTGCGAAAATCAGTTCCGCTAGAGAGGCGATTGAGCGCACCAATTGGTTCCCCATTGAGTAGGATAATTCGCTTATCTCCCTCTTTTGCCTGTGGTAAATAGGTTTGCACCATTACAGGCACTCGACCTTGGAGGGTACTGAGTTCGACAATAGAGTTAAAATTGCGATCGCTTGATTGCAAAAATAAAATTCCTTCCCCAGCTTTGTTACCCAGTGGTTTGAGAACCGCAGCTCCCTTTGCTTCCACAAATTGCCGGATAAACTGCTTATCAGCACTGACAATGGTTTCTGGAATCGCCTTGGTAAACTGGAGGGCGTACATTTTTTCATTTGCCCCTCGGATGCCGCTAGGACTGTTAATCACCAGGGTTTTATTTTGGTCAATGTAATCCAGAATGTACGTGGCATAGAGGTAGGAATCATTGACAGGTGGATCTGTCCGCATAAATACGGCGTCCATTGTCTCTAAAGAAGTTAAGCAGGAATCGCTCAACTTATACCAAGGATTCGCCGCTACCCAGCGTCCCTCCACCAACTCCACTGGTACAACTTCAACTCGCTGTAGGACAGCCCAAGCTTTGCCCTCCACTACACTCAGCAGATTTGCCTGAGTCACCCAAACTTCCTGTCCCAGGATTTGCGCTGCTTCAATTAGGGCAACACTGGTATCATGACACGGGTCAAGCTGATGGATGGGATCAATGATAAAAGCCAGTTTCACCCTTTATACCTCAATCACCAAGAAATTAAATGGTTATTCAACTATTATCTCTTGATGCTCTCACCAATTGACGTATATGTGTACTACTGAGTAGAAACTGGAGGGCAAAGTCTTGTGGACAGATATGGCTTTTATGAGAAAAAAGTCTGTAAATAAGGTAGCGCGTTGCTGTCCCTTCCAGAATTTTAGCGACTGCCGTGTAATTTGCAGCGGCTTGTCGCTAGCGCAATATCTTCTGAACCTAGACGCTATTGTTAGAAGTTAGTAGCTCATCCAGCTTGCCTTGACTGTCTAAAGCGTGGATATCATCACAACCACCAATATGATCATCATTGATGAAAATTTGCGGTAAAGAACGGCGTCCATTTGCTCTTTGAGTCATTTTATTTCTGGCTACCTCATCTCCGTCAATGCTGTATTCGATAAATTCAACTCCCTTGTTCTTCAGCAAGCTTTTGGCACGAATGCAAAAGGGGCAAGTTCTCCAAGTGTAAATTTCTACTTTGGCAGCCATACAGTTTTTAATTTAGTTTAATACCTATAATTCTAAATCTTTACTTTTGAATTTATTAAAAAGGGCGGCTGACTCATCCTCATACAGAATGAATCTACACCGCCCTTGAAGGAACTGTTGACTGATAAGTATCAATCATCTATGAAATTCTTATTTAACCCTCTTCTGTCACTCTCGGAAAACAAGAATCTAATCCACACTCTGGAACTTTGATTTAACCAAGGTTTGAGGCTTTATTCTCTAACATGAATTAAGATTTTTAGCCAATAAGTGAAAAACAAAGCTCCGAAAGGCTTTGAGCGATCGGGTTCTCCCACTTTGACAGAAAAAAGTTAAGCTGGCAACAGATGCTTTTTCTTTTTAACCACCAATGCACTCACAGCAAATAGAGCGATAGCAGCTGCTGTTGTTGGCTCAGATACTTTTTTTGGTGGCACTGGTGGGGCAACATAGAATCCTTTACCTGTTCCGCTAGTACCCAGCTTTGTGCCTGTAATACTTTGGTAGCGCACACCCAAGTTGCTCAGGGTAAAGCTGGTGACATTGCCTGTGAAAGCAAGGATAGGAGAGAAAGTAGCAACCCCACTACCAGTACTAACACCGCCATTGGAACCTCCCTGGCAGGTGTTTCCGTCAGTGAAGCACACATCAACGTTGCCAAATTGATTGGGAAATGAACCAACTCTGTCATTACTAAAAAGCCCAGAAACTCTTGTGTTTCCAGAACTGTTGGTGTTTCCAACTCCAACTAGCGCTTTGCTTACGTTAAAACCTAGAGCAGATGTCCTAGAAGTGATACCATTACTGGATGTATTGGATAGGTTAATGTCAAACTTTGCCTCAGTCTTACTACCAACTGTAGTAAAACCTAGAAATTTAAAGATAGCTTTAGATGAGAGTCCTTCAACATTTTTTGTGGCAACGTTACCATCAAAGTTAATTTCAAAAGACTGATTGATGTCCGCAGCATTAATTGTAACACTGTCGCTGTTTGAGGAAAAAGTAAAAGCTGAAGCTGATGGAACCACAGCCATAAAACAAGCCCCAAATGCATAGAAGGCAGATAGTTTAAAGATGATGTTTTTCACAGACATTCGTATGTAATATTGTAATGAACTACACCAAGAATAATTGAATACAAAAGAGATTGTCTAGACTATTAACAATATATTCATTACAACTTTAAGTAAAACTTTAATTTGATTGATTCTCAGTATTAATACTTCATTAATAGGTTCAGTTAAAGAGAATCGTAGGCTAGGTTGAACGTCAAAACCCGAAGGGTAGTGAAATCCAACAAACCGCAAAAAAAGTTGAGTTACCCTTCTTCTATCAAAGACGCTACGCGAACGGGAACGTCAAGGGCAAAAAGTCGAAAACCCGCTTAACGCAGTGGCTCCCCAACCTATGCAGGTTAGGGTTTCTGGCTCTAACTGAGCCATATTGAATACTGATTTTAATCATATTTATTCTTAATAATAGATATTTATATAGCGGTTCTCAGTTGAGTGAGGTACAAGAACCCCACCCCCAACCCCCTCCCCGCTCTTCGATAGGGGGCTATGATGTACATCATGTGATTAGGAAACGCTATAGTAAATGCCGTAGTTAACATAACCACGGCATTTAGTTTATTTCCAAGATTTATTGTCAATCTTTACTGAGAGTCAACTGCGTATGCAATTAGCTGGGCAAGGCGATGACGGAGGGTTTCTAATCCCAAACGCTGACTCGCAGAAATAAACACCGCTAGGGGGAATTCTTCTCTAGCTAAAGCCAATGTCTCACTATCGGCTTGATCAATCTTGTTAAAAACAACCAGCGCCGGCCCAGGAGTTATTGGCATTTGCGCCAAAATTTCTCTAACTGAGCGAATATGACGCAACCAAGCTGGATGAGACAAATCCACCAAATGTAGTAGGGCATCGGCTTCTGTGACTTCCTCCAAGGTGGCGCGGAAGGCATCCATTAACGATGCAGGCAGTTCATGGATGAACCCTACTGTATCTGTAATCAGAATTTCTTGAGGTTTATCAGCTTCGCCATGAGGAATTACCAGACGGCGCGTGGTGGGATCGAGAGTGGCAAATAGCTGGTCGGCTGTATAAACTTCTGCATTGGTGAGAGCATTCAGCAAAGTTGACTTGCCAGCGTTGGTATATCCAACCAAAGCCACTGAGGGAACTTCTTCATGCTGTCGTCGCTGTCGTAACCGCGAACGATGGGCCTGCAACTGGTCTACTTCTTTTTGCAGTCGGGAAATGCGCTGCCCAATTGCACGGCGTTCAGTTTCCAGTTTTGTTTCACCAGGGCCACGAGTCCCAATTCCACCACCCAATCGGGACATAGTGCGACCTCTACCAGCCAGCCGCGGTTGCATGTATTCTAACTGTGCTAGTTCTACTTGCAATTTACCGGCACGAGATTGAGCGCGTTGAGCAAAGATATCCAAAATGACTTCAGTGCGGTCAACCACCCGGATACCAATTTGCATTTCTAAGTTGCGGACTTGGGAGGGTGAGAGGTCGCGGTTAAAGACGACGAGATTAACTCCTAGTGTTTGGGCAGTTAGGGCAATTTCTTGCACCTTACCTTCGCCAACTACTGTCTGAGGATGAATGCGCGATCGCTTTTGTTGTATTGTCTGTAATACATCTCCCCCAGCAGTATCAACTAAACGCGCCAATTCCACTAGGGTATCTTGGAATTGTAGGGGAGTTATTTCACTGGTCATCAGCCCCACAATTAGCACGCGATCGTGGTCAGCATCTACTTCCTGGGCGATAAATTCCCGTTGGAATTCAGCTTCCAGATTTTCCACCAAGTCTACTAAATCTTGCTCTGCCAGATCATCTAAGCCCAGAGGTGGCGATATATTCCAACTTGGGGATTGAATTTGTTTAGAGTGAGCGAAGCCGAATTGGCTCTCCTCTACTTTCACAGCAGCAGGACTAGCAATCAGGGTGCGAGAATCTTGGGGTGTCAGATGAGCTAGATAAGCTTCTTTGACATATCCAGTCGCACCGCCTCCTCGCCGTGTAAAACCTGTTCCGGTAATGTTTAGGACAACCAGGGCATCTAAGCGTTGTAGTGCCATAGCCGTGAGTGCCGCTTCATTGGGCGGTTCTGGCTTGAGATGGGTGGCAATACAACGAATACCGCTGAGTCGTTCTGCACCGTAACGGGGCAATTCCAGGGGTGGTATTTGCGTTTGACGAGGTGTGCCTACCCCGACGCGAATCACTTGTCCGCGACGGTTGATGTAGGCGCACACAGGCTGATTGACTTCCGTGCTAATTGCTGCCAAACGCTGGCAAAAGTCAGGCGTGGTGATGCGATCGCCTGGTATGCGCTGGTGGTACAGTCGCTGTAGTTGTTTCAGCTGGCTGGACTTCAGACCTTGGAGATTTCCAAAAATAGTTTCTATAGGCGTTTATGACCAGTAAATGGCCCCCCAATCCTTATATGTTTATTTTACAACAGGGTTAAGCCTGCTATCTCTCTCCTTTGAGGGATGCGTTATGAATTAGTTCGGGTGAGTCTTCATTTCAGGCTATTTTGGTGGTTTTTGCCTACACCCATCTAGCAATAGTAATAACACGCACCGCCTCAAAATAAAATTTAAGGATCTATTTCACCAGTTTCTTGGAGTACAAAATTGATAATAGTTTCACTTAGCCTAATTCCACGAGCAATCATTCTATCTATTGCTTGTTTAATATCAATAGGATATCCTTCTCGCTGTGCACGCAACAAAATACCGATAGTACCTGTAACAGAAAGACCGCTTAACCTAGCAACTCGTCTACCAGCAGCTTCATCAATGCAAACAGTCTGGATATTTTCATTGAGCGCAAGTTGGATAACAGAAGCTTCTCCTAAATCTAAAGAATTAAGTAAGAAGGGAAAAATATTATTTAAGGGTGTTTGCGATTTTTGTAGCCAATCTGTATCATCAAACTCACTTACAGCAAATGCGCTTGTACCTCCAGCAAGTATTTCTTGACAAACTTCAAAGGGAACTAAAACCTGGGTATACAAAGATTGAAGAATTCTTAAGTCTCCTATTGCAGCTATTATAGAAAGAATTGGTGATGTGTTGATCACGATTATATTAGTTTCAAGGATTTGCTAAATCAGATACAAGTTCCTCTTCTGTTAAATCAATCATCGCCACACCATAACGGTGTAAATTAAGCAAAAAAGTTACCCTATCTATACCTGCTAATTGTGCGGCTAAACCAGAAGAAATGCGTTTCATTTCAAATAGTTTAACTGCGATTGCCATTTTTGCTTCTTGCTCAAACTGTTCTCGCGTTTGTTGTAAGGCATCTGGTAAAGTTTCTGGATAGTCAATTTTAAGTTGTGACATGATTTTTATCAGAATGTTCGCTTTTAATTTCAGTTAAGATTTTCAGTATAAGTGGGAAGGCGATCGCTAAATTAATCGCTACATTAATTTAGTGTTTATAGCGGTTATTGAATCAATGCTTGAAAACGCTCATCTTCCCGAATACCATCAAAATCTGAGTCAGTTTTTGCCATCTCACGAACCTCGAATCTCCCAAAATATATAGTTATCTGGTTAAATTTTCAGGGCTTGGTCAAAAGATACAATCGCTTCTTCATAACGTCCTAAATTAAATAGCTCAATGGCCTGAGAATACCAAGCTTCGTGATAATCGGGTTGAATTTTCAGCCCTTGGGCAAAAGATGCGATCGCTTCTTCATAACGTCCTAAATTAAATAGCTCAATGGACTGAGAATACCAAGCTTCGTGATAATCGGGTTGAATTTTCAGCCCTTGGGCAAAA
>JAHCSU010000347.1 GCA_023522315.1 Nostoc sp. CCCryo 231-06
CGATCGCTGAATAATTCACCTGTTGAGGTTATCAAGTGCGTCTACAGCGTCTACAATTTTTTAGCACCAAAAAATCAGATGTAGACGGCGAAAATAGCTCCCAGAGTGCCTTTTGGCGATTGTAGACAATTTTCCTGGGGTTTAAAAAACTTAAAAAATCGAACCAATTTTTAAATCTACAATGACTCAAACAACTTGTCCTCGATGCGATTCTACGCGACTGCAACACCAGGAAAATTACGGCTACTGGGAGTGTTTAGACTGCGGTCATGTTTGGGGATTTGATGCGGATGATCCAGATTATGACGAGGAAATTCTTAACTATAACGGTGAGACTGGACAAGCTTTCATCAATGGAAGCTGGGTTGTCGTTTCTCCCCATTTCAAAAAATCTCAAAGTTCCTTTTTTTAGTAATTAGAATGACAGTTCAGGAATTGATAGACAAACTTTCAAGCTTCAACAATTCATCAGGAGTTTGCGTAGAAGACACTTTTGTCTGGATAAATACGCGCTTTGAGATCAAAGAACTTTTTCAAGCAGATGATGGAGCGATAATTATCCAGACACAAACTGTCTACTATGACGAAGACATGAGTCCTTACATTCTAGATTCCGAGGGTAAATGTCACCGTGCTTAGGAACGCAAATTTAATAATGTGCAATTTTCTTTAACTTTTAAAGGTGTCCATACTACCGAAGAATAATGGCTGTAACCATTGACCCTAAAACGAAAAAACTAAATATTCGCTTTAGGGTCAATGGATATAGCAAGCAATTTTATCTGTCCAGTGGTCTTAAAGATTCAGCTAAAAATAGAACTATCGTAGAGTCTCGCTGGGAAGAAATTCAGCGAGATGTCGCTTTGTGCCGTTTTGACTCAACACTGAAATCATATAAATTTGGAAATCATCAAAACGTTGCAGTCCCCGTAGAGAGAGAACCTTTAGACAAACTATGGGATAAATTCTTAGCTTTTCAATCTCAGCATCTAGAGCGCTCAACGCTAGAAAGTGATTACAAGCAAATAACTAAAATTACTGTCGAGCTATCAAATTTATCAATCGAAGATGCTCCAAGAATCAGAGATTTCTTGTTATCTAAATACAGCTACCACACGGCATACAAAGCGCTTGCAGCTTTTTCTAGGTGCTGTAGATGGGCTATTGATTCGTGTTTAACTGATTCCAATCCTTTTGAAAGAATACAGTTGCCAAGCCCCAAAAGTTGCAGTAATGAGAATAACGAAAAAGCTTACACCCTCGAACAGAGGGATCTAATAATCGCTGCTTTTGAATCTCACCCCAAATTCTCACACTACAGCAGCCTGATTAAATTTTTATTCTGGACTGGATGCCGGCACGGAGAAGCATTTGCTCTGACGTGGGGGGATGTAAACCGCGAACACACCCGAATCTCCATCACAAAAGCCTACGCATCTCACGTTCATGTTGTCAAAGGAACCAAAAACAATAAACGTCGGGTTTTCTCCTGTGCAAAAGGTTCCAGACTGCAATCCTTGCTTGCAGGGGTTCAACCTGATTCCCCCGATCCAAAAGAATTGATTTTTAAAAGCACGACTGGACAGAGACTGAATTTAAATATTTTAAACAAATGTTGGAGGTCTAACAATACCGGGGAATATCGCTATAACGGTGTTGTAAGAGAATTATCCGACCAAGGCATAGTTCCTTATTTAAAGGCTTATAGCACGCGGCACACTTTCGCTACTTGGGCGATCGCTTCCGGGGCCTCGCCCGAAAAGGTCGCTTACTGGATCGGCGACAACGTCCAGACAGTTTTGAAGTACTACTGCCATCCAGACGTGAGCAAAGCTGAGTGCCCAGACTTTTGAGTACTACTCACCTGCTACTCAAAAACAGCTTGGAAATGCTTGTGATCTAGTTAGGTAGCAATTCTAATACAATTACACCCATGACCTATTGCAAATTCTCAGTGACTCAGACACAATACTATGTCTACCGATAAAGAAAAATAATTTTTTCACTGTAGTGCCGTGTTTATAACTAGGTGTTGAGGTTGAACGGTATTTAATGCAAACACAAGACAGGGTAAAAGTCAATCAAGTCGCAGATGCGATCGCAGCCAGTCAACAATATTTGCTTTCGATTCAAAATCCCGCCGGTTACTGGTGGGCAGAGTTAGAATCTAATGTCACTATTACTGCTGAAGTCGTCCTTTTGCATAAGATTTGGGGAACAGACCAGGGTAGACCTTTACACAAAGTTGCAGCATACCTGCGTCAAGAGCAACGGCAGCATGGCGGCTGGGAACTTTACTACGGTGATGGTGGAGAACTTAGCACCTCGGTTGAAGCCTACATGGCGCTAAGGTTGCTAGGTGTACCAGCAAGCGATCCGGCGATGATTCGGGCGCGAAAGTTTATTCTTCAACGGGGTGGTATCAGCAAAACTCGGATTTTTACCAAGTTGCACTTAGCCTTGATTGGCTGCTACAACTGGCGCGGTATTCCCTCGCTACCACCTTGGGTGATGCTGTTGCCTAAAGCTTTCCCAGTTAATATCTACGAAATGTCTAGCTGGGCACGTTCCAGTACAGTACCATTACTGATTGTATGCGATCGCAAACCTGTTTTTATCACCGATCCAACTATCAACCTAGATGAACTATACGCTGAAGGAGTTGATCAAGTCCGGTGGGAATTACCCCAAACTGGCGATTGGACAGATTTATTTCTCACCCTTGATCAGGGGTTCAAGTTTGCAGAAAGTCTGAATTTAGTTCCCTTTCGTGAAGAAGGCATCAAAGCCGCCGAAAAATGGATTTTAGAGCGCCAAGAAGCTACAGGCGACTGGGGCGGGATTATTCCGGCGATGTTGAATTCAATGCTGGCTTTGCGGTGTCTGAATTATGACCGAAGCGACCCTATTGTGGAACGAGGTTTGCAAGCAATTGATAACTTTGCCATTGAAACAGAGAATAGTTACCGAGTTCAACCTTGTGTTTCACCCGTCTGGGATACAGCTTGGGTGATGCGTGCTTTAGTAGAATCTGGCTTTGCACCAGATCATCCCGTCGTGGTGCAAGCTGGAGAATGGTTGTTGCAAAAACAAATTTTAGATTACGGAGATTGGGCTGTAAAAAATCGTCAGGGAAAACCAGGAGCTTGGGCATTTGAGTTTGAGAATCGCTTTTATCCCGATGTAGACGACTCGGCTGTGGTGGTGATGGCTTTACATTTGGCGAAACTCCCCAACGAAGAAATCAAGCAGGCGGCGATCGCTCGGGCCTTAAACTGGATTGCATCTATGCAATGTAAACCAGGTGGCTGGGCTGCTTTTGATTTGGATAACGATCAAGATTGGCTTAACTCCATCCCTTATGGAGACTTGAAAGCGATGATTGATCCAAACACCGCAGATGTTACGGCTAGAGTCGTAGAAATGCTGGGTGCTTGTGATTTGTCAATTGATAGTTATAATTTAGAGCGATCGCTTACTTATCTTTTGCGCGAACAAGAAACCGAAGGCTGTTGGTTTGGTCGTTGGGGTGTCAACTATATCTACGGCACCAGTGGCGTTTTATCAGCCTTAGCGTTAATTGCTCCTCAAAAGCATAAACTCAGTATAGAACGAGGAGCAGCTTGGTTAGTGAGATGTCAAAACCCAGATGGTGGTTGGGGTGAGACTTGCCGCAGCTACGACGACCCCAGTCTTAAAGGAAAAGGAAATAGTACTGCATCTCAAACCGCTTGGGCTTTAATTGGCCTCTTGGCAGCAGGTGAAGCAACTGGTAAATTAGCTCTTGAAGTCATTGAGCGGGGAATTAGCTATCTCGTGACAACTCAACAGCCAGATGGTACTTGGTTTGAGGCTGACTTTACAGGTACTGGCTTCCCCTGCCATTTTTATCTCAAGTATCATCTGTATCAACAATACTTTCCTTTAATCGCTCTAGGTCGCTATCAAGCAGTGATTAAAGAAGGTTAATATTCGTTGCTGTGGTAGGGGCATAAAATTGTTAGCCCCTACTGCGTATTCCTGTGCTCCCTTTGCCCTGGCCTCTGTTGGTCAAGATGCGATCGCTGATTTTAAACACTCCCAAAGTGACAAAATTATCCTGGATAAGACTACCTTTAGTGCTATTAGTTCTGCTACGGGAACAGGTTTAAAAATCAAAGGTGGGGCTATGCCTCACCTTTGATTTTTAACTCAAAACTATTAAAGCACCCGCTTGAAGAAATTGACTAAATCCTCAATGTTCGGTGTGTGAAGTAAATCTACTACTTCTGTAGCTTTTTCAGAAGGTAGATAGTCATCTGGTAGACAGATGATTGAGGTTTTCAAGTTTTGAGCTAATTGATACCAAACAGCCAATTTATCATCAGCACTCATTGAAGTATACTCTTGAGTAGGAATTGCTGTTTCTGCTACTTCATCTGGGTGTAGCAACTGACGCAAAGCAAACAACTGTTCAGCCTGTGGCAGGTTTTGAATTTGTGCAACTAAATTCGCAGTCCTTTCATTTGGCACATCATTGAGAGCGATCGCTGGAATTTCATCAGCAATTTCAGTATACAGTAACGCTAGAACCGTCAGGCGATCGTCTGTATCCAAACTCTGAAATTTTGATACACTTTGTTCTAAAAAGTTGACGTTTGTAGAAGTCATAAACACCTCAAAGTAATTAACTACTTAATTAACTAAAAAAATATCAAAAATGTAAAAATTTCGACTATCCCTATCAATTTTAAAGATTTAACTTTAGATTAAACACTACATAAAGATATACTCTTAATATAAGATAAGCATATTTAAACCAACCAAAAGATAGAGTAATTAAACTATAATTACTTTTAATATATTGAGTACAAAACAAAGGGCGTTACGACTGTAGGGTGCAACTGGCTTAAGGACATAGATGAACACAGAGTAAGAGTTTTGGTTTTTACTCTGTGTTTATTTATCAACCAGGGCTATTTCATTCTCATTTAGCCCGCCTCAGAATAAATTCTGAGTCTAATAGCGAAAGTCGTCTAAACACGACTGAGAAAAGATTATAGTCCGTTAAAACGGACTTTAGCTATGAGCCGCCGAACTTTAGTTCTGGGCGGTTTATGTCTAGAACGAAATAGCCCTGATTTATCAAGAAAAGATAAAGACGCCAGTCATCAAAATTCAGTTTGATATTAAGCGACTGGCGGATATAGCAAGCTTTACCAGCGATATAACACCCTTGCCCTTCTCATGAGGACGATGCTGCATATCGCAGGCTAGAGTTGGTAACGGTAACACCAATCGCCTAGTTTAGAAAACCTGCTGGACAGTAAAGACATTCTAATTTCTGAATCCTTCTACTACTACCAAATGAACTTGGTATAATAGTCCTCCTTATTCGGAGACTAAAAATGTAGCTTCAAGCAGGCTAAAAACTTCAAAAGCGCTAAATTTCAGCACCTGCTTTTGCTTCAGCACCCATTGGCGAAACATAATCACGGAAAAGAGTCATCTGTTGCTCAAACTCTAATCCTTGAATTCTGCCAAACAACGCTTTAGATTCTGAGGGAAGTTCATAGTCAGAAGGTACAGGAATGATAGTACCATCATCCATACCTTGAGATAATCGATACCAAAATAGTAGCTTGGTGGTATCACCCAAAGAACCATATTCACGAGAAATTAGGGTATCAACTTTATTAATCAAATCACGCTGAACTTGTAATTGTTGTTCGTGAGATAATTCCTTAACTTGATTAAATAAACCTTCAGCGATTTCTGGGGAAACAGTGCTAGCACCAGGAGCGGCTGGCGTAATTGACTTACCCATTTCTTTGTAAATGAACCAAAACAAAGCCAGTTGTTGATCCACATCCAACTGTTGCCAAGCTTGAACATGTTCACGAATAATTGGATCGCTAGTTTGTGTGTATGTCATTATTTATTAACTCAAGTTGCAATTTATCAGTGCCATTAGTAACGTTATCAAATGTACATTTAACGTTTTAACCTACTGAAGACAGAGGTATTAAAATCAGAAAGAAGAACAATTATAAACAGAACATAAATTTGGCTAAGTGTAGTCTTGCTCTAGACCCATTAATTCCGGTAAGTTTTGTTGTGACAGTGCTTTTCTATAGCGGTTCTTATTCAGATGCGGTACAACATTATATTACGAGGTGTAGGGGCACGGCACTGCCGTGCCCTTACGGGTGTACCTCACGTAAACAACAACCGCTATAAGAAGCACTACCCAATTCAGCGACATCCAATTTGTGAATATACTGTTTTTATTCTCGCCGAGCTTGATAATCTTCAGAAGATTTTGGATCTAACTCCCAGCGATCGCCATCACGATCCTCTAAAATATCGTTAGTATGCAGAAACTCAGAGTCAGCCATTTCTAGCCCTACTGCTGCTTCTAGCTCCTCAGTTACATTTTGATCGGGAGTGGAAGTACTACCACCAACAGCTTCATCCCCAACTGCATCTGCATCTTGCCAATAAGCATCAACATCGCCACCAGTGAGTTCAGGACTAGTTTCTGTGTACTCCTGTCTTTCTGCTCTCATTGAGCGCCCACCAATATTGTATCCCGGTAAGTCTTTCACACCAGTACCGTAGGATTCGGTAATTTCCTGTGGCAAATCATTGGTTTCAATTTCGTCATCGTCATTATGATTTTTTTTTGCCATGATACTAGCCTTTTTGTGCATTCTCACAATAACGTTTTTCTGTCTCTAACTTGTCTAACTAGAGATGTATAGCTTTAGAAATAAAATAATCTATCCCCTTGGTACGAAGTTAAACTAGCCATCGGGCCATACCATTGTAAATATGAATTCATGGTCAAGCAACTTGTAGATAAAACCGAAATTATTCAGTAGCCAGGTTCTGACTCATAAGTATTTTTTGTTATTTGACAAAAATTCAAGTTGCTGCATACTAGGCAATTCAAACAAAATTTATCACGAAAAATTCTAGCTGCTTAACTTTTCTAATCGATAAATATTGTAGCTAGTTAAATACTAGAAATAAACAGGTAATACAATCAATGACTGACCATAACAATCATTCCGGTAATAAAAAAGTTGCCATTCTCATTGAACAGGCAGTAGAGGATGCAGAATTTACAGTTCCTTATAATGGACTAAAACAAGCGGGAATGGAGGTAGTAGTCCTCGGTTCCAGGATGAATGAAAAATATAAGGGTAAACGCGGCAAACTTAGCATCCAAGCTGATGGTACTACTACAGAAGCGATCGCAGCCGAATTCGACGCAGTGATCATTCCCGGTGGGATGGCTCCCGATCAAATGCGGCGGAATACAAACACAGTACGTTTTGTCCAAGAAGCTATACAACAAGGAAAATTAGTTGCTGCTGTTTGTCATGGGCCACAAGTTCTGATTGAAGGCGACTTGCTCAAAGGTAAACAAGCCACTGGTTTTATCGCTATTGCCAAGGACATGATTAACGCTGGCGCAAAATATCTAGATGAGCCGGTAGTAGTTGACGGAAATTTGATTACATCTCGTGAACCGGGAGACTTACCAATTTTCACCACAGCGATATTAAGCCGTTTGGGTTATGGTGGCAAAGATGCTGCATTACCAAATGAAAAAGACACAAGTGCTGAATGGTGGAAACTGGCTGATGCTTGGGGTGGCTCAACTAAAGGCGAAATCACCAAAGGTTTAAATAATGCCCTTGCTGGTGAACGTTATTCGCTAGAAGCATTTGAAAACTACTTGCAAAAGGAATCAGATAACGAAGTTAACTTAGTCTTTCAAGAAATAATTGCTAATAAACAGCGCCACATTCAAAAACTGGAAACTTATCTTCAGCGATTGGACGAAAAACCCTCTTTAGGCGCAAATATTGCCAATCAGTATGCCAAAGTCAAAACTGCCATGACCGGAAGTGATGATATATATCAGTTACGTTCTGCTTTAGGTGATGTGCAAACTGGTATCGGCGATATTGGCAATTTGTCTGCAATGTTCACTGACCCAGTAGCAACTGCTATTTTCAAAGAAATTTACCACGATTTATTGAAATACGAACAGCGATTGGCAGGACTATATCGGGCGCGGATAGGCGCTCAGATTCAGCCTCCTAAGCCGACTACAGGGGCTGCTGTATCAATGTAAGGTTTTTTTGCAGACAGCTACCGAAGAGGCGCAAATAACACACAGATAGAAAGAAGAGGGTATTTGCGCCTCTATGGTGAATTTACAGTAATGGAGATATAAAAAGTGACTTCAACATCAGGGGACAAATCAAGTACAAACCAGCCAGAAGCTAGTGAAGTAGAGCGTTGGGCATCCCTTATCGGTGGCGGTGCGATGGTGCTTATGGGTTTAAAGCAAGGTTCATTGCGAGGAGCGCTGACGGCTTTAGCCGGTGGCGGTTTGGTTTATCAAGGTGCAACCAAGCAAAGCACAATTCAGAAAGCACAGGAAGCAATAGGTCTAAACCAACCCATCAAAGTTGAAAAGACGGTAACTATCAATAAATCGGCAGAAGAATTGTATCGCTTTTGGCACGACTTTGAGAATTTGCCTACATTTATGAAGCATCTCAAATCTGTCAAAGTGCATAACGAAAAACGTTCTCATTGGATTGCCAATGCACCCTTGGATACTACCGTAGAATGGGATGCAGATATTCTCGAAGACCGGGAAAATGAATTTATTTCTTGGGCTTCTGTAGAAGGTGCAGACGTAGATAATTCTGGTTTTGTCCGCTTCACAAAAGCACCAGGCGATCGCGGCACGGAAGTTAAGGTTGTTTTGGAGTATAACCCCCCCGGTGGAGCATTGGCAGCTACCGTAGCTAAACTTTTTGGTGAAGAACCAGAACAGCAAATTGGTGATGAATTACGCCGCTTCAAAATGCTAATGGAAGCAGGCGAAATTGCCACCACCGAAGGTCAAACTTCTGGACGCAGCTAGTTATTTACCCAATGCCCAATGCCCAATGATTAATAACTATGAAAGCAGTCTGCTGGAACGGTGCTAATGATGTGCGGGTACAGTCGGTACCAGATCCGACAATTCTCAACCCGCGTGATGCAATTATTAAAATTACTTCCACGGCGATTTGTGGTTCTGATCTACATATTTATGGCGGCTATATTCCCACAGTGCAACAGGGTGACATTATTGGTCACGAATTTATGGGGGAAGTCGTGGAAGTTGGTAAAGGAGTCAACAATTTAAAAATAGGCGATCGCGTTGTTGTTCCTTCTACAATTGGCTGTGGTAATTGCCATTATTGCCAAGGTGATATGTGGTCATTGTGCGATAATTCCAACCCCAACGGTTGGATTGAAGAAAAATTGTTTGGCAATATCACCTCAGCTATTTATGGCTACTCCCACATGTTAGGTGGTTATGCAGGCGCACAAGCAGAATATATCCGTGTACCCTTTGCTGATGTGGGTGTCGTCAAAGTTCCGCCAGATTTGCCCGATGAGATGTTGTTATTCATCTCCGATGCTATTCCTACGGGTTATATGGGCGCAGAATTATGCGATATTCAACCGGGTGATACCGTAGCCGTTTGGGGTTGCGGTGCTGTTGGACAATTTGCCATGATTAGCGCCTACATGATGGGAGCCGAAAAAGTGATCGCAATAGATCGCTTTCCTGAACGCCTGGAAATGGCGAAAAAGTTTGCCAAAGTAGAAGTGATTAACTACGAAGAAGTTAATGCTGGCGAAGCGTTGAAAGAGATGACTGGTGGTCGTGGCCCCGATGCTTGCATCGATGCTGTTGGTTTAGAAGCACACGGTGTTGGTTTAGAAGACTTCTACGACCAGACAAAACAAAAGCTCAAATTGGAAACCGACCGTCCCCACGTTCTGCGGGAAATGATGGTCGCCTGTCGTAAAGGCGGGACTCTTTCAATCATGGGTGTTTATGGTGGTTTTGTAGACAAACTACCATTTGGTGCAGCCTTTAATAAGGGTTTAACCTTTAGGATGGGACAAATGCATGGACAAAAATATATGCATTCGTTATTGCAGATGATTTTGGATGGAAAACTTGATCCATCCTTCGTTGTCACCCATCAATTGCCACTAGAACAAGCACCCCACGCCTATCACATCTTTCAACAAAAAAAGGATAACTGTATCAAAGTTGTTCTTAAACCCTAAATGGTGAATAGTCATTCAGCGTTTTGAATTGTACACCCAGCATAATGCAATTGAGGTTTTTTATGAATCGAGTTATTTCATGGTTGCGAAATATTCGCATTTCTCAAATCGTTGTAGTTTTTCTGGTAGGATTTATGTTTTTGTTAGGTCAGGCTTTTAGCGACGTTAATGTAGCACAAGCTGATGTTAAAACTCCAGAGGGCACTTATTATAAAGGAATACCAGACGAGCTAAATAATCCCCAGGTAGAAAATACTGGCAATAAATTAAAAAGCGCAGTTGATAATATCCGTGAGAAGCTAAACTTGGATGAAGAAACTCCTCGAGCTACAAAAGAGTTTCTTAAGTCTACAAAAAATAAAGTTGAAGAAACAGTTCAGCCATTGACTGGAGAGAAAAAAGGTTATTACCAAAATCCTCCAACCAAGTAACTGAGAGATAGAAGCTAGAGTTGTAGCAATTTTTGAGTCTAAATTATTGACTCATACATTGTTGAAGAACTTTTGATTAGTTAGTGAGACGCGATAATTATCGCGTCTCAAAATCAGGCTAAATCGAGTATTTATCTTGATATTAACAAGCTAGAAAATAACTAAGGAATAAATAATTATGAAAGCAGTTTGCTGGCATGGAGCAAACGATGTGCGGGTAGATACAGTTCCCGACCCCAAAATTATCAACCCACGCGATGCCATTGTTAAAATTACTTCTACGGCAATTTGTGGTTCAGATTTGCATATTTATGACGGCTACATTCCCACCATGCAAAAGGGTGATATCCTTGGTCATGAATTCATGGGGGAAGTCGTAGAACTTGGAAGTGCAGTTAAAAATGTGAAAGTAGGCGATCGCGTCGTTGTTCCCTTCACTATATCTTGCGGTAGTTGCTTTTTCTGCAATCGAGATTTATAGTCACTGTGCGACAACTCTAACCCCAATGCTTGGTTAGTAGAAAAGCAAATGGGGCATTCGCCAGCAGGTCTATTTGGCTACTCTCATTTATTCGGCGGTTACGCTGGTGGTCAAGCAGAGTATGCACGAGTCCCCTTTGCCGATGTCGGCTTGCTCAAAATACCCGATGGTTTAACGGATGAGCAAGTGCTATTTTTAACAGATATTTTCCCCACTGGCTACATGGCAGCCGAGAACTGCAACATCAAACCCGGTGATATTGTCGCCGTTTGGGGTTGTGGCCCAGTCGGACAATTCGCCATCAAAAGCGCATATATGCTCGGTGCGGAACGGGTAATCGCCTTTGACCGCATTCCCGAACGTCTGCAAATGGCTAAAGAATACGGCAAAGCCGAAGTTCTCAACTACGAAGAAGTGAATGTAGGTGAAGCACTCAAAGAAATGACTGGCGGTCGTGGCCCCGATGCTTGTATTGATGCAGTCGGAATGGAAGCACACGGCACAGACTTTATGGCGTTCTACGACCAGGTAAAGCAAGCAGTCCGTCTAGAAACAGATCGTCCGACGGCATTACGGCAAGTAATAGTGTCTGCTGCTAAAGGTGGTCACGTATCAATTGCGGGTGTGTATGGTGGCTTTTTAGATAAAATCCCGATGGGTGCTGCCATGAACAAGGGATTGACCTTCAAAATGGGACAAACTAACGTCCATAAATATTTACGCCCCCTGCTAGAGCGGATTCAAAACGGTGAAATCGATCCAACCTTTATCATCACCCATACTTTACCTCTAGAACAAGCGCCCCACGGCTACGAAATTTTTAAGCACAAGAAAGATAACTGTATCAAAGTTGTACTCAAACCGTAAGGTAATTATGAGCGATACCAGCGTTAAAAAAATAGATTCTACCCATTCCCCTAAAGGTAAACTCGGTCAGAAGTATCTTGCTTCTGGTAAATCTCTTTCCATGCGTCTTTGGGAAGACGAACAACCAAACGAAGACAAAGAACCAACTTCGCGCGACTATGAAACAGTACGTTATGTAATTAATGGTCGTGCCGAATTGCACATTGAAGGACAAATGATTTTGCTAGAACCTGGGAGTTCTTGGGTTGTGCCCAAAGGAGCCAGCCATACATATAAAATCCTGGAACCATTCACGGCTGTTGAAGCAACCAGTCCACCCGCTCAAGTCCACGGACGGGATGAAAATTAAGCCACAGATAACAAGCCGTTTTTAATTGTGTTTAATGTAGGTATTTTGTAGGGGCGCATAGCTAGACAGCTGTGCGCCTCTACTGCGTATTGCTTTGAGAAAATGGCACAAAATCTGAGGCGATCGCTTCATGATTTCTTTATCAAGTGTAAATTTTGTCTTAAGTTGGCAAATTTATAACTGACAGTAGGTTTTGGAAAAATCAAAATGAAGCATTCGTTCAGATTGCTGAAGAATTTGCAGAAGCAGTGCAGCAAATAGCTGCCGAATCACATTAAATACGGCTCTTGAAAGTTTTCCAATAAAACCTCACGTAAATCGGAATTTATGTCTTTCTTGCTGACATCTACCAGAACTATCAAACTTTTTTTTGCCCACTCTAACTCCCGTTATGATGAAAAACTACGGAAAGACCTAGAATCGCACCTTAATAGTTTGCAACCACTAAGAGTAAGTATAAACTGGCAGAAAAATCAAACGTTGGTCGGAAGAGACTGGAAGCAGGAAAGTTACCAACACCTAAATAAATCTCAAGTGATTGTACTGCTGGTTAGTCCAGACTTTTTGGCAGCAAATGATTGTAGGAACATTACGACGCGGGCTATGAAACGGCACAACGCTGGACAAGCCCGTGTAATCCCTGTTAAACTCCGCCCAATAGATAACTGGCAAGCTACACCATTCGGGCATCTACAGTGTTTACCTTACAATGGTGAACCTATAACTAGTAAGTTTTGGCCAAAACAGGATAATGCATTTGTAGATATTGTTGGAAATATTAGGAAAGAAGTCGAGAAAATACAAGAAGATCAGCGACAACTACAACTGATTCGAGAACAGCAAAAATCTGAAATTTTTGCATCTATCAACCATTTCATTTGCAAGCACTTTTTAAACCAAATTATTCAAGCTAGAAATGTACTGACTCTCTCACTTGGTATCGCTGCTAGTGTTATTGGAGTTGCGGCGTTATTAGGATTTTGTAATTTTTCACCAAAGATGCAGGTCAATAACTTATTAAGTCAGGGGCAAGATAAGCTTGATAGACAAGATTACCAAGGAGCATCTGAAGATTATACTAAAGCTATTCAAATTGCGCCTAAAAATGTTAACGCGTACATAAAACGCGGTGATGCCCACTATTTCTTCAAAGATTATCAAGCAGCGATTAAAGATTACACCCAATCTATTCAAATTGCGCCTAAAAATGCTAATTTATACATAAAACGTGGTCATGTACGCTATTTCCTAAAAGATTATCAGGCAGCAATTAAAGATTATACCCAAGCTATTCAAATTGCTCCTAAAAATGTTAAGGCATATATAAAACGTGGTGATGCTCAATATCCTATAAAAAAATACCAGGCAGCAATCGACGACTATACCAAAGCTATTCGCCTCTCTCCTGACTCAGTTGATGCCTACACAAGTCGTGGTTTGGTTTATGAGAATAACTTACAAAATAAAGAAGAAGCAATTAAAAACTATCAGAAAGTAGCGACTCTTTACAAAGAACAAGGAGCAACAGATAAGTACAAAAAAATTATTTATAAAATCCAGAAGCTTAAGCAGAGAAAGCCCCAATCTTCCAATTAAATTTATCCTAACCTCTACCAGATCGGATAATCAGGATAAATAGAAATCACGTTCTGACTTGTCACAAAATAAGTAATGCGATCGCATTCTGAAACCAAAACGCGATCGCCTCTCACTAAATTTATCAATAAACCTCATCCACTGGGGTAATATATGCTATAATTGCTACCCAGCAGTTCCTATTGCATTGATCGCAGCCTCCAGTGCGATCGCTACATGAGTCCAATGAGTCCCACCCTGGCAATAAACTACATACGGTTCACGCAAAGGCCCATCTGCCGATAATTCTAGGGTACTTCCTTCAATAAATGTTCCCCCAGCCATGACTACCTTGCTTTCATACCCCGGCATTTCATCTGGAACAGGGTCTAAATAGGAACCTATAGGAGAATGCTGTTGTATCGCTTTACAGAAAGCAATTAGCTTTTCGGCAGAACCGAGTTTGATTGCCTGAATTACATCTCCACGGGGAGCCAAGGGAGCAGGATTCACTGGATAACCGAGTTTGTCAAATACATAACCAGTTAAATATGTCCCTTTCATCGCCTCTCCTACCATTTGCGGAGCCAGAAATAAGCCTTGGAACAGCAGGCGATTTTGGTCAAAAGTAGCGCCGCCATAACTACCGATACCAGGAGCAGTGAGGCGACAGGCGGATGCTTCCACTAAGTCGGCGCGACCAGCAACATAACCGCCAGCGCTGACAATAGTACCACCAGGATTTTTAATCAATGACCCGGCCATTAAATCAGCACCTACGGCTGTAGGTTCCTTTGTTTCGATAAATTCGCCGTAGCAGTTATCTACAAAGCAAACGGTGTTGGGGTTTTGCTGTTTGACTAAGTGGACGATTTTTTCAATATCGGCAATTGATAAACTAGGACGCCAAGAATAGCCACAAGAACGCTGAATTAACACTAAACGAGTGTTTTCATCCACACTAGTACTTAAAGCTTGCCAATCTATAGTTCCTTCTGAGGTTAGCTCCAATTGGCGGTAATTTATGCCAAACTCGATAAGAGAGCCTTGGCCTTGACCTCGTAAACCAATGACTTCTTCAAGTGTATCGTAGGGAGAACCGACCACTGCTAACATTTCATCTCCAGGACGGAGAACACCAAACAAAGCACAAGCGATCGCATGAGTTCCCGAAACGAACTGCACCCGCACGGCCGCAGCTTCAGCGCCCATAACTTCGGCAAAAACTTTATCTAAAGTTTCTCGTCCTAAATCATCGTGACCATAGCCACTTACACCAGCAAAATGGTGTGCGCCCACACGGTGATTACGAAAAGCATTCAGCACTCGTTTTAGATTATGCTTGACCTGAGTGTCAATTCCAGAAAAAATTTCTAATAGTGCCTGTTCTGCTTGCCGCAGCTGCTCTAAGCTGTTCATCAGTTCCTCGTTCAAAAAAAATTAAATTTATAGATATGCGGATTTTAAAATCGCGCAGACTAGGCTGGAAAAATCAAATTCAGGTTACTGCATGACAATTGCTACCTCAACTAAACCTCAAATTAACTGGGTTAATACCCTGTTTTTCATTGCACTGCACATCGGCGCTTTATTTGCCTTTGTTCCTGGTAACTTTAGCTGGACGGCAGTTGGTGTGGGTTTCTTGCTGTATTGGGTGACTGGCGGCTTAGGCGTTACTCTAGGATTTCATCGCCTTGTTACCCACCGCAGTTTTCAAACTCCCAAGTGGCTAGAGTATCTTCTGGTTTTCTTTGGGACACTCTCCTGTCAAGGAGGCCCAATTGAATGGATCGGGACACATCGGATTCATCATTTAAACTCTGATACTGACACTGATCCCCATGATTCTAATAAAGGTTTCTGGTGGAGCCACATGGGTTGGTTGATTCGTTTTTGTCCCTCTCACGATGACGTTCCTCGTTTCACCAAAGACATTGCCGAAGACCCAGTTTATCAGTTTTTAGAAAAATATTTCATTTTTCTCCAGGTCGCTCTAGGCGTATTGCTTTTACTTCTGGGTGGCTGGTCATTCGTTGTTTGGGGAATTTTTGTTCGCATTATCTGGGTTTACCACTGCACTTGGTTGGTGAACAGCGCTACTCATAAATTTGGCTATCAGAGCTATGATTCTGGTGATAGATCGACTAATTGCTGGTGGGTAGCCGTACTAGTTTTCGGTGAAGGCTGGCATAATAACCATCATGCTTTTCAATACTCAGCTCGTCATGGGCTGGAATGGTGGGAAATCGATTTAACCTGGATGACTGTTCAATTGTTGCAAGCAGTTGGTCTGGCTACTAATGTGAAGTTAGCCCCAACAAAAGTTAGTTAGGAGTTAGGAGTTAGAATGTGTAAGGTTTTTAGCTCATAACCGATCGCTTCTAACTCCTCACTTTTCAAAAAGCTATTTACTGGTGCGCTTGTGTCGGTTAGATTGCTATAATCCGAAGCGCTAATATTAAGAATTTTTGCGGCAAGCCACTTTTTTGGTGACTTGGTAGAGGAGTTTGTTGTTTTTCAGGTGTCCATGACTACATCAATAATTGATAGCCAGAAACTAAGTGACGAGCCTGGTAATTCCGACTTTAGGCTCAAAGATATTGTCAAAACCCTGCCACGGGAATGTTTTGAGCAGAACCGTCGCAAAGCTTGGACACAAGCCATAATCAGTGTCTTGGCGGTTGCCTTGGGCTATTACAGTCTGATTATCACTCCTTGGTTTCTTTTGCCCCTAGCTTGGATTTTTACGGGCACTGCTTTAACAGGTTTTTTTGTAATTGGCCATGATTGTGGTCACAGGTCTTTTGCCAAACGTCGTTGGGTAAATGATTTGGTGGGGCACTTTTTCATGATGCCGTTAATTTACCCCTTTCATAGTTGGCGCATTAAGCATAATTATCACCATACTCATACCAACAAACTGGATGAGGACAACGCTTGGCATCCAATCAGACCAGAAGTGTTTGAAAATTGGGATACAACCCGGCAGTCTGCTTTTAAGCTGTTCATGCGTAAACGCCTCTGGTGGGTAGGTTCCATTGGACATTGGGCTGTGGTGCATTTTGATTGGCGGAACTTCAAAACTAAAGACCAATCAAGTATTAAGCTTTCTGTGGCTGTAGTAGTTGTGTTTGCTGCGATCGCTTTCCCGGCCCTCATCGCCACAACTGGTATCTGGGGATTTGTCAAGTTTTGGCTAGTGCCCTGGATGATTTACCATTTTTGGATGAGTACTTTTACTATTGTTCACCATACTGCCGCAGATGTTCCTTTTGCGACAGCGAATAAGTGGAACGAGGCTCTAGCACAGCTAGCTGGCACTATTCATTGCGATTATCCGCGCTGGGTAGAAATCCTGTGCCACGATATCAATGTTCATGTCCCTCATCATATTTCCACTGCGATTCCTTCTTATAATTTGCGGCTAGCTTACAGCAGCATCAAAGAAAATTGGGAGCCTTATCTGCATAATGAGTGTCAGTTTTCTTGGCCTTTAATGAAGCAGATTACAGACCAGTGTCAACTATACACAACTGATGTAGGTTATAAGACTTTCAACGAACATTACACAGACCAATAAATAGCGCTGTGATGACACTCACGCTCTTGAATCGACGAGAGCGTTTATCATCCTGTGTTTAAATAAAATCTGGCAATTTCTTATTGACTAAAATTGTTAGGCAAATTGCCAGAGATTATCCTCTTGTGTGTTAGCGATCGCTAGTATTATGGGCATCCTAGAGGTGAGATTATCTTGTCTCAAATAAAGTTCTGATTTATATCCAACAAAAGAATCCAGTGCCATCAAATATCATCAGTTTCAACAATCCTCTTAGCAGTGAAACGTCTGAGGATACGACTAAATTACCTTTCACTCTTCAGGATTTAAAAGCTGCAATTCCTGCTGAATGCTTTCAGCCCAATGTAACAAAATCAATTTTTTACTTTTTTCGTGACATCCTGATTATCGGTCTGCTTTATGCAGTTGCTCATTACCTGGATTCTTGGTTTTTCTTTCCGATTTTCTGGCTAATGCAAGGAACGATGTTTTGGGCTTTGTTTGTAGTCGGACATGACTGCGGACACCAATCTTTTTCTAAGCAGAAATGGCTCAATGATTTGATTGGACATCTTTCTCACACACCAATACTTGTTCCTTATCATGGTTGGCGGATTAGTCACAGAACTCATCACAAAAATACTGGCAATCTCGATAACGATGAAAGCTGGTATCCTGTGACTGAATCACAATATAAGGAGATGCCTTTAGCCCAAAAGATCGGCAGATATTATGTTTTTCTATTGGCTTATCCTGTGTATCTCTTTAAGCGTTCTCCTAATAAAGAAGGCTCCCACTTTTTGCCCAGTAGTTCGCTTTTCAAACCATCGGAAAAATGGGATGTCATCACTAGTACTGTACTTTTGATTGGCATGGTAGGTTTGCTAGGTTTCCTCACCTACCAATGGGGTTGGATGTGGTTGCTGAAATATTACGCTGTACCTTACCTTGTGTTCATAGTTTGGCTAGATTTGGTGACATTTTTGCACCACACTGAGGCAGATATTCCTTGGTATCGTGGAGAAGATTGGACTTTCCTAAAAGGCGCAATTTCTAGTATTGACCGTGATTATGGTTTGGTTAATCATATCCATCACGATATTGGTACTCATGTTGCTCACCATATATTCCTTAACATCCCTCACTACAATTTGCTGAAGGCTACTGAGGCAATAAAACCACTGATGGGTGAATATTTCCACAAATCGGAAGAACCAATTTGGAAGTCATTATGGAATTCATGTATCAGCTGCCATTTTGTCCCTGATACTGGTAGTAAGGTTTACTACACATCCAACAATAAGTTAGCGAAAGACTAAGACTCAGATTCCCGGCTTCTTTAAAGAGGTCGGGAATATTGTATTTTCGTCAACGCTTTCTGATATCATGTCCGCTTGATTACTTATTAACCCTAAGAACCCCACCCCGCCAAAGCTATGCTTTGTCTCCCCTAAGAGCTAGCGGGGAGGGGTGCAATGACTGTGGGAATCACAACTAATTATGCGGACATGATATGACTTATTGACCGTTTAGCACTCCCTCATTTAGATAAAATTTTATAAAAATTGTATTAAAGATTACCTAAATACTTTATTACAACTTCCCTTTTGAGGAGCGCTCGCATATTACATTACTAGTGATTCTAACTCTGGCAGTATTTGAGCGTCCTTAGCCTGCGGGAAATTTCAACTTCCTACCTGTAAGGTTATGAAAATACAGAGGTAAAATAAAATATAGATAGATGACGTTCGCCAATTCTAGGGCATATCGGAATCTTTGTGCTAGACGCTCTTCCCCGTTTCTGGAGAAGAAAGACACCTCTACTTTTGCTGGAGGAATCCTGCCTAAGCAAGTGACTTCGTTGAATCAAGAATCTAGTGTGTTTTTAGACCAGAGAGCGTCAATTTCTCCAAACTCTTGCTGTCTAGGTAGGTAAAGATTAACATATCTGTGGGCAGAGGTAATATCTCGTTAAACCAACCATAATAACAGTCAAAAACCCTTGGCCTGTGTAGTTTTGATTCTGTTTAGCGTCAGTTAAGTTTATCTGCATGTAGTGACTTAACCCCATTAACTGCTAGGGTTATAAATCAGCACAGACTAGACTATAGTATAGACAATTTACCTAAAACTCTTTTTAGCTTTAAAATTCAGAGGTATCAATGATTATAACTAATTTTAGTAAACAAAGAAATGAATTTAAAGAACCTAAAGTACTCAAAGCTAAACCACATTGGCAAGGCCAAAATTTGAGCGATACTCCTGTTAAAAGTAAAGATACCAAAACGGAAGATACAGCATCTGATAGTTCGATTTTAAATAACTTGAATCGTGGTCGAGTTGCTATTTTTATTGATGGCTTAAGCCTATTTCATACAGCTTTACAACTCGGTATAGAAATTGACTACGTTAAATTGCTTTGTCATTTAACTAACGGTTCAAGACTGTTGCGTGCTTTCTTCTATACTGGGGTTGATATCACTAATGAAAAGCAACAGGGTTTTCTATTGTGGATGCGTCGTAATGGCTATCGTGTAGTGGCAAAAGAGCTAGTTCTGGCAGCAGAGAATTTCAAAAAATCAAATCTGAACGTAGAAATTGCTGTAGATATGATAACTTTAGCTCCTTATTATGATACTGCGGTTTTAGTCAGTGGCGATGGGGATCTAGCTTATGCTGTGAACGCCGTCAGCAGAATGGGGGTTCGGGTGGAAGTTGTGAGCCTACAAAATACCACTAGTGAAAGCTTGATTGATGTTGCTGACTGCTTCACTGACCTTGATAGCATTAAGGCACACATTCAAAAAGATTCTAATGTTGGCTATAGTTATCGCACGCCGTCAAATTCAAATCTTTAACTATAGCGGTTCTCACTTGGGTGCAGTCACCTCACCCCGTATTTGCTGGCGCAAACACTCCCCTCTCCTTGGCAAGGAGAGGGGTTGGAGGTGAAGTTGAAAAATATATGTACATCATCCAAAGAAAAACCGCTACAAGAATACGCAAAGAGTACCAGACTTGGTGAAAGAACTCTCCTTTGTATTCTTCAGTCCCATTTTGCTCGGCCCTAATTGAAATGGATATTTTAATAGTTGAAGATGAACCAGAGATTGCTCATTTAATCGAACTCTCTTTAGAAAAAGAAGGATTTTTTTGTCGCATTAGCCGCGATGGCATGAATGCTTTGCGGATGTTTCAGGAGCAACCACCTGATTTAAAACTGTGGTTGGGGTTGGCTATAAATTTGAAGATCCTTTAGTAACGTAAATGTTATGAAAATGGGGCTGAGAGAGCGCCTATTTCTCTCCCACTTAGTAGTAATGATTGTGGGGGTAGCTAGTTTAGTAAGCATCAGCAAAATTTCTTCCCCCCGCTTGTTTGTACTGCATTTGGAACGGCTAGAAAGTGAGGGATTTAACTTAATCGATGTCCGTACTAAATTGGTTACAGGATTTGAATTTGCTTGGCAGCGAAGCACTATTTGGTCAGTCTTAGTTGGTAGCACCGCAGCCGGAGGATTGAGTTACTGGGTGTCCAGACGGATTATGCAGCGATTGACCGAGATGGAACAAATCACCCAAAAATTTGCTGCTGGTCAGATGGATGCACGGCTACCGATGTCTGACATTCCAGAACTTAATGGATTGGGTGCTAGTTTCAACCGGATGGCAGCCAGTTTAGAAGGAGTAGAAGCACGGCGACGAGAAGTGATTGGAGACATGACCCATGAACTACGAACACCGTTAACAGTTGTGCGCGGTTACTTGGAAGAACTGGCTGATGGAGAAATTGAAGCATCTCCTGAGATTTATCGGCGATTAGCTAAAGAAACTAGGCGCTTAGAGCGGTTAGTGAACGATTTACAAGAACTGTCTAAGGCAGAAGCTGGTTATCTGCCAATTAATATCCAACGGGTAAATCTGCGTCCGTTGTTAGAGTCATTAGTGGAGAAATTCACCGACCAGCTGTTGGAAGATGGGCCAGTTCTGGTATTACAATGTCCATCTGTGCTACATTCTGTATTGGCAGATATTGACCGCACAGAACAGGTGTTGGTTAATTTGCTAGGTAATGCAGTGCGTTACACTAATGAAGGTTCAATTACCATTCGTGCTGGGACTGAAGCTTCTCTTCTCTGGATTGCGGTTATGGATACAGGTATTGGTATCGCTCCAGAAAATTTGCCCCATGTGTTTGAGCGCTTCTGGCGAGCAGATCAGTCGCGCGATCGCCATTCGGGAGGCACTGGTATTGGCTTAACTATTTCCCGTCGTTTAATTGAACTACAAGGCGGTGAGATTCAGGTAGAAAGCGTGTTGGGAGTTGGCAGTACGTTTCGGTTTTTTCTGCCTTTAGCTTGAGATAAAGGATTGACACAATGTAGTCACGGCTGTGTCATACCCAATTGCTAATTTGAAAGTATCCAAAGTCTTTGTTTTTTGATGGATGCCGAAATTTTGGTAGTGCATAGAGTATAATATTATGTCTACTTTTATTTTGGCTGCTTTTTTGGTTAGTTTACTCAGTGTTTCGGGTTACGCTGCGATCGCCTACCTGTTCCCTCAAAATCGTTCCTAAAACTGACCAAATATTTTTGATTTACGATCGCGATCGCAAATCCGTCGTATCCTTGATTATCTCTGGTGTTTCAATCCCTAATAGGGATTTTGATGAATTGCAATAGGCGATCGCAATTACAGTTATTTGAACTCGCATATTGAAAATCCGTTAGTGTTATTAACTTTACCACGTATAGCGGATCTCTTGTGCGTAAGTTCTATATGAACCTTGCTATTGGGTATCCCAAAATTCGGTTGCTTGTGTCGCCAGTACTCTTTTATATTTAATAAAATCCAATACATAGCAAATTATACAATTATGGGAGTAAATAATGATATGATTGGGATTGCGATCGCAGGCACTGGATTTGGTCAAAAAGTCCACATCCCTGGATTCCAAGCACATCCTCAGACTGAGGTAGTTGCTGTTTATCATCGAGATATAAATAAAGCTATAGCTATAGCAGAATCCCATAATATCCCCCACGCCTCTGACTCACTGGCAGATATTGTGGCATTACCAGAAGTGCAAGCAGTCAGCATCTCTACGCCACCTTTTTTGCACTATGAAATGGCAAAAACTGTACTGCAAGCTGGGAAACATTTATTACTAGAAAAACCTACAACCTTAAATGCAGTCGAAGCTAAAGAACTTTATCAGTTAGCTAAAGCAAAAGGCGTGATTGCGACTGTAGATTTTGAATTTCGCTTTGTACCAGGATGGCAGTTGTTTGCTGACTTATTGTCAGAAGATTATGTGGGTGAGTTGCGCCTAATTAAAATTGATTGGTTGGGTTCTTCTCGTGCTGATACTTCACGCCCTTGGAATTGGTATTCTGACAAGGAGAAAGGAGGCGGTGCATTGGGATCTTTGGGTTCCCACGCCTTCGATTATATTCACTGGTTATTCGGGCCAGTGCGTAGATTAAACGCCCATTTAACTACTGCTATTCCTACACGAGTTGACCCTGTTAGTGGGGAATCTAAACCAGTGGATACAGATGACAACTGTATATTAACCCTGGAATTAGCGAATGGTACACCTTGTCAACTTTCTATCAGCGCGGTTGTTCATGCACCAAGAACTCATTGGGTAGAAGTATATGGCGATCGCGGTACATTAATTGTGGGTAATGAAAATCAAAAAGATTATATACATGGTTTTCGTGTTTGGGGTTCTCAGCCAGGTAAACCCCTAACGGAAATAGAAATACCAAATCGGTTAATTTTTCCGAAAAATTATGCTGATGGGCGCATTTGTGCATTTATCCGCGTAGTAGACCAATGGGTGCAGGGAATTGATCGCAATCAGGAAATTATACCATCGCTGCGAGAAGGAATTTATTCTCAGTTGTTGATGGATTTATCCCATGAATCTCATCAAAAAGCAAGTTGGATAGATGTACCCAGCTTGGAAGAATTTCTTAGTAACTAGAGAGAAAATGAGCAAAACTCCCCGTATTCGTATCCCACCGGAAGTAAAGAAATATGTTTTTCAACGTGACAAATACCAATGTCAAAGCTGCGGTAAAACTACTATAGAAACTAACCTCAGCATTGACCATATCATTCCCCTTGCCCGTGGAGGTCAAAATGATATCAGCAATTTACAAACCCTCTGTTTAACCTGCAATCAGCAGAAAACAGACAACATTGATCCCCGGTTTCGGCGATATTTTCAGCTTTAGGTTAGGATCAGATGGGCTATTAGTTTCTGATTATCTATGCCACAAAATCACAATAGCAATTCTTTAAGATTCCTCAACATTAGAACTACGATTCTCTACCTTTTCGCTGTCATAGCTGTTTTAGTAGTAGCCTTTCCCTGGTTATATGAAATTAAAACGAAAGCTGGGATCGATATATCACCTGGACGCCATGCAGGAACCTTTTTTGAGAAACATACCCACGGACTCTTCAAGTGTGAGTGGCTTTATCCCTACCATTGCGATCGCTCTCACGTTAAGTAAAGCAAATTAAAAAGAAAAGGGGAAAATCTTCCCCTTCTCTGTGTGAAATTTTTACTGTCCTACTCTACATCTATGCCAACTGATTTGAGATCGCGCTAACATCAACGGCTAACTTCTTGCCCAACTTGAGCAACTGAAGACACTGATTATCTGCTTCATTACCAAGGCTAATGATACACACCGGCGCTATCTGACTGTGCAGACAACTAAAGTATAGTTCCTGCGATCGCTGTAGGGAAACATCAATATTTAGTTGATCCCCGACATCAATCAACCGCTCTAATAGTTGGATGTCTGCATTAAAACTACCATTGGCATCGTGCAATAATTGCCAGAGCGATCGCGCAATTAACTGTTCTAATATTTGCTTACCGTCGGGTATATTCAGCCGACAAAGCAGATGTTTTGCTTCAGTAGCGATCGCTTCCAATTCTAAGATGTGACTCCAACTCTTTTGGGGATCAGCGATATCCTGCTCAAGCGATCGCAATGTCATCAGACAGCGATGCCCTAAAGCAATATCTGCCGCTACCTGCAATTCTTGTGGTACTGCTATTTCATCTCGATGAAACGCCATCAGCACACCATAATTATCACGGTAGGCTTGGGTATACAACTGTCCTAAACGTGTCAGTGTTTCTTCACTAAGCAGCCGCATAATTCGGTGGCGTTCTTCAGCAAATAGATTCTGTAAGTTGAAAGCTTCTTCTCCAAATAGCTGTGTCATCGCCAAGATGGTATGAGCTGCGCTAGCTTGTTTTAGTGCCCCAAACAGCTTTTCTTTTAATTGGCTGTAGTCACGTCGCCCGGTAAATTGCTGAATGCCGCAGTGAAAATCCCAGCCTCCCAAATGGAGAACCGCAAATACCAAATGCTCACTTTCCCAAGTAATCTCTGATACTAGCTTTAAATTTCCCACAGCCAGAGTTAGCGATCCCATGCGTTGCAGTTGGTAGTCTAGTTCATTGGCAGCATAGCAATAAACCTTTTTGTGGTAACGCTGAGATTGTTTATCCGCAACATCTTTTCTAGGTAGGGAATTGTGCGTTTCTGCTGGTTTGTGATTGGTAAATAGGGAAGTAATGGCGTAATGGGCTGCTACTTGCTTAAAGCCAAGTTGGGCAGTTAGCACTAGTTGCCGATAAATTTCGCCACCGTGTTTGAACTGATCGACATTACTGGGGGCTAAACCAAGACGTTTGACGAAGCCTTTTTCCAACTGCACACCAGCCACATCCCCTGCCAATTCCAAAGCACGGGCGGCATAGCGCAGAATTTGTGTCCCCTCTGGACGGGAAATTTCTTCAAAAAACCAACCACAACTAGTGAACATCAACAAAGCGTGACGCTGCATTTCTAACAAGCGCAAAGCGTCTACTTGTTCTGCTGCTGTTAGTTTGTGGGTTTGATGACGGGCGAGGAAACGGTTGACATTGGTAGCAGAGCGATCGCGCATTACTTGGATATATTCATCTCGTGCTAGCCAGGGATCACTAAATAACTGCTTACCATGTTCTGCATACACCTCAGTTAGCTGATCCCGCAGCCAATTTAGCGAATCCCGCAAGGGACGACGCCATTTCTGATGCCAAACTGAGCCTTCTCCACCGCAACCACAGTCATCCTCCCATCTGCCGACACCGTGGGCGCAACTCCAGGCTGTGACTGACTTCAATTCCACTTCCCAACCAGGAGAATTTAAGCTCAGGTAGTGGGCGAAGTTCGTTACCGTCCAACCCTGTTGAGGAAACTCTTTGGTAAAGGCGTAAGCTAAAGTTTTCTCAGTTCCCTTTTTGTGGTGTCCGAAGGTTTCCCCATCCGTCGCCACAGAAATCAACTGTGCCAGACGATGATCCCCACGCACCGCCGAACCAATACGTCCGGCAAAGTGACTGGAATTATAAACGACATCACTAAAACCCATGTCCCGCGATATCGGGCCATCGTAGAAGAAGATATCAATATAGGGTTTGTCATTTGTCATTTGTCCTACCCTGCGGGAAGCCGCTGGCGCGTCTATGTCATTTGTTTCGTTGGACTCTTGACTATCTTTCAAATAACAACGATATGGACGGGTAGAATCAATCTGACTACCGCCGACTTCGATCCATTCAGGATGGGGATGATCTGGAGTGGGGAGGGGACGGCAACGCAGTGCTTGAGACGGTGCAAGGACAATGAAGCGAATACCCTCAGCTACAAGAGCTTCTAGGGTTGCGTAGTCTACAGCAGTTTCTGCCAGCCACATGCCTTCGGGATCGCGGCCAAAGCGGGAGCGGAAGTCTTCTTTACCCCAGCGAATTTGGGTATATTTGTCGCGTTCATTCGCCAGAGGCATGATGATGTGATTGTATACTTGCGCGATCGCATTGCCGTGACCATGCAAGCGATCGCTACTCTTGGCATCCGCCTCTAAAATCCGCTGATAAACCTCCACATCGTAGCGTTCTAGCCACGACATCAGCGTTGGCCCAATATTAAAACTAAAATACTCATAATTATTAACGATCCCCACCACTTCGCCTTGGTCATTTAAGACTCTGGCAAAGGCATTTGGGCGATAGCATTCCCAATGAATCCGCTCATTCCAGTCATGGAAAGGTGCAGCGCTTGGTTGGCGTTCAATTGCGTCCAGATAAGGGTTTTCCCTTGGTGGCTGGTAAAAATGACCATGCACCGTCACATAAACACCATTAGCCTTGTTCAGGGGATCGGTTTCGTGAGCGTTATTGGGATCTGAATGTAATATTAACGTTGAGCCAGAGCTAGCTGGCATTTGGGCAGCAGAAGTCATGTATATTTATCCAAAACAAAAACTTACAGTTGCACCGAAAATATTGTGCGTAAACCTTTCTACAATAGTTTGAACACAAAATCCGGTATAAATAACAACTATGAAATCCAACTAAATTTTGACAAAGCTGTTTTATTGTAGTGGGAAATCTGCGTTATCGCACAGCCCTTTCTCTGAAGGCTTAAAGTAATTAGCCATTGAACAAAGGCTCAGTTAGGGGTTTTCTTTTATTGGACGCCAATCAAAATTTTAATTGTCTTTTAATAATTAAACCCCATTTTTGATGTAAAATTTTGGCTCAAATTCATACTTTTGCAACAAAAGATTACAAAAACTCATTATATCGCAATCTTATTTTACACAACATCGGCAGCAGTGAACGGAAAACAGTACAATCTCTGAATTGGTCTACAGATGGTTGAGAGTATCCTATGGAAGTGCTGATATGAAAGTGATTGTTAATTCAACACTCCAAACTTAAAACTTAGGATTGCTCGCTGTGAATGATACCCTCAACTTAAGACAACAAATGTCAACCAAAAACATTATTCTTATCGTTTTACTACTGTTTATCCCGGTTTCTGTAGCAGCCCACTTTTTGGAGTGGGGAGAATTGACAGTTTTCATTACAGCTGGATTAGCAATTCTGCCCTTAGCAGCTTGGATGGGTACAGCCACAGAAGAAATTGCTGTGGTAGTGGGGCCATCATTGGGGGGCTTGTTAAACGCCACCTTTGGCAATGCTACAGAATTAATTATCGCCTTAGTAGCGCTGAACGCTGGGTTAATCGATGTAGTCAAAGCCAGCATCACCGGATCGATTATCAGCAACTTACTACTAGTGATGGGTTTTTCCATGCTTTTGGGAGGATTGCGCTACAAAGAGCAGACATTTCAGCCAATTGTGGCGCGGGTGAATGCTGCTTCGATGAATTTAGCAGTGATTGCTATTTTGATGCCAACGGCCATGAATTATACCTCTCAAGGAATTAACGAAGAAACACTGCAAAATTTTTCTATTGCTGTTGCTGTAGTATTAATCTTGGTTTACGCTCTAACGCTGCTATTTTCGATGAAAACCCACTCCTATCTATATGATGTGGGTGTAGCGGAGACAGAAGAAGAGGAAACCCCTCATGCTAAACCAAATATAAAGTTATGGGTTGGCGTGTTGCTAGTATGTACCTTGCTAGTAGCAATTGAGTCAGAAATGTTAGTAGATTCTCTAGAGGTGGCCACATCTCAGCTAGGTTTGACGGCGCTGTTTACGGGGGTAATTTTGGTTCCCATCGTCGGTAACGCTGCGGAACACGCCACAGCAGTCACCGTGGCAATGAAAAATAAGATGGATCTTTCCCTTTCAGTAGCTGTGGGATCAAGTATGCAGATTGCCCTATTTGTTGCACCCGTGTTGGTGATAGCAGGGCGGATATTGGGTAAACCAATGGATTTGGATTTCAAACCCTTTGAATTAGTAGCTGTGGTTGTGTCAGTGTTGATTGCAAACAGTATTAGTTCTGATGGTAAGTCCAATTGGCTCGAAGGCACTTTATTATTAGCTGCTTATACAGTATTGGGGTTCGCCTTCTACTTCCATCCAGTTATGGAAGGTATAGGGTAGTACCGCAAGGCGGAAGTCACGCATTCAAAAGTTAAAAGTCAAAAGCTTTGTATATCAAGGCTTTTGCAAGTTTTAAAATGGTAGCTTGATTTCCGCAGCGCTGTACTAGTAGTCTGTCAAGGCAACAATGCTTGGTGAGATACCTCTTAAACATCTCTTTTTCCTCTGACTCTGTGCCCTCTGTGCCTCTGTGGTTCGTTCTTTACCCTTCAAACTTCACTTGACAGACTACTAGTTAGTAGTGGGTAGGCGTAGCCCATCGTAGACATCGCTCATTGTTTAACCCATTCGCAAAAGTCCCCAGCCTCAACGCTAGTAAAATAAAGAGATATACCAATGGACAAGGTGGTTAGGACATCAATAAATGATGAGACTCCGGCTACAAAAGGGTTTTACTCCTGAATTCTGACTCCTGACTCCTGACTCCTGCTATATAAGAGCGATCGCCTGTATGAGCTACTGCCTTAATCCCCATTGTCCCAAGCCTAAAAATCTTGATGATGTCAAGTTTTGCCGGACTTGTGGTACTAAGTTACTCCTCAAAGAACGTTACCGTGCTATCAAACCAATCGGACAAGGTGGTTTTGGCAAAACCTTCTTAGCTGTGGATGAAGATAAACCCTCAAAACCACGTTGCGTAATTAAGCAATTTTATCCCCAAGCCCAAGGCACTAACACTCTTGCCAAAGCCGTAGAATTATTTAACCAAGAAGCGGTGCAGTTAGATGAATTGGGTAAACATCCCCAAATTCCCGAACTACTGGCATATTTTACCCAAGAAGACCGACAATATCTTGTACAAGAATTTATCGACGGGCAAAACTTAGCCCAGGAATTAGCACATAGAGGTGCTTTGAATGAAATACAAATCCGGCAGCTATTAAATGATTTATTGTCAGTTTTGCAATTTTGTCATGGGAGACACGTAATTCACCGCGATATTAAGCCAGAAAATATCATTCGTGAGAGCGATGCCTACGGCAAGGGCGAAGCCCAACGCAAGCTAGTATTAGTAGATTTTGGTGCTGCTAAATCTGCCACTGGTACTGCCTTAAATAAAACTGGTACAAGTATTGGTAGCCCAGAATATGTTGCCCCTGAACAAATGAGGGGTAGGGCTATTTTTGCCAGCGATATTTACAGTTTGGGTGCTACTTGTATTAATTTATTAACTCAGCGATCGCCCTTCGATTCTTATGATACAAACAACGATACTTGGGTTTGGCAGCAATACTTGAAAACTCCCATCAGTAATCAGTTGAGTCGCATTCTCAACAAGATGTTAGAAAGTATTCCAATTCGGCGTTATCAAACAGTAGATGAAGTTCTCAAAGACTTAAATCAGCAGTCGCAAGTAGTAGCCAAGCAAAATATTTTACCAAAACCTATCCCTCAATCACCACCTAATTCTCCAGCCACGTTTGTATCGCCATCTCCTAGTCAAATTGATCAAGAATTAGAAGAAATGAAAACCCAATTTTTGGGTGGCAACAAACCTCAACCAAATAAAATACAACCACCAAACGCTACATCTGGGCCTTCTAGTACAAATAAAATAGATCAAGAATTAGAAGAATTAAAAGCCAAATATCTTGGTAATAACAATCTCTAAAATCAATAAAGATGAAACTTTAAACCACCCAAACGCACCTGTCGCCTCTATTTATGTAAATGTCTATATAGCAGTTCCCATTCACATGCGGTACAAGATTATATCGCCAAGTGCAAGGGCACGGCAATGCCCATTGGTGTCAACTTAAGCAAAAAGTGAGCATCAGATGTAATCTAAGAATA
>JAHCSU010000348.1 GCA_023522315.1 Nostoc sp. CCCryo 231-06
ACCATAATTTTTCTGCCAATGGAATAATCCTTACAGCCCTACCTGGGGAGTTACGACAATTGTGCGATCGCCCCACTGTTGTAACCAGGGTAGCAATGTTTGTGGCACTACTGGAGTACATAGCCAAACTGCTGCTGGAGAAAGCGTTTTGAGAGCAGTTGCCGCTACCGCTATTGTCATACCCGTAGCAATGCCATCATCAACTAAGATGAGTGTAGCATCCTCTGCATTCACCTGTGGACAAGCAGGAATTAATTGAGCCTCAAGAGACTTAGCTTGGTTGATTGCTTTATTTAAAGCTACTTCCCGCCACCGCGCATCATGTTTAGGGCGAAATAGCTTTTGATCAGCCCAAAGAACATTTCCAAAAGTAGTCACTGCACCAATTGCTAACTCTGGGTTTTCTGGATGGGTGATCTTTTTTGCCACAATAATTGTCAACGGACAATCTAAAAAATGTGCTATTCGTGCTGCTACAGGTACACCCCCTCTTGGCAAAGCATAAACAATTGGTACAGGCTTTACCCCAGAATCAATAGTTTGCTGAGTCAAAACATCATGAATCACTCGCGCCAATAACTCACCCGCATGGGTGCGATCGGTAAAAAGCGGGTTATGTGACATGGTTTCCCCCAGCATGTCAGGATGGTACTGCTTTTATGATGACTGAATTTTGTCTCAAATTAACTGATACAATAATATTTGTATAAATAATTAAGTATTCAGCAAAAGTCTATTTATTCTGATAAATCTCCAACCAAACCAGTATTTAACTCAGATAAGACAGATAGTGCTGATGCCAAAATCCTAATTTTCATGAGCAGCGAAACCCAACTCAGCCTCTTCGACGACTCAACCCTTAACCAACGAGAACTAATTCCCACAGACGCTAAAATTGCGATCGCTCCGGGAACTTATTTTGACATGACGGAGTTGGCACAGCATTGCGATCGCTGCCACCGTTGTGCATTGGGAGACACTCGGACTCATGCTGTCGTCGGACGCGGTAATCTCAAAGCCCCAATTATAGTTATAGGGGAAGCGCCTGGTCAAAATGAAGACGAAACGGGTTTACCATTTGTAGGCAGATCAGGGCAGTTGTTGGAGAAAATTTTGGCATCTGTAAATCTGACTACCGAGCAGGATGTATATATTGCCAATATTAATAAATGCCGCCCACCAGATAATAGAGTTCCTACTCCTGTGGAAGTGGCGGCTTGTCTACCCTACTTATTAGAACAAATTCGCCTAGTTGACCCCAAAATAATCCTGTTAACAGGTGCAACTGCTGTCAAAGGCATCACAGGTGATAAGCGGGGGATTACGAAAATTCGCGGACAGTGGCTGGAGTGGGAAGGGCGTTTATGTATGCCAATTTTTCATCCTTCCTACTTGCTGCGTAACCCTTCTAAAGAAAGAGGTGCGCCTAAATGGTTGATGTGGCAGGATATTCAAGCAGTGCGGGCCAAGTTAGACGAAATCCAAAATAATAGCTAATTTGGTAAATTCGATTAAATTATATTGTATTTCACTAATTGCGATCGCCTGTTTTAATTGAAGTGGAAGTGATCGTCTATCCCTCTCCGACTCGGAGAGGGACGGTTTTGCGTAGTAAAACCAGGGAGAGGTCTTTTGGTTGTAAGTTCAGTTTGCCCGATCGCGAGTCCCCTTTTTCAGTTCTTGCCATCTTTGCCGCAGTCGCTTCAAGTTAGGAGTATGACCACCATAACGCCAACTAACATAGGCTTGGCTAATCTCATCTATTACCTCAGCAGTTGCTGGGGCATGATGCTGGTATGATCCTCTGGCATACTCTAAAGGTGTTTGTGCTGGATGCTTCCCTAAACCTTTTTGGGTTGTCCATTGCAGCATTTGTTGATAAAGGCTCTCCATTGCTGGCAATTTCTTTAACCATCGGCGGTTACGCCACTCTCGCCACTGGCCCCAACCCAGCCAACCGAAGAAAGCTGCTGTAGTTACCAAAATTAAGCCAGTCAATACACCAAACCAACCTTGAGAGAATAAAGCTAAAAACCAAGCGATCGCTCTAATCACCCAACTCAATATTGTCCCAAATACATTATTTAACAAACCTGTCACTGGCGATGGTAGCCATCCAGCAACCCAATGCCACAACTGGCGCAACACACTAAAAGTCTGAGTATCTTCCACTGATGGAGGTATGAGGGGATGATTGGGAATCGGGTCAAAAGCAAACCAGCCATATTTAGGAAAATATACTTCTGTCATCGCATAAGCGTCAGTATTACGGACAACATATAGCCCTGTAAATGGATTAAATTCTCCTGCACTAAACCCTGCTACCAACCGGGCTGGGATGCCAATGGAACGCAACATTACCGTGAGAACTGTTGAGAAGTGGTCTGGATAACCGCCTTTATATTTGAATAAAAAAGCTTCTACCAAGTCTTCTTTTTCACTTAAATAAGGCAGTTCTAAGGGATTTTGGGGAAGAGAGTAGCGTTGCTTTAGGTATTGAGCTAAGTAGAGAGCCTTTTCATAAGGTGAATCCAGGCTTTTAGAAGACTTTGAGACTCCTTCTCGATTGTAGTTAGCGAGAATTTCTTCGGTACGTTGCCGGACTTTTTCGGCAATTTCGGGAGGAATTTGCAGATAATGCTGTTTAATATGTTTTGGATAATTAGTCGAAGCTTTACCTAATAAAGTGCGATCGCGGTATGGGACTGCGGAAATGACTGTGTAGGTGAGTCCTTCTGATAATTCCACAGGCGCTCGCAATCCGTCTTCCTTATCAACAGCGATCAATGGTGTCGGAAAATAAATCTCTTTGGGATAAGCCATCGCCGGAATTAGGTTAGGTAAATACGCCACCACTGTATAAGTTTGTACTACCTCTTGGGTTTTACCAACGATTACAGATGGATAAAGAAAAATTTGGTAAGACCAAGGCGATCGCTTAATAGTCGTCACATCTTCATTCCGGGAAATCTCCCATCCCTTACCTGTATAACGGTCAAATCCTAGTACTCGCCAAAAACCCTCAGCTTGCGATCGCACCCGCATCACAACTTTCGGTTTCATCTCGCCCCGCAGGTTTTGGTTAATTTGGCTATTAAAACCGTAATAAAAGTTATTATCTACTTTACCTGGTTGACCATTTTGATTTTGTCCCGTACCACTGCCTTGATTATCACCTTTACCTTGGCGGACATAACCGGGATTAATGATACTACGTCCGGTGAAATTACCTTTTATTGGAATCGCAGAACTTACAGGAAAGTTTCGTAACTGATAGCCGGGAAATCTGGGTAAAACAGCAAAAATTGCCAGTCCCAGACCGACAATTAGGAAGAAATTCAGAATTAAAAATTTAAAATTAAGAGTTGAGGAATTCTTTTGATTGAATTTTCCCTTTTCAGTTTTTAATGGCTGCAAACCCAAGCGGGAGCGATAATCTAATACTAAAGTTGGCAGAGCGATCGCTAAAAATAACAGCAACACAGGTGCAAATGCTAAAGTCTGGCTTAACGTTGCCGCCACACCCAATAAAATCAGTCCTATAACAATCGAATAGCCCAAATTTTTCCGGCGGGGTGTATCAAAGCTATGCAACACCTGGAGTTGAATTAATAACTCTGCCAAACCCAACCGCGTATCATTCAACTCTCCCACTAACCGCCCAAAGAAAGCACCCAGTGCTACTAACATTCCGATGGCGATACAAAACTTAATGGCAACATTGCGATCGCGGCGACGATAGTAACTCCAAATCCCCCCCAACAAACTCAAGGGTAACGCCCAAAAACTGAATGAAGTTTCAGCCGCGATATCCGTCGCCACAATTCCCAAAACAACCAACGCTAGCACCAGCAACCGCAAGGAAATTGAATCTTCCACCTCTATCAAAGGCGATCGCTGCTGATTTTGCCGCCAGAAATTACCTATAGGGACACGCCAAAACCGATTCATCCTGGATAAGTTGAGCATTTCGAGTCTAAGTATAGATGCCACGGAAACAATGCTGAGGACGAAACTGTTCCCCCTAATTTAAAGTATTCCCGTTAGAAGAAGCTTTATTATCCTGCTTTGATGCATCTATAAAGGTTTAGCGCCTATTTTACAAATTAAATTCCTCACAGGAATTTTAAATGTTAAAAAATTTGATTACATGAATGAGATACCATCATAGCCCCCTCCTCGCTTGCGGGGAGGGGGTTGGGGGTGGGGTTCTTCGAGTTTAAAGTAATTAAGCGAACATGATATGACGTTACCGCGAACTGTAACGCCAAGCGTGAACATAATTTTGTATAAAAAAGACAACACAATCGAATAAATTCGTTGTGAAAAATTGGTGGCTTGGTAAAATATAGGCGAGGCGAAACCAGCACAACACAAGAAACTAACTCGTTCCCCAGCCTTTGCTAGTAACCGATTGGACTGACGAGTACCCACAAAAAATTACTTATGCGGTCGAGGGTAAGTCTACTCCCAGTGGTTAGTTATAACCACGCCTTAAGTTCCGCAAACGATATAAGTAAGCACCCTGTTGCTAGTAGTACTAGAGACAGAAAAAGCCCCAAGGCAACAGCTAGGCAATAGTTACCTTAAGATATTCGGCATTACGTACTAGCGTTGGCAATTAAGGTTACACAGTGGGATTAATGACAAACAAAAGCGGCTGTTCGTCTATTTCTGGAAACTCAACTTCCAAAGTATAAGTTGAGTTAAGTTCCTCGCAGCCTAACTCTACACTTAAGTATCCCGGAGTTGAAGATGTTGCCATTGCTAAAGTTCCACTTGTGCGAAGTGTCAAAGTTCCTTTAACGGGTAACTCAGCCTGAACAAGTAACTTCGTAAGTATACTTACAGACTGATACTCTACTCTGATGTTCAAATTACCGACAGTGGTTAACCATTGTCTTTCTACCACCGGACTAGTTGCTGAAAGTGGTAGAGTCAGATTTTCCAACAGTTGTTTTGCTGCCATCAACGACAAAGCCATCTGTTGACGCGGCTGTAAATCTGAATAATCGCTCTGAATATTGGGTATTACCTCCAGAGTACTTGCAGACCGATAGGCGCTTCTTAGCACCAATCCAGCTATATCGTTTAATGCTTGAGACTCGTTGGGAAAAAAGTTCTCCACCACTTGAACTAATTTTGCTCCCAGAGGCACCGAAGATGTCACCATCGCCTGACATTTTTCCAGCAATTGCTGAAAAACTTTCTCCGGTAACGGACGCGGCAGGTTCAGTTTCGACTGTTGTACCATCCACCCCCAGGTAGGAACGAGCCTCATTGACGGCTCATCAACAAAATCGGGATAGTCGATTAATTGTGTTTCCCAAGGAAACAAAGGTGGGTGGTCTTGGGCTTGGATTTGTAAGCGATGCTTAAGGACGGATTGGAAACGATCTAGCACAGTAGGAATTTCTCCCAATTGAAAGGTCTGGGGCGTTCCTCCCAATTTTGGCTCACTGCTTTTTGAAGCAGTGGCTTCATTGTGGAGGTTTTTTACCCCGTCATTTTCCTGACATTCTACAGATTGGTCGTTATTTTTGACATCATCAGTCAATAACCAACCGAGACACTGAGATTGTAAGGATTCTGAGTCACTATTCATGAGTAGATGCACCTGATCCGGACACTAATGAGTTACGAATTTCCCAAGCTTGCTCAAGAATCTTAAACCATCGTTTTTGAAGTTGTGCCATTGACAGCCCTAAAGTTTTTGCGATTTTTTCATCAGCTTGTCCTTGTTGCTTCAACTCTAGTAAAGATCGTTGCTTATTGTCCAGCTGTGCTGTGTATACTTGCCATTGCTGGGGAGTTAAACCCAAATTGGTGTGCAAAGAAGCTTCCAGCCACTCGTGAACTAATTCCCAACGATGTAACAAGGCAAACCGAATCAAATGATACTTGAAGCGCTGTTGTAAGTAATCTCTCTGACGAGGGGTTAAACCTAAAATCGACTCAATTTCCTGTGCTGATAGATCCTGGAGGCGGAGGGAAAAGTAATCAGCACAGTCAGATTGTTGCCGTTGTTCGAGATAATTCATTAATTCTGTAACCACAACGGAACGCAAGGTATCTTCTTCAGGTTCAGGTTCGGCTTGCGTTGCCATTGTGGAGCGCAATTTATGCACTGCTGGTTCTTCCCAACAACCATCGGCTTCACTATTGCTGCCTTCTGCGGCTTGTTCTATATCTACGCTGGTTTCTGGGGGCTGCTGTTGAGAAAAAGTTTGCGCCCGCAAGATAATTAACTGCTGCTGACGGCCTGGTAAGGGAATGCGTCGCTTGCCGTAGCGCTCGGTAAATGCCATGTACTCGGACAATTCTAAAAGCGTCTGAGGGCGATAAGTAGCACCAAGTTGATTTTCTCGCCGGAAAGCGTTTAATGCCTCCAGATAAAAACTCTGTAAGAAATCTTCAATTATAGTCAGTCGCCCTTGATAACTCAATTGCTTCTGAGGCGGGTTAATGTATCGATAAATAATTGCACTCAGAGTACTGTGTAATTCTACCCTGCCCCGATTTGAACCCAACTGATAGTACCTGAGACACTGTTGTAGCCGATGCCGAGCCAGGGTCATCGCCGAGCTTTCTACAGACCCAGAAGCTTGGATACGTTTGCTTTCATGGCAAATCCGATATACTTCGGTGGTAATACGTCTTGCTACATCGTGGCAATTCTGTTCCGAAGCTTTGGTTGATTGTTGAAACTCTCTGCACAGGAGTTGAAAGATCACCTCCACGCCTTTAGAATTTTCTCCCAGAATATTTGCAGATGGAATAGTTGCGGTTGCGGCTGAATTCATAGTCTCAGTTTTCAAACGACCCTAAGTATTTAAATACAACCTGTACGACTGTGGGTATTGGCTTTTTTGATTTTACGTATAAGCTAAACGCAGACCAATCCTACATTGAGAATGTGGCTGATTTTATTATTCCCAACTTTGATGGGATTGTTCACACTTTGATAGATGTTATTGCCATTACCCAGGAGCCGTATACAAGTCATTATGGATTTAGAAGCACAAATTCAATTGCTGATTGACAATGCACCCCGCGATGGTATAACACCAAATCTGATTGCAGCAATTGCTCCTGCCCTTAGAGCGATCGCTCAAAAATTACGTCACTCCCAGTACTATATTCTCCAAAATTCAGAGGCAAGCTGGGTTTTAACTACTTTGAGCAATCTTACTAATCCAGGATTGGAAAAGCGCGTTGTTTACGCTTTCCCTACCATACAGGATGTCTCTCTAATTTCCCCTGCTGGGCTTGACCCTCAAATGCTAGCTAAAATTACTCCTGTCACCCATATTTTGTTCCAATTGGTGGCATTAGAACCCGTAGATAGCATCATTTTTTTGGAGACGCCGGGTAAGACCACTCATACCGTTGAAATTCGGCGAACTGACCTAGAGAAACTCATGCAGAAACAGCTACGACAACAGCGATCGCCTAAACAGATACCCCCTGATATTGCATAGAAAAAACTTAGATGTGAGATTTTTTAGATACAATCCCACATCCAAAATTTTAAATCTCAAATTTGTTTGAAAAAGTTTTTGATGAAAATAAATTAATTGCAGTTATCAACCTTCTAGTTCTTTAAAGAACCAAGCGATCGGCTTAATTTTCCGCCTAATCTAAAATTGATAAACAAATAGTTATCAGTGAACATTTTTCAAATTTTAGCTGACCATTGAGCAAAATTTCCCCACCTCAGAACAGGCGAAAGGTTTCGCTTGGGGTCTAAAGTTCCATTTTGTACCTGTTAACTGGTAAATGATTTAATAGAGGCGGCTCAGTGTGTACTCAGCTATGTTAATCAATGCCTGGTGGGATTCTGAAGGTGCGAGAACTGCAAGATGTTCAATTGCTAACTTCGCATGGTGAGCAGCTAACTCTCGTGCCTGCTGTATGCCTTGACTATCTTGAATTAGTGCTAGTGCTTGCTCTAAATCCCCTTCTTGAGCAAACTCTCGCTCAATCAGCACTTCCAAGGATGGTTTTTGGGCTAAAGCAAATAAAACGGGTGCAGTCAGATTACCACTTTTAAGATCCGACCCCACTGGTTTACCCAAGGTATCTGTTGTACTGGTGAAATCTAGAATGTCGTCAACAATTTGAAATGCTATACCAAAATGACGACCGTAGCTATACAGATGCTCAACAGTTTCTCGCGAGACTTCACTGAGTAACCCAGCAGCTTTAGAACTGTTGGCAATTAACGAAGCTGTTTTGTAATAACTCTTCTGGAGGTAAGCTTCAATAGAGATACCAGCATCAAAACGATTTAGTCCCTGCTGAATCTCGCCAGTAGCCAAATCCATAATGACTTCTGAGAGGAGTTTCACTACCTCCAAATTGTCCAAGTTTGCTAAATACCAGGACGATTGGGCAAAAAGAAAATCTCCTGCTAATATGGCAATGCGATTACCGAACAAACTATGAACGGTAGGAACGCCTCGCCGCACGTCTGATTCATCTACCACATCGTCATGTACCAAGCTTGCTGTGTGAATCATTTCTGTAATCTCAGCTAGGCGGCGATGACGCGGTGTAATATCTTGATCTAACATTGTTGCCCGCGATATTAGCAGGACAATTGCTGGTCTGATACGCTTTCCCCCAGCACCGAATAAATGTTCGGCTGCTGCAAACAGAATGGGGTGGCGATTTCCAACTAGCTGTTTTAGGTTATCTGCTAGTAGTCGCAGGTCTGCTTCCACAGGGGTAAACAGGGAGGTGGCTGGGGTCATGGATGGGCGGACTCTGACTTAGGTTACGAAAGTTTACATATCCTACACTCATTTTAAGATAACCCTGTGCCAGCGCAAAGTTTTCATCAGGTAATCCCATTTTCATGAGTCTATGGGTGATAATTAAGGTTATTAGCGCGTTTGTCAATAAGCAATTACGCTTAATTTTTGGAAATTCAGGTTTTAAACTAACTTAAAACATGAGTTTTCAGTATAGGGGAATAAATACCGACTGAAATTATATCTAAGTAGTTTATTGGTACACGTTTCCTGCCACAGTTCAAAGCACAATTTAAGCAATATTGCCTATTGACAAAATGGATGAGACTTCAAACAAGTCGTTAACGGGTAAGACTAAATTTATTCAGGACTGAAGTGTAGCTATTCAAAAAATTTGAAATTTAGCAGTCGAATAAGCTCAAAATTTAAGGTCGTTGTGTTACGCTAAAATATAGGAATTTTAAATTTTTCAGATATTCACACCCCAAAAGTAAGTCACCTACTAGTTGATTTTACTGGCTCGGTGATGTAAGTCTAAAATAATTAGTCGTAGCTTAATATTAAGGAAATAATTCCTTTTATTTTTCCTACGGCCCGCGAAACTCCTGGTTTGGAGCTATGCGATATCCCTATGGGAAGCCGCTACACGTCTTCAGCGCACGTTGAGCGCAAGCATTGCTCATTTCACAGCAATGTGAGCAAAAATAAAGCAGATCAAGTAGACCGCAAAGAACCGTAGTTTTAGATTGCTAAAAGGCAATCTAACTGCTGTGGGATCTATGGTCTGCAATAAGTCGCATTAGAGAATAAATTATTTGTCTGTAGAGAATTTTATCTCTATAGGTAATTTTAACATAGGAAACTACAGCCATCAAGAATGCACTTGCTTGGCTGAGGTTCTACTAATTTTATGGAATTTTATATTCGTTTAGAAATGTGCTGGTAGAACAATGATTTACGGAAGTGTACCTATGATGATTTTTATTTTAGCGTCTGGATATTTGTTCACAGTTTACCTATTATTAGCACTGGCAAAGCGAACGGGTACAAAGACTGTTCCTACAAGTTTCCCTTCATCTGCCGAAGGAAAACACAAGCAGGAGATATCAGTAAGGGCAAAGGTGACTGAAGCAGTCAATAGTCAATAGGCATTGGGCATTGGTAAACAACCAATGACCAATGACAAAGGACAAATTAGTTTTATTGGAGTTGGGAAATAGCGGTATCAGTAAAGCAAACCTCTTCAACCATTGGGGTATAGCCTAGCCACTGCACTCCTGACTGGGAAAACTGTTGGGGACAACCGCTAACAGCGAAGCGAGTTGGTAGTGGGAGATGAGTATTTTTTAAGCCTAGTAAGTCTAGCTCTTGGGCACAAGCTGCTACAACATGAACAGCTGGGTCAACCAGTTGGACTTGAGCGGGGAGGAGCGATCGCAATACTGGTGTAAGGTGGGGATAATGGGTACAGCCGTGAACTAAGGTATCAATTTCCTGTTCTAGTAAAGGCTCCAGGTAAGCTCGTGCTACTTCAGCAGTGTAGGGGTCGTGAATCCGGTTTTGCTCGATCAGTGGGACAAACTCTGGACATCCAACTTGCCAGACTTGGACATCAGGAGCAATTTCGAGTATGGCGTGCTTATAAGCATTACTTTTAGCTGTAGCTGGAGTAGCAATTACACCAATCCGCTTTCCTTGTTGCACCGCAGCTTTTGCACCTGGTAGGATTACTCCCAAAATGGGTATGTTGAATTCCTGACGCACGGTTTCAAGGGCTAGGGCAGAACTGGTGTTGCAAGCCATAATTACCATTTTTACCTGCTGCTGTTGTAGCCAGGTAAGAATTTCACGCGTGAATTGTAAAATTTCTGCTTGTGAACGAATTCCGTAAGGAAGTCTAGCCGTATCCCCAAAGTAAATAATTGATTCATTGGGGAGTTGCCGATATAGTTGTCGTAGTACCGTCAGTCCACCCACACCACTGTCAAAGATGCCAATTGGGGCACGTTGGGGTTCTTGATCAGAAAAATTGTCAAGATTCGCTTCAAAGATCGAAGATGAATACACAGGCAGATATTAATTTAGGTTTTGGGATTTAAAATACAGAATTTAGCAGACAATGTACAAATTGACCACTAAACTCTGGATGCCAAAGGAGTCTAAATACCACCTTTTAATTAGTAATTTTTACTATATTAATTAGCGCTGTAAGTATTTTAAGATGCCACGAGCGATCGCTTCTGCCATCTGATTTTGATACTCTGGTGTTCCCAATCTGGGATTATCTTCTCGACCACTCATATAACCTGTTTCTACTAAAATCGAGGGCATAGAGCTTTTTCTGAGGACGTAGAATCTGGCTTTGCGGGTTCCCCGGTCTTTGATTGTACCGATATTCTGGAGGATGCTATTGCGAACTACTTCAGCCAGAGCATAACCGCTATCGTAATAATATACTTCTAACCCATTAACATCAGGACGATTATCAACCGAATTAGCGTGAATGCTGACAAAGGCAGTCGCATTAACTCGCTCGGCAATTTCTACCCGTCCCTGAAGTTCTACGAAAAAGTCAGCATCCCGTGTTAGTACCGCCTGTACACCATTTTGCTCTAAAATTGCTGCTACCCTTTTACCAATAGGCAGAATTACGTCCTTTTCTAAAAGTCCTCCCAGACCTGGGGCACCTGAGTCTTTTCCACCATGTCCTGGGTCAATCACAACTAGTAATTTCCCTCTCTTGACTGAGGGGCGCGGCTGTGGCTGGGAGATAGGACGGGGATTATCTGTGGGGTTTGGGAATTGACTTTGGTTTGGCGATCGCAGAGGAGGTAAACCAATCAAAGGTGTGACGCTACTAGAGCGTTGTAATTCTAAAGCCAAAAGCTGGTCGCCAACCTGATTGAGTTCCCCAATTTGTACTCCGGCTGCTGGTTGAACCAAGACGATGACAGTATTGGATTCTTGTGGTTGCAGGCGAACCCGCAGGATAGGGCTATTAGCATTAAAAGTCGGGCCTGTAACTCTGGGAGCTAACCGAGCATTGTTGATGGTGATGCGGAATAGACCAGAAGTTCTATCCCAGCCTCCTATAGCAGATAAAGCTTGGTCGCCTCTAATCACCAGTTGTGTGCCATTACCAGCCAATTGCACAGACTCAATGGTAGCAGGTGAGGTGTTAGTAGATGGTATTGGGCGGGGACTATTACCTCCAGGCAACTGGGCAATGCCACGACTGGGCAGAACTACAAAACCACCAATACTGCTACTTGTTGCTCGCCAATTTTGACTATTTTCGTCCACCTGTAAAGTCATGCGAACAACAGATGGGCTTGTTTGTAGTTGGCTGAACTGAATGCGGCTGACACCATAGCGATTAATCGGCAAATCGCGTTGCCCTAGATTTGGTGATAAAGTAGCGCCAGTAATATCAATGTTAACTGCCCTTTGATCGTTGCTACGATTTACCTGAATCTGAGGATTACCACCATTGGTACGGATGAAAAAACCATCGCCTGTAACTTCTAAGTTCTCAATTTGAGTAACCCTGGCGGCAACCATTCTGTTTTTAGGCGGATTGACAGGGTTTGCTGTCACTATGTTGTAAATATTTCTTTGGGAGAACACTGGTGGAAATGTTCTCGGTGAAGTTTCTGTTGCTATAGCTTGTTCTTGTTGCCCCCCAGTATTTGAGGGGACATTTTCAGCTACTGGTGTAGGTAATTGTACCATCCAGCGATCGCCAGTTCTGCCAACAAATTGTACTCCTTTGGGGTCTAAACTATAACCAGGAGTGAGTTCAACAACTATGCGCGTTGTTTGTTCATCAAACTGCCCAACACGAATAGAACTAATTGCACCGCCTACCTGCTGGGTTAACTGCGGACGCCCAAATGTAGTTCCTGGCAAATCAATTACTAGCCGAGTGGGGTTAAAAATTAATTGTGCTTGGGGTTGAACATCCCCTAAAGTATTAATTTCCAGACGATTTTGGTTGGTATCAAAACGCCAAGATTGGAGTCTCGCGGCCATTGCCGGCGACGACAGCATGAAGATAGTTCCAATAGTACTGGATAGTAACCAGTGTAATTTCACAGTCCTTTCTCCTAATTCACATTCATGGGAGCCGTCAACATCTCAACATATTGGCAAATCCTCACACCGTCACCGCACACACTTGAGTTTTGCGCTGTTATTAAGACACAGCTAATGGCGTAAAATATAGCACGCTACTCTGATTTTGCCATGCCATGAGCCTATATAAATTTGACTGTCAATTTTAGATTTTAGATTGCCAATTTTAGATTTTTTGATTTTTGGTTCATGCCGCACTAATGCTCCGCTACATTAACACCCCTTGTGGCCTGAAATAATTTCATTTTCGAAATTTATCGAAAATTTAAAATTCTCAACCTCCATGCGTTTATCGGTGGGGTGAATCCAAGAATCCAAAATTGGTTGGCTTGAAAAGTATCAGATGACAATAACAAAAAAGCTACTTCTATCCCGCCGCAAAAATACTTAAATTTTTACTACTAAATTGGATAAAAATGATAAAGATTAGATGTATTTACTCAATAATTTCGACTAAGTTACTTATCTTCTCTTTAGATACTGAAGAACGCCACGAGCGATCGCATCTGCCATTTGATTTTGGTAAGTGGAGCTTCTGAGTTTAGCGTTATCATCTCGACCAGTCAAATAACCTGTTTCTACAAGAATAGAAGGCATGGAACTTTTTCTCAGGACAAAAAATCTGGCTCGCCGCACTCCCCTATCTTTGACATTTACACTTTGGAGAATACTGTTATGCACAGTGCGAGCTAGACCCAAACCACTGCCGTAATAATACGTTTCTAAGCCACTGACATCCGAACGACCTGGCCCAACTGCATTAGCATGAATGCTAACAAAGACATCAGCATTCGCTCGCTCTGCTAATTGCACCCGTCCCGGAAGGGTAACGAAATAGTCAGAATCCCGCGTCATAACGACTTGTACGCCATTTTGCTGCAAAACCTGAGCTATTCTTTTGCCAATAGACAAAATAATATCCTTTTCACGTAATCCCCCAAGACCTACTGCTCCAGGGTCTTTACCGCCATGTCCGGGGTCAATGAGCACTACTACTCGTCCATTGGCAAGCGGGCGTTGTGGTTGTCTTAGGGGCTGGGGATTGGGATTGTTTGGGTCTGGGAATGGCCCACGGTTTGGTGGTGGTAGCCCAGGTAAAGCAAAGGGGGGTCTTCCGGGGAGGGCGACAACTCGTCGAGAACCTTGTATTGATACCAAAAGCTGGTCGCCGATTTGCTGGGGTTGCCCAAGTTGCACTCCGGCTGCTGGTTGAACTAAAACAACTACTGTGTTGGGTTCTTGGGGTTGCAGACGTACCCTGAGAATGGGGCTATTAGCAGCAAAAGTCGGGCCTGTGACTCTGGGAGCTAACTTGGCATTGGTAATTGTAACGCGGTACACACCTAAGGATCTATCCCAGGTTCCCGTGGCAGATAAAGTTTGGTCGCCTCTAATTAGCAGTTGTCTGCCATTATCAGCCAGTTGTACAGACTCAATTGTTGCTGGCGAGTTGTTGGCAGATGGTCTGCTGGAAAAGGAGGGTGGTTGTGACGGATTGTCAGAATTATTATTTCCAGGCAATCTAACAACGCGACTAGGAAGAACCACTAAACCACTGCTATTACTATTAGTTGCTTCCCAGTCAGGGCTATTTTTATCTACCCGCAAAGTCAGGCGAACACCAGGAGGTTGGCTTTGTAGCTGGGTGAATTCGACGCGGCTAATACCATGTTTGTTAACAGGGATATTATTCTGTTGCGTCAGACGTGGTGATAAAGATGCGTCAGAGATGTCCATGAAGATGGTAGCGCGATCGCGGCTCCGAATTACCTGAATCGGAGGATTACCACCACTGGTGCGGATGAACAACCCATCGCCTGTTATTTGTAAGCTCTCAATTTTAGTCGCCCCTCGTGTAGTAGTCGCAACCCTTGAAATACTAGGTTGCGGCTCAGAGTCTGGGGTAACAACAGTGTAAGCACTTCTGGGAGATAAAGTGGGAGAAGCGGCTACTCTATCCACTTCTGGTTTAGGTAATTGCACCGTCCAGCGATCGCCAGTTGCACCAACAAATTGCACTCGTTTGGGGTCTAAAGTATAGCCAGGAGTCAGTTCGACAACTATACGGGTTGTTTCTGCATCAAACTGTCCAACCCGGATCGAGCGAATTCCACCGCCCACTTGTTGGGTTAGCTGCGGACGCCCAAATGTAGTTCCTGGCAAATCAATTACCAGCCGAGTCGGGTTGAAAATTAGTTGTGCTTGGGGTTGAACTGCACCCACAGTATTAATTTCCAGCCTGTTTTGATTGGCATCAAAGCGCCAAGATTCAAGTCTCGCAGCCATTACCGGCGACGATAGCATGAAGATAGTTCCAATAGTGCTGGGTAGTAACCAGTGTAATTTCACAGTCCTTTCTCCTAATTCACGTTCATGGGAGCCGTCAATATCTCAACTCATTGGTAAATCATCACACCGTCACCACCTAAACTTGACCTTTGATGCATTTTTTGATTTTTTAAGCTGGTATAAAGACGCGCTTAAATCAGTTATCAGGTTTCATATTGGGGATTTAGACCCAATATGAAATCTTCTACCTTTAGAGGTAGTAACTCTGACTTCCAAGGAAGCTAGAAAACTAATAACTGATAACCGTTCACTGATAACTGTTTTTTGTTTTTGGCCATCAATGTACTAAATAGATAATTCCCATTCCTGTCAGATGATCTAGCAAAATTTATGGGTGTTACTCCCCAATTACCTGGAAAATATTCAAATAAAGGCTCACAAGCCAAGGGAGACTAGAAATAAATAACATTCCAAATGCTGGTAGAAATTATAAACAGACGATTATTCTACAATCAGACGGGACGGAAATTTAGGGAGAGAAGTTTCCACTGCATAATCGCAAAATCTTCAAAGTACGGTGATAGTACTGAATTCAGATTCCTGAGTTCTGAGCGAAAATCACTCAGAACTCAGTAAGAATTTACCCAAGACTTTGATTAGCGATCGCTAGATTCTGGGGTTACTTCCAAATTTCCACTGTCATTTGATGCTGGCACCCTCAACTGAGGCGGTTCAATTACCAACGAGGTTCCAGAGGAACCATCTAAAATCAGTTGGTCTGAGCCTGAATCCACAGTTTTTGGATCTGGAAATACAAATCGTAACAAAGGAGGAGCTAAAAAGGTTGTCAAGATAACCATCATGATGATTGCTGCCCCTAGCGGTTTCGAGAGAGCGCCACTGGCTGCACCGACACCAGCAAATACTAATCCGACTTCCCCTCTGGGAATCATCCCCACACCGATGGCTAAACGGTTGATTTCCGGTTGACCAAACACGCTTAAGCCTGTGATTACTTTACCGAGAATGGCTACTATGATCAGGAAAGTTGCCATAATTAGACCTTCCCGATTATCGGGAATTGCTGGGTTTAAAACTCCCAAATCGGTTTTTGCCCCAACGGTAACAAAGAAAATTGGCACTAACATATCGGCAATAGGACAGACTTGCCTTTGCAGTTCCTTGCGCTTCTGTGTCTCTTCTAGAACTAAACCCGCCGCAAAAGCTCCTAGAATTGCTTCTAAGTGGATGACGGCGGCAAGGTATGCCATAGCAAAAGCGAAGATGAATGCTGGTATCACCACTCCACCGCGTGTTTTGAGTTTATCAGCGATCGCTACAAAGGACTTATTGAAAACATTCCCTAGTAGGATTGCTCCCAAAATAAAACCAGTGGCACTGATAATCAAATAAATTACTTTGCTAACATCCACCACGCCATCTTTAGCTAGGCTGGCAACTACCGCTAAAACGATGATTCCCAAAACGTCGTCAATTACGGCAGCACCCAAAATAATCTGCCCTTCTTTAGAATTGAGTCGCCCCAACTCTGACAGCACTTTAGAAGTAATACCGATACTAGTAGCAGTCAAAGCCGCCCCTGCAAAAATTGCAGGTACAGCACCAATCCCAAACAAAGTCATCAGTCCCACAGTACCAGCAGCAAAGGGTACTACTACCCCCACTATTGCTACAACAGTGGCTTGGATACCAACTGCCAATAAATCTTTTAAGTTCGACTCCAAGCCGATTTCAAACAGCAGGATGATTACACCCAATTCTGCTAAAACCGAAACCACCTCAGACTGCGCTGCAAACACGGCTGGAGTTGCTTCAGGCGTTAAACCAGCAGTGATTTGAAGGAAGGACATGATCAAAGAGTTAGAACTGTCTGTGCTGCCTTCTGGAAACACTAAAAGGTGGAAAACAGAGATGCCCACTACGACACCACCTAGTAATTCGCCTAAGACAGGCGGCAAACCTACTTTGTTTGATAACTCTCCACCAACTTTGCTGGCGAGATAAACCACTACTAAGCTTAGTAGCACTGCTGCTACTACCATTGAACTGTCTGCGGCTTCTGTTACCGTAGCCAGCAGAGGAAAAGAGAAGTTGATTGGATTTAACAAATACATGGGTTCCGTGAAAATCCTTCTCTTTGATTTTGACGCGTTTCTGAAAAACGTCTATCTATTTTCGCTGTGGCGTACTAGTGTAATTTTTTAGTTTCCAAAAATGTAACCATTTCAGCTTTTGACGATCGCAGTGTCAAAGTAAGAACATAGAAATCGGATCTAGCGATCGCACTTAAGTTGTGAAAAACTTGTGGTGGCTGTTGACTCTCAACGACCACTAGAAGATTGTTACATGCGCTTGTTAAAAACATCTGTGGATACTTTGAGGAGTGCAAATATTATGACTAGAGCCGCTTTACCCGGTTCTCAGTTTCCCAATGGAAACTTGTGGGAAATACTGCCTTTAGCAATGGTTTTATGTGTAACATTGACACTACCAGCGTTGGCACAAGAAAAAGAGAAATTGTGGCGAACCCTTAGTGTAAGTGGTCGTGGAGTAGAAACAATCCCTACAACCCTGGCCCAAGTCAGTTTAGGAGTGGAGATTCAGGGGAAAACAGCCCAGGAGGTACAGCAAGAAACTGCCCGGAGGTCATCGGCTGTAGTTGCGTTCCTCAAGAGCCAAAATGTCGAAAAATTACAAACTACTGGTATCCAACTTAATCCAGTTTACAGCTACACCAATAATGTACAGAGGATTACAGGCTATGCTGCCAATAACACTGTGAGTTTTCGCATTCCTACCGAGAAAGCTGGTACATTATTGGATAATGCAGTGAAAGCGGGTGCGACACAAATTAATGGTATTAGTTTTGTTGCTAATGATGAAGCGATCGCGGCTGCTCAAAAACAAGCATTAAAAGAAGCTACCCAAGATGCCCAGCAGCAAGCTGATGCTGTTTTCAGTGCCTTGGGTTTTAAAGCCAAAGAAGTAGTCAGCATTCAAGTTAATAATGCCAGTGCGCCTGCACCACCCATGTTTTTACGGGCTGAAGCTGCCAAGTTAGCTAATAGTTCCACCCCTGTTGTTGCTGGTGAACAGCAAGTAGAAGCATCGGTGACACTGCAAATTAGTTATTAGTTATTAACGCGATGTGCAACTTATTCTTAAAACCCCGCTTCCATTCCTCTCCCCCACTCCTGAGAGGCTTTGATTCTTGCTCCCCTTCCCTT
>JAHCSU010000035.1 GCA_023522315.1 Nostoc sp. CCCryo 231-06
AGACTATGGCAATTTAAAAGTCGTCAACGTCACTGGGCTGGGTAAACTGCCAAAAAATCGCTCTGATACACTTACCGCTCGTGTTAATGCCCTCAAAGAAACCTTGAAAAAACTCTACCCCAGCCTTGGCATTATCGATTGGAAACAAATTGCATCCCAAGCCGAGGGCCGCACAGAATACGGTCACTTTGTCGATGGGCGTGGTGTTAATCGGTTTAGTGATGCTCCAGCGATCGCAAGTTTTGGCATTCCTTACCAAAACATCGGTGTTTTAGCAGCACAATATCAGGTGATGACTGGGGAACCAGTCAACCTGGAAGATAAAAATAGCACTTTCCAAAAGTATCTCACTGAACTAATCAATGCAGAAATTATACAAGAGATTGGGCGATTACGCGCTCATCGTCGCTCCAAACAGGAGCTAACTTTTTACTTCTGCGCTGACTATGACCTCAATTTCCTTTTAAATGAATTACCAAGAGTTCAATTAGAGAGCGTTGATGCTTTTCAACTCTGCCCCGAAGCTGGTAACGCCAGTGAGCAAACAGGCCACGCTATAGTCAATGCCCTAAAGTCGCTTTGGCAGTCAAAACAGAAAATTACCCAACCCGCGATCGCCAACATTACCGAAATCTCCCAAGCTTGGGTGAGCCGATTTACCCAGAGATGGGGGGGCTGGCAGCACTTTAAAAAATTATTACTCCTGCTATTAGATAGTCTTAATAGCGGTAGTAATAAAAATTTGGCTGACTTAGACGACGATGAAAAGTGGCTAGCGCGTACATACTTCCCGATGTTGATTGCTGAATCGGAGTCATCACCAGATCACCTGTTAGAGTCAATGGCAGAAGTTGCCCAAGTTTTTGGTACTAGAGCGATGCGGCGAGTTTTACACAGATGTAGCCCTCAAGTTAGGGCTGACTTACTGATGACTTTCTTTCGTTGTTTGCCCACTGAAGTTTACTCAATTTCAGTTTCTCCACTCTCTGCATCACTCGCAGAACCTGCGCTATCACCTTGAACAGTCATAAGAACTGATTCCAGACGATAACCAGCTTCCCGAACGTAATATCCAGCTGCACCCAAGTCTTCAAACACGCTGTCAAATTGGGGATGAGTTGACGGAAAAATCTTTCTCAGGCGATCACTGATCCCTGAAAGTTCTTGCTGAATTGCGATTAGTTCTTGAGTATCATCATCCATACTTATTTACCACAAAGATAGCTGCCCCGGTGAAACTTTTGATTTCCCACCCCTGTGGTATAAAAGGTGACAACCACTGCAAAGAGCTATAAGGTTGCCTCTGTGGTTATTTGCTGGATTTCTGTCCCAATGATGAACCTGTAGGGTGTACACTCTGCGTTTTGAGCGTGTTAGATGTGATGTTTTGTCACCAGGGGCTATGCAGTGTAACCCGCACTTTTGACAACGCCACTGAGCTTGTTGCTTAACTGAAGTGGCAATTTCTGACCAATTATCTGGGTATAGAGAATAGGTGAACGTCATCAGTCTAATTAAACTAAAGCTTTGAGAATTGTAATGCTTCTAGGGCTGGGCTACGTTTGAAAAAATTATTACTCCTGCTATTAGATAGTCTTAATAGCGGTAGTAATAAAAATTTGGCTGACTTAGACGACGATGAAAAGTGGCTAGCGCATACCTTCACTTATTTGCTTTTTTGTATACGATAATCACTCTATCTAAGTAAAGTTCATCCGTTACTACTGAGATGGTTCGTATAAGCTGTTCGCCTTGAACTTCAATGCTATCAGCTATTTTCGTGTCACCATCGTCGTATCTGAGCTTTTTTTTACTAACTTCATCGCTAGGTACAGCCCACGATACCAGATCATCAACCAATAAGAAGGCTTTAGAGTCATAGAAACTTAGATGACCGTTAAACGGTATAACTTCAGACTCCAATACCCCTTCTCTGTCAAACCAATAAACTTTTGGTTCGCCTGTTCTTTCTTCAAAAAATTTCCCATCTGATGAGATAGTTAGAGTTAGCCCTTCGGTTGCTTCTACCTGAGCAATTAAATTGTTGCTGTTACTATTCAACCAATTTTCGACACCATTCGGATCTGGTTCATCACCGATAAATTTAATTTGGGCGTTTAGAGAAATGCTTCCAGTTAACAGCCATGTTCCAATTAATAATTCTATATTCATAGGATTTTTCTAATTACAGGTTTGATTCAGGCTGTTGCTGCTGCGCTACTGGCTCTTTACTTTGTCTCTTGCCCTTTGCACTATTTACTGTTGATTTATCCGGTTCACTACTAGCTTGATCTGACACAGTATTTTCTACTATTGGCTGAGTTTCAGTAGCCGGATTTGATGACCGATTCTTGTCGTCGCTTGAAGATGTTTTTTTCTGGCGACGGCTGCTTTTCTTCAACTCGCCCAATAAATATTTGATTCTGCTGCCACTCAAATTGATGCCCAGACCTTTCAGCATCTCTGACACTTCATCATAACTATAGCCATATTTATCAGAGGTCAGTTTCTCGATATACCTCCTCATTTTCCGAATAGCTTCTCTATCCGATATATCCTCTCGCTCTTTTGGCTTCTGCTCCTTAAGTGCTTTGATAGCCTCATCAATCTTGCTTTTAGTAATCTGATCAGAATCTTTTGGTTCAACCATTGCTATGAAATTAAATTGATTATCATAATTCCCTTATTTTCCACTATTTTTCAAAAAGTATAATTCCCGATTCTCAGATGGTTTCAGCTACGCTGATTATAATTTTTGTTGCTGCTACGCCGTCACCATCATTTATTAGATGCTGATATATTTCTCCCGCTCCAGCTACGCTGTTGCTATGTTCCCCTGATGTTGACTGTTGCTGACTATAGTAAAACCACCCCAGCTATGCCGTCACAGTAATTCAGCAAACACTGATATAATTATGACGAAATAGCTACGCTGTTGTCAGACTTCATCCCACTCGGAATCACCCGAAACCGTCCCCCCAGCTACGCTGTCGTCCCCTCGCCCCCAGTCTCCCGTCGTGCCTCCGTACATCCGTAGCACTCGACACCTCGCCACTCCCCGCATTTGGGCTAGAAGCCAGCCATGCCTCAAAGCTTACGCTTTGTCTCGCTCCGCTCGAACGGCAGACTGGTTCAAGTGGGGAAACCCCCCTTGAAAAACCCCCCTCGCAATGTCCCTGATATTCTCGAATTATGGCGAATCGCAAGCAGTCAAAAGCTCTAGTCCGAAAGCATATTTTTCCAGTGAGATTAAGTGACATCGAACTGGATATGATTCGTATTAAATCACTTGACGCGGGGATGTCAGCAAGTGAACTGATGAGGCGTAATGGATTGTTGCGACCACTGCCCAAGCGACTGAGTAAAATTAGCTTACAAACATATTGGGAATTAGGACAAATCGGGAACAACTTAAACCAGCTTGTCAAAGCCACAAACACAGCTATAAAAATGGGGTGTACTCCGCCAGCTAACCCAGAACTTTTACGAGAACTTTTAGAACTGCTGCATCAGTGCAGACGAGACATTGCCTCGGATGATGTTGATGATGAAGATTCGGAAGAGGAAGACGAAGAGGATGATTGGGAAGCAGACTAAGGGCAGAGGTTTTCGCAAGCTGCTAGATTATTTAGAATCGCGCGAAGATGCTAAACTAATCGGCGGCAACATGAGTGGGAGAAATGCCCGTGAATTGGCGCGGGAATTTAAGCTGTCTCGACAACTAAATTCTGATGCAGACCGAGTTGTTTATCATGTTTCTCTATCAGCAGCTAAGGGTGATAAATTAGATGATGAGAAGTGGAGCGAAATCGGCGATCGCTACATGAAGGAAATGGGTTTTGATGCTAATCAGTTTGTCATCTTCCGCCACCACAACACCGACGACGACCACATCCATATTGCCGCCAGCAGAATCAGGATGGATACTGGGCTTTTAGTCCATGATTCCTGGGATTATGTACGCTCTGAGAAAGTTCTGCGACAAATCGAGCAAGACTATGATTTAGTGCAAGTGCAGGGCAGTAGAGAGAAGCTTCAACGCACACCCAGCACCGGACAAATCAGGCGCATAAGGCGAGAACAAGAAGAATTTTCACAGGGACAACGTGACTCTCCTCCACAACGCACCATCAAAGAAGAGGTTCAGCAGACGATTGATAGAGCCAGAGTTGATAATCCCCAAATGCCAATGCTGATTATGCGGTTGCAGCAAGCTGGCATTAGCGTAAGAACAGGATTTACTAGGAACGGTAAGTCTAAAGGCATTTCTTATGAGAAAGATGGGCAAGCTTTTAGTGGTACACAGTTAGGCGCAGCTTATACCTTCCCCGGTTTGCAAAAACATCTTGGCGTTGACTACCAAACAGAACGTGATGATGAACCTATTAATGAATTGCTGCTCAAACCTGTTAAACCACTCCCAGTTGAGCATTTAGAAAAACTCTTTCAAGAAATTGAACACAAACAACTTTATACTCAGTTTACGCCACCACCAGAGGATAAAGTTGTTTGGCAAGTGTTGCACCAGTATTTAAGCGAGAAACGCTATATACCAGATTATATTCTCAAAGGATTACATAATAATCAGTTGCTTTACATGGATGAGCAACGAAATATTTTGTTTATCAAGCGTGATTTAGATGGTGAAAAAACTGGCGCATTAATTTGGTCAAAGCCTAGACAAAATCACCGCACTGTGGAGTACGACCAAAACACCTCTACACCAAATGGTTGGTTTTATCTGAGATTGGGAGGGCAACCAACGGACAAGGTAGAAAACGTCTTTTTGTGTTCTTCACCAATTGATGCGATGTCAGCAGCCACTTATCTTATCTCAAGTTGCAAGGGGCTACCACCAACTAGAACCATGTTGATAGTAGCTGATGACCCGAATAATCTACCTATGGAATTTCTCAAGAGTTTCAATAGGGTTGTCGTAGCATTCAATAATGATGATCTTGGGAATAACGCAGCTAGTGCAGTATTAGAATTGTTGCCACAGGGTAAAAGGCTCAAAACCCATAATCCTGATTGGAGTCAGGAACTAGAAGCTCATCTCAGGGAGGAGCAACAAAAGCTCTTACAGCAGGATCGTGGTTTTAGCCTGTAGCTAGGACGTGCAGACCGAACTCGTTGCCGCTACGCTCGGCTCATGCGGTCTTCGGGACGGGCAGAACGATCGCTGGTTGGGCCGACAAGCCCCGCAAGCCCGCCCCGAAGACTCCACTTCGTTGCATGATCCGCAACGAGCCCTTAAATCCCCAAAACTAAGCCACTGTAAACCCTTCGCGTATTCCTGTAGTCAAAGATTGTGCTAAAAAACAAATTATAAAGTTAATATCAAGCAATTGACTTATTATTAAACTTTTATTATAATCTTTTACGTTGACAAAGCCTGCACTCATTCATTTTGACCAAGCCCCGTTGGGGCAGGGTGTGGGGTGTGGGGTGTGGGGTGTAGAGAAAGAGATAGCCCCAACAACCAGAGGGACACAAGCCCCGTCTTTCAAGACGATTGCATTGGTCGGGGTTCCAAGCCCCGACCAATGCCGTGTTCCCTACACCCAACACCCAACACCCAACACCCTTCTTCTTGACAATCTACTAATTTTGGTTCTTCAGTACTTGTTATGCCAAACTAACAATTAAAATGCCAATTT
>JAHCSU010000349.1 GCA_023522315.1 Nostoc sp. CCCryo 231-06
AAGAGCGATCGCTACATCAATACATAATTGATTGAGAACAGCATAAAAAATCCAAGTGGCAAAAATTTGAATTTGGACACCATTCCTATCACCCACCCAGATATAAGCCAGACCTAAAAGCCGTTTTGTGAGCAAAAATGCATCTTCAACACGCTTTCCGTCACGATATAATTCACAAACTTGCTGTGCAGATAGAATTTGTGAGTCGAGTACATTTGTGAGGTAGTAATACCAATTTGAACCCCACAAAACAGAAATTAAGCGTACTTGGCGCTGACAAGGATTCGAGCGATATTCCCCCATAAGGCTTCCACCACCATCATAATTTTGCCAGCAAGTGTTTTTTCTTGTTCTTGCAGTGCTTTGAGCTTTCTTCTGAGTGCTTCTAGCGTTGAACCGTCGGCAATCCAGATGGCTGTGAATTGGGCGCATACTGGCTGCCAGTTTCCTGGTATTGCCTGATTTTTTGGTTGGCTGCTGATTTTTGCGATTACTTGCACAAATTTTTGTGCAAATAATTCGATTGGTAATGTTCGCAATCTTTTTGAAACTGCTTGGGCACTTACTTCCATTTGCCCCACCCATAACAATCCCTCTTGTGACAATACCCTTTGGACTTCTCTTAAGCCAGGAATCTGCCTATACACTAAACTGACAACGATCGCCATCATCACTGGCAGAGTCAATATTCTGTCTCGCCATTTTTTCTTTTGTTCTGCCTCTTGTTCTTGTTTTTGTTCATAGGATTTTAGGGGTTTGAAGCTTGCAGGCGATAGCAATGAAAATATCTGTTTCTCGATTTCCTCAATTGGCGGCGCTGGTATATGTTTTTGTTGCCGCAGATCTGGGTTGCCAATTCTAGCTGGTCTTTTCCTCGCCATGATGTATCACTAAGAACATCTTTTTCGATATTCTTAGATTACATCTGATGCTCACTTTTTGCTTAAGTTGACACCAATG
>JAHCSU010000350.1 GCA_023522315.1 Nostoc sp. CCCryo 231-06
ACCGTGCTTACATCCCCGCCCACAAGGGGACGGGGTTTTACACACGTTCTATAAAGAGTCATTAGTCATTAGTCATTGGTCATTTGAAAAGGACAAATGACTAATGACTATTAACGAAGTTGACAAAAGACTCGTTAGTATATTGACACTCTCAGGTCTAAAGACACTGAGATTCTTAGTTCATTGACGTGCCTTAAAATTGTCTATCCTTACGGTAGTATTTAAACCTCACACCCGTTCAATAGAACAAAGTGCCGAGTTTAATTTAAACAATCCCAGGTGGCTCTCATCTCCCTAAGCGTTAGAAAATCGTTTTTCTAGTTCCCGTATGCCCTACGGTACTTTGTTCAATCAATAAATAGTTTTGTTTACTGGTTTGGATACGCATTGGCATCCTAGCTATGTTTATCGTGGTGTTTTTCGCTACCCACTATCCATTATTTTTTCCTAGCCGGTCGTCTTGGGGTTGATTATCCATTTGTGCTAGCGGTTATTCTACCTGTGGCATAATTATATTTTACCACCCCTCGAACCAAAAATTAATTCTGAATGCGGTTAAAACCGCACGAGTCGCTTGTATCTCAGGTCTGTTCGCGCTTGCGTCTCCCCTTGGGAGAAGACACTGAGCTTTACGCTTACCGGCTAACTTGTAAACAATCTGGTTGCAAATGTGATTGAGTGAATTATCCTGCGCCGTCTCCAGAACTTGACTTAGGGGCTATATTTCCCTTTGATCTGGATCAGTTTCAAAAAGAAGCGATCGCGTCCCTAAACGCCGGACGCTCCGTAGTCGTATGTGCGCCCACAGGTTCGGGCAAAACATTAGTCGGGGAATATGCCATTTATCGCGCCCTGACGCGAGGAAAACGTGTATTTTATACTACTCCCCTAAAGGCGCTATCGAATCAAAAATTACGTGACTTTCGAGAAAAATTCGGTTTTGATCAAGTCGGACTGTTAACTGGAGATGCCTCCATTCACAGAGATGCACCGATTTTAGTGATGACCACAGAAATTTTCCGAAATATGCTCTATGGCACACCCATTGGGCAAATAGGCATCTCACTAGTAGACGTTGAAGCGGTGATACTTGATGAGTGCCACTACATGAACGATCGCCAGCGCGGTACTGTTTGGGAAGAATCAATCATCTATTGTCCCCGTGAAGTACAACTGGCAGCCCTCTCAGCAACGGTTGCCAACAGCGATCAACTCACCGATTGGCTAAATCGCGTTCACGGCCCAACTGACCTGATTTACTCCGATTTTCGCCCAGTTCCCTTGGAATTTCACTTTTGCAATCCCAAAGGGTTATTTCCCCTGCTAAATGATAGCAAAACCAAAATTAACCCCCGCCTTCAGAAAAAGAAGGGAAGAGGGGGAGAAAGGGAGAGGGGAAGAAGTGGTAGACCGGAGGCTCCTGGAATCATTTATACTTTAAGCCAGTTAGAGCAACGGGATATGCTACCAGCGATTTACTTTATTTTCAGCCGCCGGGGATGTGATAAAGCAGTGGCGGAAGTGGGTGATTTATGGCTGGTAAATAGTGAAGAGTCCCAAATTTTACGGGAACAGATTGATGACTTTTTAGCCCGCAATCCCGAAGCAGGGCGTTCTGGACAAATTGCACCCCTATACCGGGGAATCGCTGCCCACCACGCCGGAATTTTGCCTGCTTGGAAAGCACTGGTAGAAGAACTATTTCAGCAAGGGCTAATTAAAGTAGTATTCGCCACCGAGACACTGGCGGCGGGAATTAATATGCCCGCCCGGACAACGGTAATTTCCACCCTTTCCAAGCGTACCGACACTGGACACCGCCTGTTGAACGCTTCGGAATTCTTGCAAATGGCGGGACGAGCAGGCCGCCGGGGGATGGATAAACAAGGTCATGTGGTGACAGTCCAAACTCCCTTTGAAGGAGCTAAAGAAGCCGCGTATTTGGGAACATCCAAGCCAGACCCCCTTGTAAGCCAGTTTACTCCCAGTTATGGCATGGTACTCAATTTGCTGCAAACACACACCCTAGAGCAAACCAGGGAACTGATAGAGCGCAGCTTTGGGCAGTACATGGCTACCTTGCATTTAAGACCAGAATATGATGAGATTGCCGAACTAGAAAGACAATTAGCTCAACTTCATGAGCAAATCGCCGCAGTTGATGAAAATGAACTGGCTCTTTATGAGAAATTACGGCAACGCCTGAAAGTGGAACGCCAGATATTGAAAACCTTGCAAGAGCAAGCGCAGGAAGATAGACAAGAAGAATTGGGGATGATGTTGGGCTTTGCAGTGTCAGGAACTCTGCTGAGTCTCAAGGGCAAAAACATCACAGTATCTTCACCCGTAAGCGCAGTCTTAGTAGGAAAATCGCCTGGTTCTGGTCAAGCTCCTTACTTGGTATGCTTGGGACACGATAACCGTTGGTATGTGGCAACCACAGGGGATGTAGTCGATTTATATGCCGAACTGCCGCGAATTGAAGTACCACCTGATATCCTGCCACCGCCAGAGATGCCTTTGAAGCCAGGACAGTCGCGCCGTGGTACTCAAGAAACATTTGCGATCGCTGCGCGTATTCCCGATCCGGTAGAATCTTTGAATCTGGCACCAGAAGTAGCAGAACAACTCAGTCGCACTACCGCCGTCGAAGAGCAATTAGAAGCTCATCCCCTACATCAATCAGGCAATGCTGCCACGCTTTTCAAGCGCCGGGCCCGCTATGTTGAACTAGAAGCCGAACTTGAACAGGTGCAAGGGCAAGTAGAGCAACAGTCACAACGTCATTGGGAAGAATTTCTCAATTTAATTGCAATTCTGCAACACTTTGGCGCTTTAGATAACTTAGTGCCCACAGTATTAGGGCGAATTGCTGCCGCCATTCGAGGTGAGAATGAATTGTGGCTAGGTTTAGTATTCGCTAGCGGTGAATTGGACAACTTAGATCCGCACCATTTAGCCGCCGCCGCCGCCGGTTTGGTGATGGAAACACCCCGTCCAGATAGCAAGGTTAACTTTGAGCTTAGTAATGAAGTGGCAGAAGCCTTAGCAAAATTGCGGGGAATTCGCCGTCAAATGTTCCAACTACAACGGCGGTATAACGTAGCGCTGCCTATATGGTTGGAGTTTGAGTTAATTGCCATAGTCGAACAATGGGCGCTGGGAATGGAGTGGACAGAACTCTGCGAGAACACCACCTTGGATGAAGGCGATGTGGTGAGAATTTTACGGCGGACGTTGGATTTATTATCACAAATACCCCACGTTCCGCATTTGCCAGACTCTTTCCAGCGTAATGCCCATCGGGCGATGCAGTTGATTGATAGATTCCCTGTGAATGAGGTGGTTGAATAAACAGGACGCTTTTACAATTTCTGTGCGTCTTTTTCTCTCAGGACTTACGCAAAACTAGACGCTGTAGGGGCAATTCATGAATTACCCCTACAAACTGGACTAAGAATGAATTTAGATTTGATCAAATAATAATAGTAGAATGTCCAAGCTAGCTTTGAGGGTTTGTAGTAAGGACTAAAGTCCTTACTACAAACTTAGTTACCTATTAATTTAAACTCGACAGACTAGTAGTAGTATTTAGTTAAAAATGCTTTTTTGGTTTCGTATATGTTCTATACGTGATTAATCACGCGTATCTAACAGAAGTTATAGTTGCTATTAGCGCTTTTTAATCCTAATACACCAAGTTTCCAGTACCGCGCAACTGACGCAAAGAATTTATGCACAATGGACAGTCACAGCCAAATGTCTTAATTGCAGCATCACTTTCTTCGTCAGTAAAATTCAACATGGCAACATTCTGATCTGATACTGATGTGACAATGGTTGCGGAACGAGTAGAGGTATACGGTTGCTTCTCTTTAGAATCTTGAATGCACACAAAATCTTTTCCACCATGTGGGTTAGTGATACAGGTACGACCGTCTTCTGTGTGCAGTAATCTTTGTGTAATACTAGTACTAGCATGGGCAGGATGAAATACCATCAGCGTAGACATCATCGACACAAAGATTGAGGAAGTGGAAAGCAAATTCAGAAGAATTTTTTTGCTCATAGATTTCCTTGAGAAAATTGTCTACTAGTTTAGGGTATTCGATTAACTTTCAAACTTCAAGTGAATTTTCCCTAAGAATAGCTAGCCCGACACTTGTTACCCAAGAATGCTCCCTATCTACCCAGTTTGATCGCAAATTAGTTGCTACAGCAAAACTTAGAAGTCAAACAGGCTTGATATCTGCCTTTAAAACCATTCACAGGCGCTACAAAATTATATTCCGAAGTGTAAGGGCACGGCAGTGCCGTGCCCCTACGGGTGTACCTCATAAATGAGAAACGGTATAGCTATCTTTACAAGCTTAAAAAGCTTAAAATTAGCAAAAAAATAGGATAAATATACCAATCTTATCTGAGTTGTGAAAATTACTTTTTAATCGAACCACAGAGGCGCAGAGAACACAGAGAGAAGAATCAACAGAAACTTTCACAAATGATTTAGGACTGCTATATTTAGCAATAAATTTGATATAGATTCTCGTTCTTAAATTATCAACTTGTAAAAAGTTCTTTTTTTAATTACATTTGGAAACAGGCTCATATATAAAGTAATTTACTAGTCTTAACAGAAAAAATGAAGCGGAAAGTACATTCAGAATCTTCAGGTTGTTGCAACTGTGAACATGACCATCACGAGAATCATAATCACAATCATGATGAGAATCATAACCATGACCACAATCACGATCACGGTGGAGAATTAAATCTTAAAAATGAGGTATTGCCTTTAGTAGCAATTTTAAGTTTATATGCACCAGGTGTAATTTTTGAAAATCAATTACACAATACATTCTACTCGATAGGTGAGTATCTGCTTTTTATCCCTGCTTATTTATTAAGTGGATGGAGTGTTTTAAAAACTGCTGGGCGCAATATCCTCAAAGGTAGAGTATTCGATGAAACGTTTTTGATGTCAGTAGCGACACTAGGGGCGATCGCAATTCATAAATTACCCGAAGCTGTCGGAGTCATGTTATTTTATAAAATTGGGGAATTGTTTCAGGATATTGCCGTTAGTCGTTCCCGTAATTCCATCAAGGCTTTATTAGAAGTACGTCCAGACTATGCCAATATTCAAACAGATGGAGAATTAAAAAAAGTATCCCCAAAGACAGTAAATATTGGAGATATTATCGTCGTAAAACCTGGAGAAAAGATTCCCTTAGATGGTGAGATTATAGATGGGAATTCCCAAGTCGATACCTCTGCTTTAACTGGAGAATCTGTACCGCGAACAGTGAGACTGGGAGAGACAGTTTTGGCTGGGATGATCAATAAAATGGGTGTTCTCAGCATTAGAGTAACGAAACTATTTGATGAATCTTCCATTGCTAAGATTTTGGACTTGGTGCAAAATGCCAAAAGTAAAAAAGCAGAAACAGAAAAATTTATTACTAAGTTTGCCGGATATTATACACCAATAGTAGTTTTTACATCTCTAGTAGTTGCACTATTACCTCCTATATTCATTGCTGGCGCAACTTCTTCAGAATGGGTTTATCGCGCCCTAATTTTACTAGTTATCTCCTGTCCCTGTGGACTGGTTATCAGTATTCCCTTAGGTTACTTTGGAGGTGTGGGAGGTGCGGCTAAACGTGGTATTTTGGTTAAAGGATCTACTTTTTTAGATGCTTTAAATGGAGTCAATACAGTTGTTTTTGATAAAACTGGAACGTTAACTCACGGTGTATTTAAAGTAGCAAAAATAGTCCCATCAAATGGCTACGTTGAACAAGAACTGCTGCAATTAGCTGCCAAAGTAGAATTGCATTCAAATCATCCCATTGCTCAATCTATCCGCAAAGCTTATGGTGGAAAAATCGATGAGTTGGAGGTGAGGGATTATGAAGAGATAGCAGGCTATGGGATTAAAGCCAAGGTTGAAAATAGGGTAGTGCTAGCGGGAAGCGATCGCCTACTCCACAAAGAGAACATTACTCATGATAATTGCCAGTTAGAGGGAACAGTTATTCATCTAGCAGTGGATAATATTTACGCTGGGTATATTGTCATTGCTGATGAACTGAAAGAAGATGCCATACAAGCTATTAAAGCACTCAAAGCAATGGGTGTAGAGAGAACAGTAATGTTGACAGGAGACAATCAAGCGATCGCATCCCGGATTGCTCAACAGTTAGGTATAGATGCTTACGAAGCAGAGTTATTACCAGAAGAAAAAGTCAATGCCATTGAGAAGTTACTCAGCACCGTTGGCAAGCATGGTAAAGTTGCCTTTGTTGGGGATGGCATTAATGATGCGCCAGTGATTGCTAGAGCAGATGTTGGTATAGCAATGGGTGGGTTAGGCTCAGATGCGGCGATCGAAACTGCCGATATTGTGATTATGACAGATGCACCCTCAAAAGTGGCAGAAGCAATACAAATCGCCAGAAAAACAAGGCAAATTGTTTGGCAAAATATCGGTTTTGCGTTAGCAATTAAAGGTATATTCATTGGATTGGGTATTTTAGGCGTAGCGACAATGTGGGAAGCTGTATTTGCTGATGTAGGAGTAGCAATACTTGCAATTTTCAACGCAACTAGAGCGATGAAATAAAGTTATTGGGAAATCGGGAATCCGTAATTGGGAAATTGTAGAAGTTAAAACTGACAAGCAATAATTGAATATATTAAACACTCCCAAATCGGATCACTCCCAAATCGGATTCCCCTAGAGGTAGACTGTGAACCCATCTATTAAAGGTATCGCTACGGCTGCGTTAGCTTTACTATTAACTAACCCAGCAACCTCAGTAGTTGCATTACCCCAGAAAACCAATCAACCGCCAACCGATGCGCGATCCCAACCCTTAAAAGACACCTTAATCGTTCCTGGGGAAAGAGTTGGGCCGATAACACGCACAACCACTAAGCAAGATTTAGTCAAGCTGTTTGGTGCATCCCATCTCGTTGATAAAACCATTTCTGGCCCTGAAGGAATGGGTAGTTTTGCGGCTACTCAGGTAAACCTAAATCAGGGGCGATGTCTAACGACAAGCTGCTTTGCATATACGCTGTTAGTAGTCTGGAGTGATAATACTCGTACAAAACCTTTAGATGTGCGTAACCTGGGTTCAGCTTGGAAAACCCGCGAAGGCATTGGAGTCGGAACCCCATTGAGTGAGTTACGCAAAAAGTTAGGTAACTTTAAACTCTATGGATTGGCATGGGACTACGGTGGTACGATTTTGTTAGATACTAGTAAATTATCCCGTTATCAGGGCAAACTCATCCTACGAGTAGATGCTGCTCCTAATGCTGCTGAGAAATATCCAAATGATTATCGAGCAGTGTCAGGCGATCGCACTTTTTCTTCTAGCAATCCCCACTGGAAACATCTGGGAATTAGGTTAACAGAAATTATTATTTTACTATAATCTGGCTGAATTTGAAGAAGATATCCAGGATTTGGGTGAAAAAGGCTGGCTATGATTGTAGTCAGTGACATTTCACCATTGAGTAGTTTAGCCATAGTTTGGTACATATCTCTTTTGCGAAAGATAGGCAGAATTTGACATCCGCAGCGAGAAGTTAAAGCAGATGACGAAAGCTGTCGCTATTGAGGCTGGTACGGAATCAAGGTTCAATTAGAATAGCAGCTTCTTGATGAAGAGAAAGCTGGCATATCTTAGCGATGAACTGGATAAAATTAAGTCTGCATTGCAATCATGAGATTATGTAAATATACGGTTATTTACCTGATGAAAATCAGGATTTCCTGACCTAGTAAACAAGAAAAACATAGATATTAAGTTAATTGGTGTTTGTTTATACTATTTCAAATTTTTGTAGTGGTTATACTCATGACTTAGGTTCTACCTGGGAATTAGGAAGTGGCTTTGCCACTTCTTTTTATTTATCTGGTAGCCCAGTAAAAAATAAATTAAAAGTTAAAAGTAATTTCGTTGAAATTTTAACCTTTATTAATTTTTATACCATTTGACAAAATACCTGATACACCTAAATTTTTAGGGGCGTACAATTGTACACCCCTACAGCCGATTCATTTGTTGCAAAGATTGTTGACAATGGTATGATTTCGTGTTGGTTTAAATAACCAAGCAGCCTGACGGAATTGTGAGCATATAGACATGATATTAGTCATTACTCATTGTATCTTGCCATCTCTCACGCTTGGGCTTGCTCTCCACATCGCGCGATCGCGCTTCTTGCCAAGTCCCCCACATTAGGGATTGCTGTTTTTCAACATGGTTAATAAACTGCATGATTGGCTGATCTACTTTTATGGGAGTTTTCAAATTAAACTGAATTGTTTGGAGAATCTTGATGTCACCCATGAAAAAAAACTTACCTGCAATCTTGGTCAGTAATAGCACAATTCGATTGCATAACCAACCAAAAATTCCTTTACGTTTCTTAGTGATCAACAAGAATTGACCTTCAGCTTTTCCCCCTTCATGGAGGCGAACTGCTAACATCGTGTGGACATGGAAGAAATCGGGGCCAAGTGTCAAAATGCTAATGCTACCGTACCAACAGCAAATACTGTAAGTTATGGCATTTTTGTAGAAAAGGCGCATCAGCTTAATGAAAGAAGAATTGTCTTTGATGGGTTTAGTGTTAGTGAAAATAATCGCATTCTCGTTCAGTTCCTGTCTTTCAAAAACAACTTCTATTGGGAGCTTGTGAACTGTATTGAGGTGTTGAGCATCAATCGCATTAATCATCAGCACACTGGGGTGACAGTTCATCACAAAGTGAGAATGGATGGCGAAATCACACTCTTTTTGTTCTAACTCTGGAACAAAAGGTAGAGGTTGTTGTGGTATTTCTCCAGTCCAAACCCAAATCATCCCGTACTTCTCAGCAGTGGGCCAAGTTTGTAATTTCAAAGAAGGCGGTGTATCTAAACATGGAATATCAATACACATCCCTTCAGCATCAAACTTCCAGTGGTGGAAAAAACAACGTAGTGCATTACCCTCTACTTTGCCTTCAGCAAGGTGAGCGCCCATGTGTGGACAGTAGGCATCAAAGGTAGCTACTCTTCTGTCTTTACCACGGTAAATCACTAGTTCTCTGCCCAAAATAGTGACAGGTTTTACTTCACCCACCCGCAGATTTCGAGAGGGTATTACCCAATACCATCCCTCAATAAAATGCTCTGGATTATTGAAGTTTTTAGGTTTACGGGTTGAACTAAAAGTCTGCGAGTTGAGATTCATTTTTATGGTTTCACTTGAGGTGAAGCTGTTGATCTAGAAGTAACATGATGACTAGAAAAAAACAGTTACTTTCAGTACCATGACAAACAGTTACCCAATAAATGGAGAAAATTATAAAGGTAAAATATTGAGTGAATTTTATCGAACAGAATTCAGGAGTCAGGAGTCAGAATTCAGAATGAATTCTGTACCACTGGCGGATAGCGACACGGAAGAGCGAGTCTTCTCCCTTGGCGCTAGCCTCTCCCTTTGGGAGAAGGGGAGACGCCAAGGGCG
>JAHCSU010000351.1 GCA_023522315.1 Nostoc sp. CCCryo 231-06
TGAATATCGGGGATGTTGTAGCGCCGTGCAACTTTGTTCAAAATACAGTTGGGAATATCGAAGTAGGTGACGCGGTTAGCTGTCTTGGGGGGTGATTCGTATTTAACCAATTTACCTGTTTGCCAATCAATGCGCGGGAAGTTGGGCTTAATCCGTCCCCATTCCATTGGTTGCCAGTTATTCAACGGGTCAAGTGATTGAATCCACGTCCCACCCAGTAATAGGTGCTGATACATTTTAATGTATGCATCCGTGACTCGACCGGCATTTTTGCGAGGGATTTTATCAGAGATGAACAGGTAGTCATAAACCGATTCTCCCTCGACATGGAAAAAGTTGCGCTTAATCAGCGCCGGATGAATCGCACTACCAGCTAGCAACTCATGGTATTCGGCAACCGTGAGATTGTTTGGGTATTCAGTTGTCGCTGCGTTCATCGGCTCTCCCCTTGGAATTCCTTGGGGAGAACTGTGCCTATCTGCGAAACTCTTGCTCTAGTCTGGATATTCCGAAAATTCCCTTCTGCCACAGCAACTTTGTGCTGTGCGAAAGCTGTACTCAACCCCATGCGCTCTAAAAGGGCGCTCTTGGGGCGTTCCCTGGTTATCACGATATTTTCCCCTGATTACTTGGTTGACAAGTTCAGAGGGGGTTGTATCAGTTATCAGTCAACAGTTATCAAGTAACTGGTAACTGGTAACTGTTCTTCGCGCTGCTACGGATTTTTGCTACTAAATTCGGGATTTTTCTTAATAAAATTTAACTTTACCTAAAATTCATGAATTTTGACAGCAAAAACATCCCGCAAGGAATGGACTTTCCAAGCGGCAGATCCTATAATGGATCTGGCAGCGCGGTAAAAACTCTCGGACAAATTTAGTAGTCGTCTCTGTCGCCAAACTTCAACGACAACTTATTTTGTTTTTTCGAGATCAACCCCGCTCTAAAAAAAACGATGGATTTTACGAACAGACAAAGCGCCTACTCCTTAGTGGCGCTTTGTGCTTTGGGTTTTTTGATGCTTTCACTTTCATATTTCCCTTCATTTGATTAGCTTGGTTATCTTTAACTCTCAAAGCTTGCCTACTTTAAGCATGACATAAATAGAGCGATGCATTTGTTGCAGTCAAATTTAAAAAGTGATCTGACATATTGAACATCGCCTACTTAAAGTTGTTTAATTTTGAGCGTTGCTTTGAGCTCTGCCGTAATTATACTAGCTTTAGCAATCTCCTAAAACTTTTCTAGATTTAGTACGGACAAAAATACCATATAACAGTATGCTAATAAAATAACAACTCCAACTGTTAAGATTTGTGAAGATTAAAGTATACAGCAGTTTACAAGGAAGTGAGGTAGAAAATGCACTACTCTGCGGAGAAGCAAGCTACGCGCACCGGATGCACCAGAAGAGCGCAAAGCAGGAGAAGGAAGAAATGCTTAATTGAACTGTATTACTGTATAAGTAGGAGATAATAGACTACGCAAGCCTTTTAAAAGATCATCTGCGAAAAAGTATATACTTTTTTTGTGAAATTAATAAAAAACAGTACTCGAAGGAGCTTAATAAAAGGTGAATGCTAAAGAGGTTATCCAAATCATAGATGACTTAGTGTTTGCAAAACAAGGCAGGTGGCTAGAGGAGCCAGAAAAAATTGTGCTTAGATCAGCTTGGCTTGATCTGGATTACAAGGACGTAGCAGAGAATAGTCTCTATGACATTAATCTTTTGCAGCGGCGTGTAGCACCTAAACTGTGGGTACTATTAACAGGGATATTAGGGAATGGAGAAAAAGTTACTAAGAAACGACTGCGGGGGATTTTAGAAAAACAGATAGTAGTAGCTGATAAGAAACCAGCAAAATCGAATGAAGCTGCTGCTGGTCTACCCATACTCGCAGGAAATCTCCCTGACGTATCTAATTTTTACGGTCGAACTCCTGAACTAGCGATGCTAAAAGAATTGATAGCTCAAGAGCGTTGTGTAGCAATTATAGGGACGGCAGGAATTGGAAAAAGTGCTTTAGTTGTTAAATTAGTTCAAGCTTTGCGTATGGAGTCGTATGAGTTTAATGGTTTTATTTGGAAATCAATTTCATATAGTCCATTACTTACAGATTTAGTTGCTGACCTGCTTAGAATTTTAGCTGATTTAGAAAAACAGGAGTTAGATTTACCAGAATCCATCCAAGCTAGGATATCTAAAATGTTTGACTACCTGCGTTCACGTCGTTATTTGGTGATTTTAGACTCAGCAGAGTCTTTATTACAGGGAGATAGAAATACCAGAGAAAATGCCTACGGTAAGCAGTATACAGAGTATGCGACGTTCTTTAATAGAGTGATAGAGGAACAGCATCAAAGTTGTTTCCTACTAACCAGCCGTGAACCATTTATTGATTTTAATCGCCTACAAAAAAGGGGGCAACCAGTTAGGACGGTAAAACTTGAAGGGTTGGGAAAGGAAGCTTTAGAACTTTTTCGTTTCCACGGTTTAACCGATGAGGATAAATGGGGAGATTTAATTCAAACTTATCGTGGAAATCCTTTATCTTTAAAAATTTTGGTGGACAAGATTCAAAATTTTTGTGGTGGAAGTGTAGAAAAGTTTTTAAATTTTCAGACTGTATTGATGACAGATATATTTCAAGATAGTTTAGATAATTTATTTGAAGAAAAAGGTCGTCTAACTATTTTAGAGAAACAGATTATGTTCCATTTAGCAGAAGAACTAACTCAAGAGTCTGGTAATTCAATTGGATTGAGTAGATTACTTAAAAAAATTAAGGAGAGACAACAGAGTGAGGTAACAACATCAGAAGTACTTGAAGCTATAGAGGCTTTATATGCACGTTCTTTAATTGAGCAAGAAATAAATGATAGTCAAGAAGTACTATTGAGTTTAGAGCCTCAAGTTATAAAGTATGTTTGTACCTATGCTTTTAAATTAGTTCAAAATACAGTTTATGATTTGAAATCAGCTTAATTATTCTAGTAACTTAAATGTGTGAGCTACTGTATAAATCCTAAGTGTAAACAGCGCCAGAATCCTGACGACAGTGAGAGATGCCTTTATTGTGGAACGGAATTGCTGATTAACCAGAGGTTCCGTTTGATTAAGCCATTACGCCCTCTGGACTTTCGTTATAGTACAGAAGTTTTTGAGGTAGACGATAATGGAATCCGCAAAGTGATGAAGGTGCTGAAATCGCAGGAATCTAAAGAAATTGAGTTACTGGAGCGAGAAACACTGACGCTTCAACTGTTCAACCATCCAGGTATCCCTAGAGTTATAGACGATTTATTTAGCTTTGTTCCCAACAAGAGTTACAGGAAACTGCATTGCTTGATCATGCAGAAATTTGAGGGACAGAACTTAGAACAATGGGTGGAAGCTAATGGACGAATATCTCAAGCTTTAGCGCTAAATTGGCTTACACAAATAGTAAAAATTCTTGATGAAGTACATCGTAGTGGTTTTTTCCATAGAGATATTAAACCTTCTAATATAATTGTTCAACCTGATGGTCAGTTAGGTTTAATAGACTTTGGTGCAGTCCGAGAAGTAACTCGTAGCTATCTAGCGAAAGTTAGTGGAAGTGGGGGGAATGATATGGGGCTTGGTCAGCACGAAGTTACAGTACTTGTAACGGCCGGCTTTACTCCCCTAGAACAAATTAACGGGCAAGCAGTACCGCAATCAGATTTCTATGCGCTAGGTAGAACGCTAGTATATTTAGTAACTGGAATTCGTGTACTCGACTTGCCAGCAGACCCAAACACAACAAGAATTATCTGGAGAAATAAAGCACGACAAATTGAAAAACCCTTTGCTGATTTGTTAGATGAATTAATGGCTCCGGCTCCAGCGAAGCGTCCAGTATCTACACAAATGCTTTTACACCGTTTGGAGGAGTTACCATTTAAATCAAAGCTTCATCGTGTAATCACATCTAAATCATTTCAGATTGGCGCGGGTATCTTAGGTTTTTTAACTGTTGCTAGCTTATTCTATGCATCGTTACCTGTGATAGCCAACAATTACCTAAATCAAGGGAAGAAAGCTC
>JAHCSU010000352.1 GCA_023522315.1 Nostoc sp. CCCryo 231-06
TTACAAAGCGTAAGCGTTTAGAGTCGGAGCGCGAACAGTTATTTGTCAGTGAGCATTCCGCTCGATTGTCGCCAGTGCCTTAAAGGTATTTGCCTCGTCCAATTTTCGATTACGGATAATTTGAACCCAACCCAGCATAGAGTTAAGAGGTGTGCGAAGTTCGTGAGAAACGATCGCTAAAAATTCGTCTTTAATTCGGTTAGCTTCCTGGGCTTGCCGATAAAGCTGTGCATTTTCAATGGCGAACGCTGCCCGTTGGGCAAGTTCTTCAGCCATTGCTAGGTCTACAATAGTGTAATGGCGTCCTGGTTGTGCAGATGCAAATACAATTGTCCCCAGCTTGCGTTCACGCACCAGCAATGGCACGGTCATCTGAGACTTAAGTTGGAGTTGGTGCAGCAGACTGAGGTGTTCCTCGTTTGACGCATTTCTCTGTAATGAGGACTCAAGAATGTTTGTAGCCAGTTCCGACTTACCACTTCGTAAAACCTTCGCTGGCCCATAATCAGCATCAACAGGAATTGGATAGCGTTGTCGCAATTCTCTTACTAGTGCTTCCTTCTGCGGTTCAGATGCAGCTATCACCGGCTTATTGAAGAGCGCCAAATTATTTTCAACGACATCTACAATACACCAATCGGCTAGGGTAGGCACTGCCAATTGCGCGACGCTAGTTAGGTTGGTGCGATAGTCTAAAGAAGATGCCAGTACACGGCTAGCTTCAGCCAAAAAATTAGAACGCCTCTGTGCTGCTTGGGCTGAAATCCGGGCGGCTTGCTCACTGACAAATAACTGTTCGCGCTCCGACTCTAAACGCTTACGCTTTGTAA
>JAHCSU010000353.1 GCA_023522315.1 Nostoc sp. CCCryo 231-06
CTTACTTTCATCATAGATTATATTGTTTGTCCTAACCATCTTGGCGGTTGCTATAGTCGTTGGCGTAGCCTCTCGAAGAGATGAGGAATGAGCATTTTGCCTAAAAGAATCGATCCAGTCTTCAATCACAGACGTAATACTCTTCTCCTTTGATGCTGCATAAATCTGTAAAGCATACATTCGTTTTGTGCTTAGTCTCAAACTTAGTCTTTTTTCTTTCATTTTGGGTGGTTAAACGCTACCCATTTATGTTAGCATGTAACTAAGGGGGTAAATAAATGAAAACTTCGCACCAATACCGATTACGCCAACAAAACAACAGGCTGTTCAATTTGATAGGTGGCTAGATATGCTACGCTGCCAGTACAACTATCTGTTGGCGGATCGGTTCCGTTGGTATGAAGAAAATCGATGTTCAATAAACTCCTGCTCAATATTAGTTTGCCATCTACCAGAGTTACGAAATAACCCTACATACAATAGTCAACAAGACTCTTTACCACAACTAAAAGCATACCGCCCCTGGTACAAAGAGCTTCACTCTCAGGTGTTGCAAAATGCAGCTAAACGAGTAGAGTTAGCCTTTGATAGATTTCTCAAGGGTGACTGTAATGGCAAACGAAGTGGAAGACCAAGATTCAAAGGGGCGAATCAATACAAAACTTTTACCTATCCAACAGTCAAAAGTGATTGTATTGAGAATGGTTTTATAACCCTACCTAAGTTTGGGAAAGTAAGGTTAGTACAACACCGTCCTATCCCTAATGGCTTCAAAATCAAAACTTGTTCCATTACCAAAAAAGCCGATGGTTATTATGTAACTCTAAGCCTCGAAGATAAGGCTGTGCCTACAATTAAACCAGATTTCAATCCTGATTCAATAACAGGTATTGACGTTGGGCTAAAAGAATTCTTGACGACTTCCGATAATGAAGTTGTCGCCATTCCCCAGTACTATCGCAAGTCTCAAAAACGGTTGCGGGTTATTCAAAAACGAGTATCACGTCGCAAAAAAGGTAGTAAGCGCAGACAAAAAGCTGTCGAACAATTAGGAAGGCAACACAAAAAAGTTGCAGATAAAAGAAAAGACTTTCACTTCAAAACCGCGAATAACTTGTTGAAAAAGTATGATGTTATTGCGGTTGAAGACTTAAATGTAAAAGGACTTGCACGTACCCGATTAGCTAAATCTATATTAGATGCCGGATGGTCAAGCTTTCTGTCAATACTAAAAAACAAAGCTGCAAATGCTGGTTTATTAGTTGTCCCAGTTAAAGCATCAGGTACTAGTCAAGATTGCTCTAGCTGTGGTGTGAAGGTTCCCAAAAAACTGCATATTCGGTGGCACGATTGCCCTAGTTGCGGGTGCAGTTTAGATCGCGATCACAATGCCGCGAGAAATATAAGAAAAAGCGCAAAGTTTGTGGGGACGCTTTCCGTCCACAAAACTTTGTAAGAAAGGGCGGAGGGTCATCCCGTTCTCAAAAAGCCAAGAGCCTCCTAAGTATTAGCCGGATTGTCTTGGAAGCCCCCACTGAAACGGCACTCCGTTCAGTGGTGGGAGATGTCACGGGCAGGATCTCTTATGCGTAAGTCCTATTTAGGCAATATTTAAATAGGCTGGTAACTATCCCTAAAGTTTTAACTCAAGTTTAAGTACCAGCCTAGATAAGGCAATTCAATTTATCAAAAGTGCGGATGAAAGGACTTGAACCTTCACTCCTTTCGAAACTAGAACCTAAATCTAGCGCGTCTGCCAATTCCGCCACATCCGCATCAGTTTACTATCATACCATAAGAAATTATTTTTGGGAATAGGGAATGGGGGGAGGCAGGGGAAGAATAACTATTGGTTATTACCATGCCCAATGCCCAATGCCCAATTACATGACTGCAACACGAGGCAGACGATGCTTAAACCCACAGAGAATTTCCCAGGAAATAGTGTTTAGTTGTTCTGCCCAATCGTCTGCTGAAATTTTTTCTTTTCCCTGTTCCCCTAGCAATGTGACTACTTCCCCTTCTTGGATATTGGGTATTGCACTCACGTCCAGCATCAACTGATCCATTGTAATTGCCCCGATTTGCGAAACTCGCTGGCCGCGAATTAACGCCTGCATTTTGTTGGAAAGATTGCGAGGCACACCGTCAGCATAGCCAATTCCCACAACGGCGAGGCAAAGTTCGCGCGGGGCAATAAATTTATGCCCGTAACTAACAGCTGTTCCTGCGGCAATTGTTTTAACTTGGGTAACTCTTGCTTTGAGTTGCAAAACCGGCTTGAGATCGATCGCATTTTGTAAATGCAGCGCTGGGTAGAGTCCGTAAACAGCTAAACCTACTCGCACAATGTCGTAGTGCAATGCCGGATCTGTCAGTGCAGCCGCAGAGTTTGCCAAGTGCAAACAAGGTGGCTCAATTCCCATTGCTTTGATTTGAGCGATCGCTTCCTCAAATCGTCTATGCTGTTCTTCCATTGCCGTAGTATCAGGATCATCTGCTGTTGCCAAATGAGAATAAATACTGGCAATAGAAAGATGTGGTAAGCGCTGCACTAATTGCACAAATTCACCAGCTTGCCGCCAATCAGTTCCCAACCTAGACATTCCCGTGTCTAATTTGATGTGTACGGGCACTGGAGAACCATGATTCATGGATTCTAGGATATCGGAAAATACTAAAGCTTGTTTAGGGCTACAGAGTGTGGGCTGAAGTTTCCAGTGGGCGATCGCATGAATCTGCTCTGGTGTATGAGTTGCTCCTAAAATCAAAATGGGTGCTTCAATCCCGCCTTCTCGCAATTGAATAGCTTCTGGAACTGTAGCGACTCCCAGCCAACTAGCTCCCGATTGAATTACGGTTTGGGCAACTGTCACCGCTCCATGCCCATAGGCATCAGCTTTTACTACTGCCATCAACTCAGTACGCGGCGATAAAAACTGCACCAATTGCTGTACATTGTACGACAACGCCCCTAAGTCAATTTCTACCCAGGCTCGTTGCGAAAACCAGGCGTAGGTGTCGCACTGCTGATTAGGAACTACACCAGGGATTTGTTTGCGACTTAACATTTGTACTGACTCCTATCCCACCACAGCTAAACTTGCAAGTTATCTATCTATAGCGTTTCCCGACAAGCGTGAGGTACACCCGTAGGGGCACGGCAGTGCCGTGCCCCTACACCAGGCGATATAATGTTGTACCGCACCTGAGTGGGAACCGCTACATCCACGCTCTTAAATAGGAAGTGTAAAAGTTAAGAGTTATGAGTTAAGAGTAAATCTTATGGCTCGGCTTTTTACTGCGTTCTTCTCTACGAGACGCTGCGCGATCGCGTTAGCCTACCGTAAGACTCTTTGCGTCAGGTTACAAGTTTTACTTGCAAACTCCTAACTACTGTACAGACACGATTAATCGCGTCTCCTAACTTAATTACCGAATTCTCCCAAAAGTATAATTTATTCTCATCTCCCTAGCAGGGTGTACTTGTGTTAACATTTATGTAAAGCTAATACCCTGAGCACAGATAAATGGGGAAGGTTTTAGTCTTAAACGCATCTTACGAACCTCTCAATATAACGAGTTGGCGTCGTGCTGTGGTTCTGTTAATCAAGGGCAAAGCAGAACGCGTAGAACACAACGGTAAATTCCTGTACTCGGATTTTCCGTTGCCGACCGTGATCCGGTTGCGTCATTACGTGCGTGTTCCTTATAAAGAAATTCCTCTGACTCGCCGAAATATATTGCACCGTGACGGTCATGCCTGTCAATACTGTAGTTATACAGGGGATGAGTTGACCCTAGACCATGTAATACCGCGATCGCGCGGCGGCGGCGATAGTTGGGAGAACATTGTGACTGCTTGTGTGCGTTGCAATGTAAAAAAAGGCAGTCGAACTCCCAATGAAGCTCACATGCCTTTACGTCATCCTCCTCGCCAACCTTATAGCAGCCTCTATTTCGAGGTCAGTAAACATCTTAAGAGTGGACTGCATACAGAGTGGCAAAAATATGTTATAGGTCTTTGAGCAAAAAAGCAGAGGAGCAAAGGAGAAAGAAAAAATACCTTTTTGCTTTCGGACACAGCTAACAACTTTAGTTATCGATTGTTGAAAAATTGGTAGCTATATTGCTTGCAACAAACGCGATCGCGTCTGGTAAACAGGCGTAATGCCTCAACGCTCAAGCCTCTACATTTGTGTATGGGGCTTGCTCTTTGCTCTGTGGTTTCTTCCAAGGGGAGACGCTAAAAGCGATCTGCCTTCTTGCACTAGGCTTCGCTCTAAATTATCAGAATTTTCAAAGGGGATAAAAAACACGCATTGTTCAATAAAAATAATTGTTAATTGCTCAATAGTCACAATAATGAGAGTATTGAGCATAAGACTATTTCAAATATCAAGGACTAGCCCTAAAGTATAAGATAGAGAGTATACCCTAAGCCAGATTCAAATCCCGCTAATTGAATTTACGAAAGACAAAAAAAGCTCCTTAAATCCGACATTCCGCACTTCAAGATGTAATACATCGATATTCAAGAATATTTCCTAATAATGCTCAATTATTAAGTATTAATACTGAGAATTATTGGGGATTTGTGATTGCTATTTAACCAACATTAGCCAGATGTTGGAAATCCTCGTGTATTACACGATGAAGTGCGGAAAGTGGGTTAAATAGATTTATGCTGTCAGATACAGCCCTATATACTAAACTTCCTTGTTTCCAGCACCTATACGCCGTTTAGTGGAATTTAGTTCATTGTTGACCATTATTGAGCGCTGCTGTAACTGACAAAAATATACTTAGATGTATAGTGCAATGTCCTGATATTTTTGCGAAGATCAAAATAATGTGGCTGAATTCAGTGAATTGCTGATCGTAGTATTTCTGAATTAAATGAGCCTCACACTTTAAAAAAGTTCCCTATGTACTTGAATTCTCCCGTTACTCAGTTTGAGAGTTTGTCATCGACCACAGAGCCAAACCCAGAGGAACCTGAAATAGAGAAAGCGCCAGTGGAAGTTTCATTTAAAACTCCGTCATTACCGCCATCGGTAAGTGAAGGAGCTATATATCTCAGTCAGCGTGGTAATTCTCTAGCACAACAAAAGTCAGAAGAACTGCAAAAAACCCTTCTGGCACACCGACACGATCGCCAGCTCGTAATTCTGCAAGATTTTCCTGATCCTGATGCCCTTTCCTGTGCCTGGGCTTATCAGTTGATTGCCCAGCAATATGATATCAAATGTGAAATAATTTATGCTGGCGCATTAAGTCATCAAGAAAATATTGCCTTAGTGAGGCTGACTAATTTACCTATCCAACGCTGGACGCCGCAAACCTTGAAAACCAAGGATTTGTCATGCTATCAAGGTTTTGTATTAATTGATAACCAGGGAACCACTTCACAGCTACTGTCAGCAGTGCAGCAGGCTAGAATTCCCCTAGTAGTCCTCATCGACCATCACAGTATCCAAGGCGATCTCAAATCAGAGTTTGAGGATATCCGTCCTTATGTCAGAGCGACAGCAACAATTTTTACTCAATACCTGCAAACGGGATTATTAGCATTAGATACCAGCATAAATCAACACGTCAAATGCGCTACTGCCTTGATGCACGGCTTGCGATCGGATACAAATCGGCTAATGCAAGCGCAAGAAGAAGACTTTATGGCAGCGGCGTATTTAAGCCGATTTTATGATGCTCAACTGCTAAACGCCATTTTACAGGCGAATCGTTCCAAGCGGGTAATGGATGTGATCGAGCGATCGCTAAAAAATCGCATCGTCCAAAATAACTTTTCCATTGCTGGTGTCGGTTACTTACGCTACGAAGACCGCGATGCCATCCCCCAAGCGGCTGACTTTCTCGTCACCGAAGAAAACGTTCACACCGCCGTAGTTTATGGCATTGTTCACGATGAAGATGAAGAACTGGAAATAGTCATAGGCTCCCTGAGAACCAGCAAACTTACCCTTGACCCCGATGAATTCATCAAAGAAGCCTTTGGACAAGATAGTGCAGGGCGCTTTTTCGGCGGTGGAAGGACAAGCGCAGGCGGCTTTGAAATTCCAATGGGCTTCTTATCTGGCAGCAACGAAAATTCCGCTTATGCGAAAATGAAATGGGAAGTATTCGACGCTCAAATTAAGCAAAAACTGCTGAGGTTGGTTAACCCTAGAGATCATCCGATTCAATCGGAGTAGGGGAACTCAAGGAGACGCGGAGAACTTCTAACTAATGCAGCAGTCAAAGTGTTTGTTCAGATAGCATCCCTTCCCGATTTTTGATAAAAGTCGGGAATTTGGGTTTTATGACGAATGCTGAACTAAATCAAAGTTAAATTGCGCCTACCTATTTATTTGCCAAGGAGAAGCGCCATGAAGTCTATAAAACTCCAAATCTTACAAACTCTGTACGATCAAGATTTTTATGCTTGGGTAGAGCAGACAGCAGAGCTTTTGCGATGTCTACGACGGGCTACGCCTACGCACCACTGGGACACGCTGGATTTAGAACACTTAATTGAGGAAGTGGTGGACTTGGGTAAGAGTCAACAGCGAGCGTTGCAAAGTCCATTACGGTTGGTCTTATCGCATTTGTTGAAGTGGAAGTATCAACCTGAACGTCGTAGTCACAGTTGGCAAGTGACCATTACCCGTGAGCGACTGAATATAGATGAATTGCTGCAAGAAAGTCCTAGCTTGCGGTGTTTTTTAAATGATGCTGAGTGGATAAATACTACCTATCAAAGGGCGCGACGAGAGGCAATGGTGGAAACAAGTTTATCAGAAGATAACTTTGCGATCGCTTGTCCGTTTTCTGTTAATGAGATTTTAGACTTAGACTTTTATCCTAACGCTGGTGAATAACTATGTAGAAATTTTGTATAAGTGTAGATATACCCAATATGATGAGGAGTCATGTGTGAAAATTGCTGTAACTTTGTTAACTAATTATCAAGATATGCGCTTGGAATGCGAATAATACCTTTTGAATTTCTCATTCCCAGACGGCCTGTTTCGTTACAGACAAAGAAAAGAGAAAATCTTCAGGCATGGAAGAATTTTGTGCGCGTTGAAGCTGAAAAAGTTTGGCAAGATCGGAGCGTCATTAAAAACGGCAATTTACAACTGACGCTAGTTTCTCTTTGTGATGATTTTCCGGCTGATACCGATAATATTATCAAGCCGATTCAGGATGCACTTGTAGGCTTAGTTTTTCAAGATGATAGTTTAGTATCAGATGTAGAGAGCCATCGTCGGTTTATGTCTGACCGAATTGATATGAATAAATCTACCTTCCTTATTACAGCGTGCTGTGGACACAGGTAAAGAGTGTGTTTATGTAAAAGTAAGTGAATCTCAACCATTGGAAAAATACTTATGACTAACAATACTAAAATTCTATACGAGGAAAAACTGAAATCTCTGGCAGAGAAGTACCAAAGTCAAGGGTTTCATGTTTTAACTGGACTCAAAACAGATGAATTACCATTTGATTTGGGTAACTACCAGCCAGATTTAATTGTTACTAAGAATAACTTAGGTTTTGTAATCGAAATAAGAACCAGCCTCAGCCGAATTTCTGTGGAGCGTTTACAGGCTTTAGCAGAGGAAGTTAGTAAACATCCAGGCTGGCGTTTTTTATTGGTCACGCTTGAAGATATAGAAGGCAAATCCTTACCTGGAACATCCGAAAAACTTATTTCATGGCAAGAGCTAACCGATCAGTTTGTCCAAGCACATAAGCTTCTTGAAAATCATGAAATTCAGTCTGCTTTTCTTTCTATATGGAGTATTTTTGAGGACGCTTTAAGAAAGCGAGCAATCGATGTATCAATTCCTGTTGAACGTTTTCCAGTTATAGGATTAATCAGACATCTGTACTCTTTAGGAGAGTTATCAATCTCTCAATTTGACCTTGCTCAAGCTTGTTTGGAAGTTCGTAATCGTCTCGCTCACGGATATATTGAAAACCTAACTTTGCCATTTGTACATAATTTTGACAATTTGGTTCGTGAATTGTTAGCGGAATGGAAACTCGAATTCGATGTTAGTCAACTTTCATCAGAGGGTCTAGCTGCTTTTCATACCTGGTTTGCGGAATTCTATGCAGCATCCCAGGATAAACGACAAGAATTAATGCAAAATTTAATAAATGAGAAAAGTTTGCTTTTGGTACTAGAATTAGCTGGAGATTTAAGAAATGAGAAACGAAAGAAGGAATTAAACTTAAACGACAAGCAGGTTATAAATGTCGAATTCGATGTTAGTCTATTTTCACCAGAGGCTCTGGCTACTTTTCGTGCCTGGTTTACGGAATTCTATCCAGCAGCCTGGGATAAACAGATTGAAAAAGATGTGACTCAACAAGAAACCCTATTGTCTATTACTGACAGTGCAACCTTAGAACCTTTAACTGACCTTGACCCCTGGATTCAGAGTTTAATAGGTGTAATCCAGCTAGGAGAAAAAAATACGACAGAAAATTATGTGGATTATTTAGAGGAGAAATACGGTTGAAACGGGTGTTGTTCGACAGCGATGTGTTGCTCGATATTTTGGCACAGCGTCAACCATTTATCGTCGGTTCTGCACGAGCATTAAATACAGTAATGCAGAATCAAGTACAAGGTTATGTTTCAAGTCATGCAGTAACCAATATTTTCTATATTCTGCGTCGTCAAGTTAGTAATGAAGAAGCGCGTGAAGTATTAGCAAAGTTATTGCAGCACCTTCAAGTTGCCAGCGTGACAGATGAAGTTATTCGGCAAGCTTTGAATAGCCCAATTAAGGATTTTGAGGATGCGGTAACGAGTGCTGCGGCGCTTACGGCAGGTTTAGAAATAATTGTGACGCGAAACACACCCGATTTTGTGGCTTCTTTAGTTCCGGCAATGCTGCCAGATGAGTTTTTGACAACGCTAATTTGAGTGAGTTTATTTTTCTGAGAGGTATAAAAATGACACAACAAGAATTGTTTAATGAGTTTTTATCCCTTCCTGCGGAAGCACAGCATCAAGTAATCGACTTTATTGCTTTTTTGCGACAAAGATATGCAGTAGTTGAATCTGCCTCTCAGCTACCTAACATTGACTTGATAAATGATAGCTTTATTGGGATGTGGAGCGTAGGCGTAGCCCGTCGTAGACATCGCCAAGATTTAGCTGATAGCACTGCTTGGGTGCGTGGTGTTCGAGAAAATGAGTGGTCAAAGTCACATGACTAACTCAACGATAGTTGATACTGATATTCTGATTGATGCAGGTCGCAGTGTTATCGAAGCAGTAAAGTGTTTGCAAAATCTGAAAGCAAGTTCTAGCTTGGCAATTAGCATAATCACACAAATGGAACTAATGGTTGGTTGTGCTAATAAAGCAGAACTACAAACACTAGAAAATTTCCTTAAGCAGTTTTACATCATTAAGTATTGACCAGGCTGTATCTGACACAGCAGTTGATTTATTGCGGTCTTATCGGCTAAGTCATGGCTTGCTCATTGCTGATAGTCTCATTGCAGCTACAGCAATAGTGTGGAATTACCCGTTTATCACAAAAAACCAACGGGATTACAGATTTATTCAAGGTTTAAACCTATTGCCATATCCATAATACGTTAGAACACCTAACCCTGTGTTGCACAGAACAAATGCAGATCAACGAATACGTAATCATGATTAAAGTTAGGATAGATTAATTAACATCAGACGTAAATCCTAACTAAGTACGGGCTACGCCCCGGTACGCTAAAAAAATCAAAATATGGAACTATACTTAATTCGTCATGGCATCGCCGAAGACAAGGGATTAGACATCAAGGATGAGGAACGCAGCCTTACCAAAGAAGGAAGGCAAAAAAGTGAGAAAGTTGCCCAGAAACTTGTTAAATTGGGTTTAAGCTTTGACTTGATTCTTACCAGCCCCTTAGTGCGGGCCCGCCAAACGGCTGAAATCCTTATAGCAGAAAAACTAAGCTCCCAGTTAGAGGAATCTAGCCACCTTGCCCCCGATGGTCAAATTTCTAGTTGGCTCAAAGACTGGTTAGAACCAAGAAATTATTCCCAAAATACCCAACTGGCGCTAGTTGGACACGAACCTGATTTGACCAATTGGGCAGAAATTCTTCTGTGGGGGGAAGTCAAAGAAAGCTTAGTCTTGAAAAAAGCAGGTATGATTGGGATAAAACTACCAGAAACAGGTTCTCCTTTGGGTCGGAGTCAGATGTTTTGGTTGACACCACCCAAGTACCTGCTATAACAGTTTTTCAACATTTACCATTGTTGTTAGAACGGCTACTGTTATGGCGACGATAAATTTCTGGTAAGTTAGCTTGATCAGATATTTCAAAAAGCAAATGGTGGTGCCATGATGGTGTGCGAATACAAGCCTGGTTTAGAAGGCATTCCCGCCGCTCAATCAAGTATCAGCTATGTTGATGGGCAAAAAGGAATACTAGAATATCGTGGCATCCGGATTGAAGAACTAGCAGAAAAAAGTACATTCATAGAAACTGCTTATCTCTTAATCTGGGGCGAACTGCCAAGCAAGGAAGAACTGGAAGCATTTGAGCATGAAGTTCGTTACCACCGGCGGATAAAATACCGCATTCGGGACATGATGAAATGCTTTCCAGAAAGCGGTCACCCAATGGATGCGCTGCAAGCCTCTGCTGCTGCTTTAGGCTTGTTTTATTCGCTCCGTGATTTACATAATCCTGCCTACATTCGGGATTCAGTGGTGCGCCTGATAGCTACCATTCCCACGATGGTGGCTGCTTTCCAACTGATGCGAAAAGGCAATGACCCGATACGTCCCCGTGATGACTTAGACTACTCCGCCAACTTTCTATACATGCTCGATGAGAAAGAACCCGATCCTCTGATGGCGCGAGTTTTTGATATCTGCTTGATACTTCAGGTTGAGCATACAATGAATGCTTCCACTTTCAGTGCCAGGGTGACAGCTTCCACCTTAACTGATCCTTACGCTGTGGTTGCTAGTGCCGTGGGAACTTTGGGAGGGCCCCTGCATGGTGGAGCCAATGAAGAAGTAATTCAGATGTTGGAAAAAATTGGCTCTGTAGAAAATGTCCGTCCCTACATAGACCATTGTCTGGAAACTAAATCTAAGATTATGGGCTTTGGACATCGTGTCTATAAAGTGAAAGACCCACGAGCCACAATCTTACAAGGACTAGCAGAACAACTGTTTGAGAAGTTTGGGCATGACAAGTTCTATGACATTGCCCTAGAGATGGAACGCGTGGTAGAGGAAAAACTTGGTAGCAAAGGGATTTATCCCAATATTGACTTTTACTCCGGTTTGGTGTATAGGAAAATGGGAATTCCTACAGACTTGTTTACGCCAATATTTGCGATCGCTCGCGTTGCCGGTTGGTTAGCCCACTGGAAAGAACAACTAGCAGAAAACCGGATTTTCCGTCCTACCCAGGTTTACAACGGTCTGCACGAAGTTACTTATACCCCCATTGACAAACGGTAACTGGGCATTGGGCATTGGGCATTGGGCATTGGGCATTGGGCATTGGGCATTGGG
>JAHCSU010000354.1 GCA_023522315.1 Nostoc sp. CCCryo 231-06
TTTACCGAAAAAATGGGTAAAAGCCCCGTCATAAAGGACGGCTTTATATTTTATAATATTATTTTATCTGCAATATTCTATGATAAAGTATAGAGATGATAGTAAGAGAAGCCAAGCTACTAAAGGGAACCAAGGAGCAATACCAAGCTCTTGATTATGCCATTCGCACTGCCCAATTCATTAGGAACAAAGCAGTTCGTTATTGGATGGATAATCAAGGGGTTGGCAAAGCTGACTTATATAAGCTGTGTAAAGATTTAGCATCGGGGTTCGACTTTGCTTTAAAGTTAAATTCTGCTGCGCGTCAAGCCAGTGCCGAAAGAGCTTGGGCTGCTATCTCAAGTTTCTATAAGCGTTGTAAAAAGCAGGAGAAAAAGAAGGGTTATCCCAAATTTAAAAAACATTGTCGAACGGTTGAGTATAAAGTCTCAGGTTGGAAACTATCTGATGATTGCAAAATTATTACTTTCACGGATGGTTTTAAGGTTGGTTCTTTATCTGTATTCTGTAATTCATCCACACGAGAAGACCTTCATCGACTTAAAATCAACCGCGTTCGTGTAGTAAAAAAAGCGGATGGGTATTATGTCCAATTCTGCTTTGATGCTGACCGCAAGGAAGCTGGGGAATTTAGCGGCAATGTTGTTGGGCTGGATTTGGGGTTAAAATATTTCACCAAAGACCAAAACGATAATGCTGTTATTTATCCGCAATTCCTAAGAAAGTCTGAGCGCAGGCTTAAAAAAGCGCAAAAGCGATTAAGTAAAAAGTTTGTCAAAGACAAAAAGCCTCCCTTCTCTACGAGAGGCTTGTCTGCGACACGCTGCGCGAACGCCAACGGCACCGCTCAGGGCAAGCAGTCAATCAATTATCATAAGTCGCGCAAACGATTAGGTAAAGTTCACCTAAAAATCCAAAGGCAGCGTAAAGATTGGGCAATAAAGCAAGCCCGATGCGTAGTGGCATCAAACGATGTCGTAGTCTATGAGGATTTGAAGATTGCGAACATGGTCAAAAATCACCATTTGGCTAAATCCATTTCTGACGCTAGCTGGTATCAGTTCACTCAATGGCTAGAATACTACGGGAAAATCTGGGATAAAGCAGTGGTGGCAGTAGCACCCGCTTATACTTCCCTTGATTGTAGCAATTGCGGACATAGAGCGAAAAAGTCACTCAGCACCCGAACTCATTCATGTTCTAGCTGTGGATTTGAGATATGCCGTGATACAAACGCGGCAATTAATATCCTAAAGATTGGAATGAAGACATTGGGAGTTGAGTGGCAAAACAACAGTACCCAAGGGCATTGGGAATCTGCATCGAAAGATGGAAAGAATGGGGAGAAGACCGCCAATACTATTGATGGGAAAC
>JAHCSU010000355.1 GCA_023522315.1 Nostoc sp. CCCryo 231-06
TTCGCTATTAGACTCAGAATTTATTCTGAGGCGGGCTAAATGAGAATGAAATAGCACTGCATGTCACCTTGTCCCCAATTCTCCCCTACTTCCCAACTATTAAGAAATTAATTTGGCTTTAGCCTCTTAATTTATCGGTTTTCATACTTAGGCTTGGAAATAGATAACTATAAGTCTTTTGTAAAAATGTAAAAGATGATTAAGCGGCTAAAGCGTTTTTTGTGGCTAGTTATTGCCATCATTGTCGCCATTTCTATATCACTCGGATTAATGGGAAGATTGACGGCTCAACAGCCTTCGATTTCCCATCCTCTCACTTCGCTAACAGAGGCAGAAATTAGTACAGCCGTTTCGGTCATCAAAAGAGAAAAAACTTTGAGCGAAATGGCAGCTTTTCCACTGATCGCTTTACAAGAACCAGATAAAGAAGAAGTTCTGAAATTTATACCTGGTAAAGCTTTCCAACGAAAAGTTTTTTTGGTGATCTATGAGAAATCGCAAAATAAAACCTATGAAGGTATCGTTAACCTAACAAGCAAAACCTTAAATTCGTGGAAAGAAATACCCTCTGTTCAACCTGCGATCGTCGCTTCAGAATATGAACTGGCAACTCAGGTAGTTAAAGCCGATCCCCGATGGCAAAAAGCGATACAAAGGCGGGGAATTACTGATTTTGATCAAGTAAAAATTAGTTGTTGGGCCCCAGGTATCCTAAGTAAACAGGAAGAAGGGGAGAATTGGGGACAAGGTGACATGCAGTGCTATTTCATTCTCATTTAGCCC
>JAHCSU010000356.1 GCA_023522315.1 Nostoc sp. CCCryo 231-06
AAATAGAGAAGATTTTTGCGTCAGTTTTGGGATATTTTTTTATTTGGAAGTCCCTTAATCAAGCGATCGCTGCCATTTGAAACGCGCTTACCCTGAACATGCTACCCTTTTAGGCAAGGGAATTAAACGCCTTAACCTTGTTAAAGGATTCTTATACTTTAGATGCGTTTGCCCTGGCTTCCTCCCTAAATCAACTCCTGACTGAGCAAAAAGCAAGCAATTTGACCAGCATGAATTGATTTACTGCATAATACTACTCACAGATCAGGATGCTGGACGCATGATTACTAAACCTAAGATTTTTATTGATGGGGAATCGGGAACCACAGGCTTACATATTTACTCACGCCTCAATCAACGGGATGATATCGAGTTAGTTAGCATTGAGGCATCTAAACGTAGGGATGCAACTGAGCGAGCTAAATTAATTAATGCCGTCGATGTTGTCATTCTCTGCCTACCTGATGATGCAGCCCGCGAAGCTGTTAGCTTAGTAAGTAGTACTACGGTTAAGATCCTTGATGCTAGTAGTGCCCATCGCACAGCTAATAACTGGGTATATGGTTTTCCTGAACTAAATCCAGGACAGCGAGAGAAAATCGCCAGCGCTCAGTTTGTCAGCAATCCAGGCTGTTATCCTACAGGATTTTTAGCCTGTATCCGTCCGTTGATTGCCAAGGGAGTTTTAAAGAGTAATTTTCCCATCACCGTTAATGCAGTGTCAGGTTACTCTGGTGGCGGAAAGAATCTGATCAAACAATACCATACCTTCCACGAACAGGAGGCTGGAGGAGAGTCGCTTTATCCTTATGGTATCTACGGTTTGCAGTTTGGACATAAGCATGTCAAGGAAATGCATCATTACTCAGAGTTAGCATCGCCACCGCTATTCGTACCAGCAGTAGGGGATTTTGAGCAAGGGATGCTGGTTCAGGTACCTTTGCCGTTAGGAATTTTGGATAATCCACCATCAGGTGAGGTTATTCATCAAGCGATCGCTAACTACTACCAAAGTGAAAAATTTGTCCAGGTTGCTCCATACAAAGATTCTACTCTGCTGCGAGACGGAATATTTCTGGATGCGATGTCTACGACGGGCTACGCCTACGCAATCAACGGCACCAACTTTGTTCAGGTATTTGTATTCGCCAATGACACTACCAAAGAAGCCTTGCTAGTTGCTCGTCTCGACAACTTGGGCAAAGGCGCATCGGGAGCCGCAATCCAAAACCTAAACATTATGCTAGGCTTTCCAGAAGAGTTAGGATTGCTATGAAAGAGCGTTAGGCAATAGAGAAAAAGCAAAAATTTACTTCATGCTCAATGACTAATGGTTTGTACAAGACAGCAATAACTATTATGAGTGTGTAAATTGCTCATTTTAAAAAGCAAAAAGGCAAATTGAGAAAGCAATCTGTCTTTTTGCTTGAAAACCGCTATATAGCGTTTCCTAATGAGATAAAGTACATCAGAGCAAGCTCTCGAAGAGCGGGGAGGGGGTTGGGGGTGGGGTTCTTGTACCTCACTTAACCGAGAACCGCTATATTATTAACTTCAAAAGAATAGAATCTGCGATCGCGCCAACTTGCGAAGCATTAGGCAAGCCCTAAATAATTCCATATTTGGACAAATGGCTCTTGCTTACGCTCAAACATATCACGTATTGAATGTGTACACAAGGTAGCCAAATCATCAGATAGGTCTAATTTGGTAGCTCGTCAAATTGTGGCAGGAAAATATGGTGGAGCGATCGCAACTGAGTTTATGATTATTTTGCCAGTCAAAGTTAATTAGCAAATAGTCTGTTATTTCCTTGTTTACACCTAGACCACTACTTGCCTACTTTGTCAATGTGTAAATCCTAGTACTGTGAGTTTGATTGGCTGCGATTTTGGCAGTATTTTGAAGATATCCGCAGAAGTCCAGTGAATTTTTTCCGCTTCAGTTTAGCTAAATACTTTTTTGTAACATCAACTTTATCAGTAAATCAAGACCAGTTGGGCATTGCAGACAGCGATTTGTGTGTAATAAAGCTTGTACAATTGTCAAGGCGGTTTTTCCTGCCAGAATACTTCTCAGGCGTAAAATTTATCGACAGCAAAATTTTTCTACTTTGTGTTTTTCCATCCTTCACTTGTGGCAAAAATGCCCCAACTTAGGCGTTCATATCTTGCAATAGATAACTTTTACCCTTATGACTGGAGAGCAAAATCTTGGGAATAGAACTACGCAGTTTCGTATTTCTCGATAGCCTGCAACCTCAACATGCAGCATATATGGGAACAGTAGCTCAAGGCTTCTTACCATTACCAGGGGATACATCACTGTGGATTGAAATCTCTCCTGGTATCGAAATTAATAAAATTACGGATGTAGCCCTGAAAGCGGCCTCTGTCCGTCCGGGAGTACAGGTAGTTGAACGACTGTATGGACTATTAGAAATTCATTCTAGCTCCCAAGGTGAAACGCGAGCTGCTGGGCAAGCAATTTTGGCTGCATTGGGAGTCGGAAAAGACCAATGTCTCAAACCGCGTGTTGTTTCTAGCCAAATTATCCGCAACATCGATGCTTACCAAACACAACTTATTAATCGCACTCGACGGGGCCAGCTACTACTAGCAGGGCAAACGCTGTATGTATTAGAAGTGGAGCCTGCTGCTTACGCCGCACTGGCTGCGAATGAAGCTGAGAAAGCGGCATCGATTAACATCCTTGAGGTTCAAGCTGTAGGTAGTTTTGGACGGCTTTACTTAGGTGGAAAAGAACAAGATATTCTAGCAGGTGCGGCAGGAGCATTAACGGCAATTGAGAGTGTAGCAGGTCGGGCAAATCCTCTGGGTATGCGTCAGGAGTAAAGAAGAGAAAATGGCAAATCGAGAGCATCTAGCTTTACTCAAAGCAGGTGCAGTTACATGGATTGAGTGGAGAAAGAAAAATCCTCAGATTGAACCAGACCTCAGCACCGCAAACCTGCAAGGGGATAACCTCAGAGGCGCAAATCTCCAGGGGGTAAACCTGAGCAAGGTGGATTTGGGTAATGCTTTACTCGTGCGAGCAAACCTCAGTGGTGCTGACCTCAGTAGTGCCAACCTCTACAAAGCCTTCCTTGTTGAAGCTAACTTGAGTGATGCTAACTTGAGTGTTGCTAACTTGAGTGGTGCTATACTTACGCAGGCAGATTTGAGTCATGCTAATTTGATTGGTGCTGACTTGAGTGAGGCGAATCTTAGAGGCGCTGCGATCGCTCATGCTAATCTAATTGGAACTGACTTAAGAGGCGCTGACTTGAGAGATGCCGATTTAGGTGCAGCGAAGCTAATGCGGACTAATCTCTCTTTTGCCAACCTCATTGAAGCTAATTTGATTGCGGCTGACCTCAGCGAGGCAAGTTTGTACGAGGCAGAAGTATTGGGGGCTTATCTTTATAAAACTGACCTGTACAAAGCTAATCTAAACAAGGCTCACCTCAGTGGTGCTTACCTGTTGCGGGCTAACCTAAGTGAAGCTGATTTGACTCAAGCTGACTTGAGTTGGACTAACCTCAGAGGCGCGAATTTGGCAGGCGCGAATCTCAGAGAAGCTAACCTCAGAGGAGCCGACATTAGGGGAGCTAACCTTAATGGCGTAAATCTTCAGGAGGCAATTATGCCTGATGCTTCAAAGCACCATTAATTAACAAAAAAAAGTAATTTTGACGTTTAAATTCATTTTTTGGAGTTTAAACTAGTTCGTGTTGTAAAATCACCCGACACTGCTGAGTTAATTAGGCTCATTAAGTTTCAATTTAGCACTATACGTTTTGGGGTATTCCTTGCCAGAATAAGCTTTAATACTGCGTTTCTCGTTTACGTGAGCTACACCCGTAAGGGCACGGCACTGCCGTGCCCTTACACTTCGCAATATAATGTTGTACCGCATGTGAATGGGAACCGCTATAAAGGAAGCATATAAAATTTATGTAAAGCTTAAGTGTTATTAAGCTCAAAAACGTTCTTAATAATATATAAATTTAACTTATGTATTTTTAAATGCATTTCTTTAATAGAAAAATATTGATTTTACAAAATAAAAACTATATTGAAACCTAACTTAACAAGAATATTGCATTTATCTGAAAAATATCGTAAATTTTTCTAAAAAAACAGTAGGTTTCAAAAAAAACTTAATTAAAATTTATAAACCTTTTTAACAGTATTAGAAATCCAAAAGATTACATTTTTAAGATTTGGTAAAGAATTTGACGTAACTTTTGTTTCATGTTAATTAAGTAATTACAGGTAAGTTAAAAATAATTAAAATAAATTTTTACCCAATTACTTACCATTGCATAATCAATAATTAACCAAATTAATAATTATTAATATTTTCTAAGTAATATTAATAATTACTAGGTTAATAAAAGCATCTGTATTTAAACTTACAGTTTTAAGTAATCTACATTGAACTTATAAAAAGTTCTGTGACTGAGGCCGAAGTTAGGCATTAGTTAGAAATTCAGGAAAAATAAGATGGCAGTTATTTTCGGCACTACAGATTCTGACACCAGAAATGGGACTTCGGAAGATGATACGATCTATGGTTGGGCTAATGGTGGTAATGCCAATAGTTTGTCTGGTAACGATACCCTGAATGGTGCAGATGGTAATGATAATTTATTTGGCGGGACAGGAAACGACAGTTTAATCGGTGGACTTGGCAATGACACACTTGATGGTGGCTTGGGTACTGACAGCTTAAATGGGGGAGTAGGCGACGATACTTACATCATTGACAGCGCTACCGACACCATTACGGAGGCTACTAATTCAGGCATAGATACCGTCCGATCTTCTGTCGCCTACACACTCGGTGTCAATCTGGAGAACCTGAGACTGCGGGAAGGTAGCGCCATCAACGGGACAGGTAACAGTCTTAATAACATAGTGTTTGGTAATATTTCTAACAACACTCTGAATGGAAGAGCAGGCGATGACACACTAGATGGTAGTAATGGCAATGATACCCTCAATGGTGATGGCGGCAATGATAGTCTACAGGGCGGGCCCGGCAATGAGGTACTCAATGGGGGGTCTGGAAACGACATCCTCATCGGTGTTTTCCCTGGCAGTCCCCTTGCACCTGGATTAGGGGAGACTGATACCTTAACTGGCGGCGTTGGGGTAGATAGATTTGTCCTTGGGGACGCTATAAATGTCTACTACGACGATAAAAACACTACGAATGCTGGTTTTGGGGACTTGGCTACTATTACTGACTTCAACCCTAGTGAAGATCGAATAGAACTCAAAGGCTCCCCAATAAACTACCGCTTGCAATCTGTTGGAGCTAATACACAAATATTTTTAGATAAACCTGGAGCAGAGCCAGATGAGATCATAGGTATTGTGCAGGGGCTAGTAAACCTCAGACTTGATAGTGACGATTTCCTTTTTTATGAGGGAGAAAATACTGGACAAGCTACAAACAATACACTAGCTAGCGCTGAAAGATTAGGTTCTTTATCATCAGGCTCAGACGTTAATCTTTCAGGTGAGTTAGTAACAGTTCAACCAGGGGACAATCCCGATTTCGACTTTTTTACATTTTCTCTAGCAAATCCACGAACTGTCACTATCAGTGCGGTGACAACCGATGATACAGTTATCGGACTGTTTAACAATGTTGGGATTTTATTGCAAAGTGACGACGATAGTGGCCCCGACTTTGGGTCATTAATCACCACTTCACTAGGCGCTGGAACCTACTCAATTTCAGTGAGTAAATATGCTTTATTCCCCCAAGATGGCGGAACTTTCGCTGGCTCTACTGATAGCAACTCTGCTCCTTATACACTAGAAGTCAGTTTGGCATAAGAAGGTTGTCAGCTTCAAGAAGTACTGCATTATAAGGCTGATTGAAGGATACTTTTACTGCTAGTTAGAGGGACACGATCATGTGTCTCCCTTCCCTAACAAAAGACTATTTATAAGCTAGGACAGGTCGGCGGAAATAAACCTACCATTTCATTACAGCCAGAAAGCCCAAAATTAAAGCATACGTGACTTTTGAATGTGTGACTTCCGCGGCTCGACTGAGCTTCGCCGAACGTCCTTGCGGTACTAGTACCCATTAGCTAATTTAACCCTAGAATCTCTAAAATCGTTTCTTTTCTCAAAAAGATTTAGTAACAAAATCATCTAACTATTTTATGAACAAAATAATGAATAGCATTAACTCATCCAAGCAAAAACAACGCATATTTATCGCTAAGTTCGCTCTCAAAAGCTACTTTTTCGCCGCGAAAACGCTGCTATTTACAATAGTTCTATTAAATTATGGCACTACTGGAGTAAATGCTGCACCTAAAGCCCTGCGTCCTGATATTCAGATTCGCAATATTACGAATACCTTATCGGTCTCTCCTTCTGTTCGGATTGTAAAAGATCCACGAAACAATAACCTTTATTACCTCAAACAAAATGGTGAGATTTATCAAGTTAATTTAGGCTTGTCTAATAGTAGACTTGTGTACGACTCTAGTAATCATAATCTAGGTGAGACTCAAGGTATGGCCATAGGCCCTAACGGCACAATTTATTTGGTTGGCAATGCAGACCTTGTGAATAACCAGACCAAAGGAATTATTGTTAAAGGTGAAATTAAGTCGGGTACAGAACAGCGCGTCTGGTCTATCTTAGCTAAGAGTGCAGGCTATCCCAAAAGCAGAACAGCCTATGACCATCGCTTCAACGGCATAGTTGTTAGCCCGGATGGTAACTTTATCTATGTGAATAGCGGTTCTCGTACCGATCACGGTGAGGTTCAATCTGCTAATGGGCTATATCCTGATACTCGCGAAGTCGGATTAACCGCCTGTATACTCCGTCTTCCTACTAATGGCAAAAATCTTTTTCTTGCAAACAATCGAGCAACTTTAAAGGCAGCTGGCTATATTTTTGCAGAAGGAATACGTAATACTTTCGATATGGCCTTTGCGCCCAATGGGGATTTATTTGGCACAGAAAATGGCCCCGATCGCGACATGTCAGAAGAATTAAATTGGCTCCGTCTAGGTGGTAATTACGGCTTTCCCTGGCGGATCGGCGGGACAGACAACCCACAACAATTTCCCAATTATGATCCTGCCAAAGACCTTTTGTTAAATCCCAAATTTAACGCCGTCCAAAGGGGCTACTTTCGTAATGATCCAACCTTTCCTGTTCGGCCTACTGGAAATTTGATTGAACCAATTCCTAATTTGGGGCCAGACGCAGACAATTACCGTGATCCTATAGATGGCCAAGTTAAAGACGCCAGTGTTCTTGGGCAACCTTTTAGCAGTTTTACATCACACCGTTCTCCTTTAGGCTTAGTTTTTGATACACAAGGAGTAATGAGTCCAGAATTCAACAGAGATGGATTCATGCTGAGTTTTACAACAGGCGACCCCACTGGCGAAACACTCGCAGGCCCTTTTAAAGATTCTGGCCAAGACCTACTGCATTTAAACTTAACTAAAGTAGGAAATACCAACTATAAATTTAATGCTACCCGCATTGTTGAAGGTTTTAGTAATCCCATTGATGCTGAGATTATCGGCAATAAAATTTATGTTCTGGAATATGGTGGAAATCAAGGAATTTGGCAAATCACTATGCCGACTAGATAAATCAGGATGTCTGTTGCAACTGGAGTTAAGAAGCAAATGCCGTGGTTTGTAAAGATTGAAGAAGGGAAAGTTGATAAACCTACCTTTGACCAATATGTAGCTGCCCACAAAGCCTACATTCAAAACTTGATTGCTAAAGGACACAAAGCGCGAACAGGCTATTGGGCAGAGCAAAGAGGCGGGATGTTGCTGTTTGAGGCAGCCTCAAAGGAGGAAGCAGAAGCGATTATAGCTGATGACCCGTTGGTGCAAAACGGCTGCGTTAACTATCAGCTTTATGAATGGCGGATTGTTATGGAATAACACACACATTACTGACTTTTAGTGTTATGCTTTTAGAAGACCTGGATCTATGCGATCGCAACACCCAAATCTTGTCAGAACCGGAAGGTAGCAGCAACACGGGAGGCTTGTGGTAGGCGTAGTCTCCGGGTCGCCCTATTTGTAGGAGCGGTCAGCAACAATGCCTGGTTTTGGAGATATTGTTCAAAAAGCTTTTTACCTCGGTGTTGGATTAGCTTCTTACGCAGGTGAGAAAGCGGGGGGAAAATTAGCCGAAGTGCGATCGCAAGTCCAAAAACTGGCAGATGAAATGGTCGCAAAGGGCGAAATGAACACAGAAGAAGCCCGCCGCTTCGTTGAAGATATGATGAAGCAAGCCCAACAATCCCAACCATCTGCTGAAACCTCTGAGAAAAGACCTGCTTCTGAACCTCGCCGCATTGAAATTTTAGAGGAAGATGAAGAACCAACGGTGAAAGAGGGATCAAGTGATGAAAATACGGAAAAATTACGTGAAGAAGTGCTAGAACTGCAAAATGAGTTAAAAAGATTGCAACGCGATCAATAAAAAGCATTCTTTGATCGGAATATCAATAAATAATTAAGTGGCACTTTAACATGGCACTTCAGATAGAAACTTGATAAGATACATTGCCTAGTGTGTATTCTAGTCCTTCAAACCAGATAGCACAAAGCGTTCTGTTTATAGCCTGCAAAGGTGTCAAGTTTATGGAACAGTGGCAAAAAGATTTAGTAGAGATCGTCGAAACAGTGGCTGATGAAGTAGAGCGTTTCTTCCTGGGAATGAGTGAAATGGTAGACGCTTTTTTTGAGCTAACGGGAGAAATAACCGAGCAAGTCCCTAACATTGTCACTGAAGTCGATCAGTATTTACAGGATTTGGCTGAACCAATGTTTGAAGCTTACTGGGAACTGGAAGACATTGTAGCAGATGTAGATCCGGGTTTTCCTTATTCAGTTGAACCCACAGCCGAAAAAAATCCTGCCTGTATCGGTTGTACTCATTACCACGGTCAAGTTTATAGTGGTAATTTGTTAGTTTGTGCCATGCATCCCCACGGTTGTGAAGATGAGAATTGTCCAGACTGGGAGAAAGAAGAGTATTGAGGGGGAGTTGGGAGACGCGATGAATCGCGTCTGTACAAAATTAATAAAAAGACGTAAAGATAAGTAAAATAACCAATGACAAATGACAACTGACAAATTCCCTGAAATGAAGTATGGCGAACGCGACATTGCGGAAGGCAAATTAATTACCTTTCCAAATCCGCGTGTAGGGAGGCGATATGACATTAACATTACTTTGCCGGAATTTACTTGTAAATGTCCCTTTTCTGGTTATCCTGACTTCGCGACAATTTACGTTACATATATACCTGATGAACGGGTAGTGGAATTGAAGGCGCTTAAGCTTTACATTAACAGTTATCGCGATCGCTACATTTCCCACGAAGAATCTGCCAATCAAATTTTGGATGATTTTGTAGCTGCTTGTGATCCATTGGAAGCCACTGTAAAAGCAGATTTCACGCCTCGCGGTAATGTACATACCGTGGTTGAAGTGCGTCATCAAAAATAACCCATAATGAAAACTTTAGCTTGTAGTGAGGACTTTAGTCCTCTCTACGAGACGCTAGGCGAATAAAATCAGGACTTTTTACTCAGGTTGATCAAATAACGCGATCGGCTACCCTAAACTAAAAACTAGTTATTCTCCAATTTTCTTTGCAGCAGATTGCACTTGAACCACAACTTTTTTAGACAAAGGAATATATCCGAGTTCCAAACTGGATTTTTGCCCCTCAATTAAAGCCCAATCAATAAAGTTTTTCAGCGCTTGAGCTTTGACTCGGTTTGGATATTGGTGATAAGTTAAAAGCCAGGTGTAAGTAACGATGGGATAAGACTGGGCACCTATAGGATCGGTGATAAAAGCAATCAAGTTATCGGCGGGTAATTTCACTGCCTCTAAGGTTTCAGCTACAGATTTTGGTGTCGGCGTAATATAATTACCAAATTTATTTTCCAAAGCAGCCATAGGGAGTTTATTTTGTTTGGCGTAGACGTATTCTACATAGCCAATAGCTCCTGGTATCTGTTGAATTAAGGCGGTGACACCTTCGTTACCCTTTCCAGCAATTCCTACTGGCCATGCTACAGATTTACCGGCTGCAACTTTGCTTTTCCATTCTGGATTTATCGCACTTAGATGTTGTGTCAATACGCTTGTAGTCCCACTACCATCAGTTCGGTGTACAACCTGAATCGGTAGATTGGGCAAATTTACCTCTGGATTAGCTACAGCTATTCTCGGATGATTCCAATTGGTAATTTTTCCGAGAAAGATATCTACGTAGACTTGGCGTGGTAGCTTTAAACTAGTTTGCAGATTGACTTGAGATGATTGGCGTGGAACTGGGGCTAGGTTGTAAGCCAGTACAATAGAACCAGCAGTTATGGGTAAAGCGATCGCTCCCCGTTTTATCTTGGCTGCTTGTTCATTTGTAATTCCTACGTCACTAGCTGCAAAGTCCACAGTACCTTCAATGAGTTGTTGCACTCCAGCACTGCTTCCTATAGCTTGATAATTAATTTCTACATTGGGATTTTGCTGGTTGTAATCTGAAAGCCAGCGTTCGTACAAAGGTGCGGGAAAACTTGCCCCAGCACCTACAAGAGAAACACGGTTGATGTTTCGATTATTGGCAGTGCAAGAAGCAATATTCAACAAGATGGCGATTAACGGTAGAAGGTAAATGCGTCTCTTGGATTGAAGTTGAGCAGACATAGAAATCTTTTGTTCCAATGTTTAATAAATACCTCTAGTAATTTTCCAATTTGTAGCCGTGTGGGCGTAATTAATTTTAAATAACTTTGAAACGCATAGGCGCTTCTCTACGAGACGCTACGCGTAGCTTGCTTCCCCGGAGGGGTACGCCTCCCCGCAGGGTAGGTACGCAGAGGTTAACGCAAAGGAACACAAAGTAATCCTCTGCGATTTCCTTTGCGCCCCTGGAGGGTTTAAACTTCAATAGCCGTCTCTTTCTCCTCAACTTTTGGCTGTGAACTCAGCCGATCTAAAATCTCTAAAACCTCTTGTTCAAAAGCAACTTGGGCGCGATTAGTTTTGCCACCCACATATAAGCGATCGCCTTTTTGTAATGCCCATATTTGTGAATGAGAAAAGTAACTCATCACCACACCCAGCATTAGTAAACCAAACCCTGAGTAAACAATTGGTATACCTGGATCAGCTTTAATTTGTAAGCCAGTACTACCAATGACATCCAGAATTTTCAGCTTCACGCCATTAACTTGGGTAGACATCCCAGCGCGAACAGTATCAACGAGTTTGCCAGTGGGATCATAAATTAATACCATCCCTTGCAAATCTTTGGCTAGCAAAGAGACACCCTCACTCAAATCCGGTTTTGTAGGAACCCATGTTCCCCAAATACGCCCTTGTCCATTGGTGTTCAATTGCGCCATTGGTAGCTGAAAAACCGGGCTGTTGTTAAATTGGACGCGAACACCCGCAATTCCCCAATCAGTTTGGTAGAAAGTGATGCCATGATAGCGTAGAGGCTCGTTGACAAAAATCTTCTTATGGTCAACTTCCTCTCCCTGCTTATTCAAGACAGACATATCCGAATAAAATTGATCAATGCCGCCAGATGGTGTGTAGTCAATCCAAAAACGATTAACTCGCACAGACCAATCTTTGGGGATTTTGGCGGCTAAAGGGCCAGCATCGACAATATTTGTCACTTGAAATGTATCGCCACTGGCAACCATTTCCTGAGCCAAAAACCCAGTCATCGCCCCCCAAATTCCCCCGATCAGAATAGCGACGATGCCAATATGAACGATAATTGGGCCGATGCGTCCGATTATTCCTTTGCGGGCGTAAAGGAGATTTTCTTTTTCTTGATCCGGAAAAATTTTATAGCGGCGTTTCTGTAATATTTGGCTGAGAGAATCGAGGGAACCAGTATCTAGTTCTGCACTTAAAGCTAACTTTTGAAATTGCCGTGGTTCTTCGTAATATTTCCAGCGCTGGGCAGCTTTTAAAGCTGGTAACTGTCGGGTAAAAGAACAAGCAGTTAAGCTAGTACCAAATAAGATGAGTAATGCCAAAAACCACCAAGTACGATATACGTGGTCTAACCCAACTACCTGAATTACCTTCCAAGTTAAGAAACCAAATAAAGCTGGATGTTCTGGGTAGTTAGCCTGGTAAAATGCAGGTGACTGACCTTGCTCAATTACAGTACCGGTGGAACTAAAGATTGCAATCAATAGCAGTAGTGCGATCGCTAGTCGTAAGTTTGTCAGTACAGGCAAAAGCTCTTGCCGTAAGAACTGCCCAGGTACTGCCCACCATTTTAATTCTTTCGACACTGAATCTTCTAAAGTCATTATGTGTAAAAGCTAACAAAGGTATTGATATTAAAAACTGCCGAGGGGAATCCGAGAAATTAAAGAAAATACACCGAATCCTACCAACAGCGCCCCACTAACTGGGTTAATCCAACCAGACCAGCGACGCAATTCTAGTAACTTTTTAATTGAAGCTGTAAAAGTACCCGCCAAAATCAATGGTGCTACATAACCGGCTGTGTAAGAAAGTAGCAAAACAGCCCCTAAGATTAAGTCTTGTGTATTGGCAATCCAACCCAACAAACTAGCTAAAACAGGGGTGCTACAAGGGGATGCGACTAAGCCGAAAGTCAGCCCCAGCAAATAGGAACGCAATCCTGCTGGTAAATCTTGCGAAATCCAATTCGTTTCACCCAAGGATGGAAATTGCAGAGGTAGTGCTTCTAATAAGTTCAGCCCCATGAGAATGGCAATAATGCTGACGATAATCGGCAAACCAATTCCCACTTGACCGTAGACTTTTCCAACAAAAGCTGCTATGATTCCCATCCCTGCCAATGTAGTTGCTAATCCTAAAGCAAACCAAGTTGATTGGGCAGCTGCTTGCAAGCGGCTTTTAGCTTCATAACCGCCGATGTAACCAATGGTAATTGGCAGCATAGAAAGCATACAGGGTGTAAGACTGGTAAGCAAGCCAGCAGCAAAGATGATAGCAACGCTCACCACGCTAAGGTGTGTCAGTTGGTTAGAAACGAGGCTGTTGGCAAATTGTTCTAATTGGTAAACTTGGGTTTGCAGGTTATCAAGCATGGGGAGTTTTTGAGCGGGAAAAGCTTACTCTGCTTGAATTTTAGCTTATTTTTTGTTTATGAGTCAGCACAAGTGATTATCCGAACCTGATATCATCTAAATTTCATCTATCCAAAGAAATGTATCTAAAATACAATTAAGCTCGGATTATCCCTGAAGAAGTACGCCTGGAGTATTTGGCATGATGATTGCATTACCCGGATTTCAAATTGTTACTTTGTTAAAAACAGGGGTAAAAGCAGTCATATACCGTGGAATTAGCGTTAAAGATCAGTGTCCGGTAATTATTAAAGGGCTACGTGCAGAACAGTGTACACCCAATAATATTGAACAAATCAAACATGAGTATGCGATCGCACGCAGGTTAAACACCGCAGCCGTAGTTAAAGCTTACGCCTTAGAGATGCATCAGGGAATCCCTTATTTAATTATGGAGGATTTTGAGGCGCGATCGCTCGACCAGTTGTTAGAGCAATTTCAAGAACCTGTTTCGTTCTTAAAAATTGCTATTGAAATCACCAGCAGACTTGCAGAAATCCACACTCATCACATTGTCCACAAAGATATTAAGCCACAAAATATCTTAGTTAATCTCGAAACTAATCAAGTTAAAATTGCCGATTTTGGAATTGCTACCTTCATTCCATACCAGCAGCAAATAGTTAGCAGTTCCAACCGAATTGAAGGGAGTTTACCTTATTTGTCACCAGAGCAAACCGGGCGGATGAATCGAGGAATTGACCATCGCAGCGATTTGTATTCTCTGGGAATCACCTTTTATGAGATGCTGACAGGTCAGCTACCATTTCAAGGCAAAGACCCCTTAGAGTGGGTACATTGTCATATTGCCAAATCTCCGCCATCCCCGAAAAAGCTAAACTCTGATATTCCCCAAATGCTCTGTGATATCATCATCAAATTGCTATCGAAAGTTGCAGAACAGAGGTATCAGAGCGCTTTAGGTTTACAATTTGATCTGGAACTGTGCTTAAAGCAATTGGAGACAAGCAAAGAAATTCGAGCCTTTGTTTTGGGTGAGGAAGATATCTCAGACCGCTTTCAAATTCCCCAAAAATTGTATGGGCGAGAACTAGAGATTGCCAAGTTTTTACAAGCATTTGAACGAGTTGTTAGTCAAGGGGAACCAGAAGTCGTTTTAGTTTCTGGCTATGCTGGGGTTGGTAAATCGTCTCTAGTGAAGGAGATTCACAAGCCCATTGTCAGAGAACGTGGAATTTTTATCTCTGGTAAGTTTGATCAATACAAACGAGATATTCCTTATTCCACCATTGTTCAAGCTTTTCAAACACTCGCTCGACAAATTTTAACGCAGCCCGAAGCTCAACTTGCCACTTGGAAAAAGCGAATACAAGCAGCATTAGGGAACAATGGTAGATTAATCGCAGATGTAATTCCAGAAGTTGAATTAATCGTTGGAGAACAGCCTCGTATACCAGAGTTGGGGCCTGCCGAATCTCAAAATCGATTCAATTTGGTATTTCAGAATTTTATCAGCGTCTTTGCTCAAAAAGAGCATCCGCTCACTGTTTTTTTAGATGATATGCAGTGGGCAGACAGCGCTACTTTAAATTTAATTCAAACCGTCATTACTGGGTCTAGTATCCAATATCTCTGCTTTATTTTGGCTTTTCGAGATAACGAAGTAGATATTGTGCATCCCTTTAGTTTGATGATGGAGAAGATTTGCCAGTATGGAGCAAGAATAACTGAAATTGTCATTACGCCCTTGAATCTTGTTTATGTAAATCAGTTGGTTGCTGATACCTTGCATAGTTCACTAGAACAAGTAGAACCTCTTGCTCAATTGATTATCCAAAAAACTGATGGAAATCCTTTTTTTGTTAATGAGTTTCTGAAAACACTGCATCAAGAAAATCTGCTGAATTTTGACCGCCAACATCGGATTTGGAAATGGAATTTAGCTCAGATTGAAGCCCAAGGGATGACAGATAATATTGTTAGTTTAATGATTGGGCGGATGCAAAAACTGCCAGCCACAACTCAAGAGGCGCTTAAGTTAGCCTCCTGTATTGGTAATCGTTTTGATTTAGAAGTTTTAACGCTCGTTGGTGAACAATCTACTGAAGAAACAGCGAATGCACTTGTTGATGCAATTTTAAGAGGATTAATTATCCCCATAGAGTCAGATGAAACTGCCCAGAAAAACTATCGTTTCTATCATGACCGAGTTCAACAAGCTGCATACTCCTTAATTGCTGATGAATCAAAGTCGGCAGTTCACCTAAAAATTGGACGACTTTTGCTGAAAAATGCTAGGGCGTGTCATCAATTAGGTAAGCTGGAATCAGAACTGCTGAAAAAGAATAA
>JAHCSU010000357.1 GCA_023522315.1 Nostoc sp. CCCryo 231-06
AGTGACAACAAAGGTTTCTGATTTTTATCTTGTGAGAGTCATAGAAGAGCGTTAGACTCAGAATTCATTCTGAGGCGGGCTAGATGAGAATGAAATAACCCTGATGCCCAATGCCCAATGCCCCATACCCAATGCCCAATGCCCCATACCCAATGCCCAATGCCCCATACCCAATGCCCAATGCCTCATACCCAATGCCCAATGCCCAATGCCCCATGCCCCATACCCAATGCCCAATGACCAATGACTACCATTAACCCTGCCCGAATAACCAAAGTTCTTTCAGACTCAATAGCCGCAGAGATAGGCTTTGAAGCCGGGGATGCGATCGTTGCTATCAATGGTACACGTCCCCGCGATTTAATTGATTATCAGTTTTTATGTGCTGATGAAGTTTTGGAACTAGAAGTTTTAGACGCTGCTGGTAAAACTCATAGCCTGGAAATCGAAAAAGATTACGACCAAGACTTGGGGCTAGAATTTGAAACTGCCCTATTTGATGGCTTAATTCAGTGCAATAATCGCTGTCCATTTTGCTTTATCGACCAACAGCCACCAGGTAAACGCACTAGCTTGTATTTAAAAGATGACGATTACCGTCTGAGCTTTTTGTACGGCTCTTATCTTACCCTAACCAATTTGCCCGAAAGAGAATGGCAACGGATTGAGCAAATGCGCTTGTCTCCGTTGTATGTTTCTGTTCATGCCACGGAGGCTGATGTCAGAATTAGACTGCTGAAAAATCCGCGTGCGGGACAAATCTTGCAACAACTCAAGTGGTTTAAAGAAAGGCGGCTACAAATTCATGCTCAAGTAGTTGTTTGTCCTGGTATAAATGATGGCAAACATCTGGAACAAACTCTTAAAGATTTAGCGTCCTTTCATAGTGGTGAAGTTCCTGCGGTGGCATCAGTGGCTGTTGTGCCAGTTGGGTTGACACGGTTTCGTCCTTCAGAAGACGAACTCATACCCGTAACGAGGGAAAAAGCAAAAGAAGTGATTTCCCAAGTGCAAATGCTCTCGCAGCAATTTCGCCAAAAATTCCGTTCTAGCGTTGTTTGGTTAGCCGATGAGTGGTTTTTGATTGCAGGTGAGGAATTACCCAGCGAGTTTGAATATGAAGAATATCCCCAAATTGATAACGGAGTTGGTTCGATTCAATTATTTATCAAGCAATTTGCCACCGTTGCAGCAGAATTACTACCGCCAAAAGTATATCCTCAAAGAAAATTAACTTGGATAGTAGGCAACGCCGTAGAAAAAGCATTTCAACCAATTTTGAAACGCTTAAATTTGGTTGAAGGTTTAGAAGTCAATATGCGTGCTTTATGTAGTGATTATTGGGGACAAACTATCAGTGTAACTGGCTTATTAACTGGTCATGATTTGCTTTTAAATTTAGAAGGTCAAGATTTAGGTGATGGTATTTTGCTACCGAATGTCATGTTAAAAAATGGTGAATTAGTCTTTTTAGATGATATGAGTATTGAGGAATTAGCTAGCAGACTAAATACAAAAATTTTTCCAGTAGTGGGAGTTGAAGATTTAATCAAAAAATGTACTTTCAATTTTGCTCAAGTTTAAATATAAAAGATCAGTCGTTTTTCGGAGGTAATTTATTGTTATGTTAGATGATAAATAAGAAGTAATGCCTAATAGTTAATCCACTGAGGAGTCAGTAGTGAAGAATCGGGAAAAGTACCATAAAAATGCAAATCTACAAATAAAAAAAGCCGGATTCTTCATTTTAAGTTTTAACTTTTTAATTTTAAATAGTTTTAGTATTTTGCCAGTAACGGCGGCGACTGAAGAACCTGTATTGAGCGTAGTCCATAGCCAAGAAAATGCAAATCAATGGACAGGGATAACTGACCGCTTGCAGACAATAGGGGTGAAATATTGTGTAATTCCCCTAAATGATGTCAAGAGTGGGGCAGATTGGGGCGATCGCCGGGTATTATTTTTGCCAAATGTCGAGACATTAACGCCAACCCAAGCGATCGCTCTCGAAGAATGGATGAGTAAGGGAGGGCGTTTGATAGCCAGTGGCCCTGTAGGTAGTCTGTCAGCGCCGGGAGTGCGCCAATTATTGCGATCGCTTTTGGGAGGTTATTGGGGATTCAGCCTCAGTGACACAGAACAGATCAAACCCACAAAAACCAAAATCCCAGAATGGGCAAATCAAACTGAACTCTTTGGCAAAGTGCGCGGCGGCGTTGTGATTCCTAATGATATGGGCAGTGAATCTCCTGCTGTTTGGAATTCCAAAGATAATCCAGCCGCAGTAGTAACAACTGAGCGTTCCACCCTTTTGGGCTGGCGCTGGGGAACAGACACAGCCTCAGCAGCCGGGTTAGATAATGCCTGGTTAAAAGCTACTCTCAATCACTATTTGACAGCGCCACCACCATCAAGTCGCATGAAAAAAGTAGCAGGAGGTTCCCCAAACTGCTCGACAACGGTGGCGGCTGGGCAGAGGGGCAGATCATCTCCCTCATCTCCTCCTCCTAAAATTGCCACTGCTCCCATACCTAAACCGCTTCCTATAGTCAAACCCCCAAGTTCCCAAGAGGCTATTGACCAATTAGAACAAGCGGTGCGTTTAGATGTTGCACCCAACTCCAATGAGCCGATTGACAACAACCAAGCGATCGCTCTCCAACAAGAGCTAGAAAATCTGATCGGTCGGGTGGAAAGTGCTAATTTAGCAGTGTCAGCCGATGCAGCTAATGTTGGTGAATTGATATCTGAGGAAAAGCAGTTCTCTAGGCATCTGGGCACGCATACCCCCCAATCTGTCAAGGAGCAACCCACGCAATTGGCTTCAACTAAACTGGGGGCGCTAGGTAGAAGTAAAGACCAAACCTTGGCACAAGTAAGAGTAATTGCTAAAAACTTACCCCTATTGATTGCCCAAAAAAATTATGCTCTAGCTCGTCAGCAATGGCTGGCTGCTAAAACGACTTTGTCGCAGCAGTTTCCTGTTGATCAAAAACTAGCTCAACCAGAAATTCGGGCAGTTTGGTTAGATAGAGGAACAATTGTTCGTGCTGGTAGCAAGGCGGGACTAGCCCAGATTTTTGATCGCCTCGCCCAAGCTGGGATTAATACTGTCTTTTTTGAAACTGTTAATGCTGGCTACACCATTTATCCTAGCAAAGTGGCAAAAGAGCAAAACCCATTAATTCGTGGGTGGGACCCACTAGCAGATGCGGTGAAATTAGCCCATGAGCGAGACATGGAATTACACGCTTGGGTTTGGACTTTTGCTGCTGGCAACCAACGTCACAATGAGATTCTCAACCTTAATCTTGATTATCCAGGGCCAGTGCTGGCGGCTCATCCTGATTGGGCAAACTACGATAACCTTGGCAACATGATTCCCGCTGGTCAGAGCAAGCCATTCTTCGATCCAGCCAACCCCGAAGTGCGGCAGTACTTGCTCAAACTGTATGAGGAAATTGTGACTCGCTATAACGTCGATGGTCTACAGCTAGACTACATTCGCTACCCTTTCCAAGACCCATCAGCAGGTCGAACCTACGGCTATGGCAAAGCTGCAAGAGCGCAATTTCAGCAACTCACTGGTGTAGATCCAGTGAATATTTCCCCTAGCCAAACAGACTTGTGGCAAAAGTGGACGACATTTCGCACCGAGCAAGTTGATAGCTTTGTCGCCCAATTATCACGGCAGTTGAGACAAAAGCAGCCAAATTTGATTTTGTCAGTTGCAGTATTTCCTTTGCCAGAATTAGAGCGGATTCAGAAAATTCAACAAAACTGGGAAACTTGGGCAAGGCAGGGGGATGTAGATTTAATTGTTCCCATGACTTATGCTCTGGATACTTCTCGCTTCCAACGACTGGCCCAACCCTGGATTGCTTCTAAACAATTGGGAGCTACATTGTTAGTGCCGGGAATTCGCTTACTTTCTTTACCAACAATCGGAGCATTCGATCAACTCCAGTTGGTAAGGGACTTGCCAGTTAGTGGTTATGCACTTTTTGCCGCAGAGAATTTTAACAACGAGCTACAAAAACTCTTTATTAACACCCAAGGTAGGGTTCAATCCACAATACCCACTAAAACTGAACCTATTCCTCACCGCCAGCCTTTTCAAACCGCCGCCATTCGTTATACCGCCCTGCAACGGGAATGGAAATTTGTTTTCCAAAATGACCAACTACAAAAATCGGCTCAGACAATATCAGATTTTAACAACCAGGCAGAAGTTTTACGCAGTGCTTTAAATCAGCTTGGCGCTTCCCCTTCTCCTAGCAAGCTACTAGTGGCAAGAGCCTCTCTAACTCGTTTTCAGTCTCAATTTCGGGTATTGATGAGCCAAGAGCTTAAGTCAAATTCCTATCAAGTCAAAGTTTGGGAAAATCGGCTTGTAACCATAGAAAGGCTATTACGTTACGGCGAACGGCGGTTACAATTGCGTCCTTAGTGGAATGGGTAGGGAAGAGCAGGGGACGAAGAACTATCGATTATTCGTCAATACTTAATATAGGTTAACTCAGAAAAATCGGACTTTAGACTGGCGACAATTATTAAGTCTCAAGTCTAAAGTAAGAAAATTGTGTCATAGTCTCTACCATCATGAAAGTCCCTGCGCGTTTCTTGCTGCCAGTTTTTTTACTGACCTTGGTAGCAGGCTGTAATCAGACTCGCGCTTCCTCTGATAATTCCATACCACAAACATCTGTACCTTCCGTTCAACTGACACAGAATCCTACACAGCCAAAAAATATTGTCCGAACTGAAGCACTTTCACCCACGCCCATCCGCATCAATCTGAAGAATTTACCAGCACCCTTCGCAACAGAAAGTGCCTCTAAACGACCTGATGTTGTGCCGATTCCGGAAAACCCGGTGCTGCGCGTACCACCAGGTTTTACAGTTAACGTCTTTGCAGAAGGTTTAGATGCCCCACGCTGGCTAGCTTTAACCCCCAGTGGTGATGTCCTGGTGACTGAAACCGGGCAAAACCGCATCCGTCTGTTACGTGACAGCAATGGTGACGGTGTAGCTGAGATTCGAGAAACCTTTGCTAGTAGGGACAACGGACTCAATAGACCCTTTGGTATGGCTTTTGCTGGTAATTCCTTTTTTCTGGGAAATACAGATGCTGTGGTTCGTTTTCCCTATACTAAAGGTCAAAATAAAATTATAGACAAGGGAGAAAAGATCGCCGATTTGCCTTCTCAAGGTTATAACAACCATTGGACGCGCAATGTTGTTGTCTCGCCCGATCGCAATAAATTATATGTTTCTGTTGGTTCAGGAACCAATGTCGATGAAGAACCTCTACCACGGGCTTCAGTACAGGTGATGAATTTGGATGGTTCCCAGCAGCAAACTTTTGCTTCCGGCTTGCGTAATCCTGTTGGTTTAGACTTTCATCCTGTAACTAGGCAACTTTACGCCACTGTCAACGAACGCGATGGAATCGGTGATGAGTTGGTTCCAGATTATCTGACACGCGTTAAACAGGGAGCATTTTACGGCTGGCCTTATGCTTATCTGACACCAAACAACCTAGATCCGCGCCAAAAGACGGATGACAAAAGTAAACGCCCCGATTTAGCAGTCCGTACCCAAACGCCAGATGTGCTGTTCCAGGCGCACTCAGCAGCATTGGGTTTGCAGTTTTATGATGGTAAAAGGTTTCCAGAAAAATACCAAAACGGTGCTTTTGCTGCTTTTCGTGGTTCTTGGAACCGCGATCGCGGTACTGGTTATAAAATTGTGTTTGTTCCCTTCGATGCTAAAGGGCGATCGCTTGGCTATTACGAAGACTTTCTCACAGGATTTTTGTTAAATCCTTCTGTACCAACCACCTGGGGACGACCTGTAGGTTTACTCGTGTTACCAGATGGCAGTCTACTACTAACAGAAGAAGCCAATAATCGGATTTATCGGATTCAGTATACGGGGGGTTAAGCAATTCACGCATTCAAACATTTAGAAATTCACGGATAGGATCTGTTGCCTAGAGTAAAGTTAGAGCAGTTGGCATCAATAAAGATGTTGTGGCTGCATCTCCCTACCCAGGTTAATTCCGTCTAGGGTAAATTACTTAAAAATACTAATACTCATCTGGTTGAGAAATTAATTATGACTACTAATGAAAATAATACTCAGTCAAATATCAACGAGTTGTCTCCACATTCAGGTACACGATACTGGGGTGAAGTAGAGGTGATAGAGGAGGGAGAAACTTATAGAATTAGTCGTCTTGAAATTAAGCCCAGGCACGGAATTAAACCACAAATTCATTATCATCGTAATGAACATTGGGTTGTAGTCTCCGGTGTAGCAAAGGTAACTTGTGGCGATGCCGAAATATTACTAAATCGAAACGAATCAACTTATGTTCCCGCAGCAACACTACATAAAGTAGAAAATCCTGGACAGATTCCGCTAATTATTCTGGAAATTCAAAATGGTGAATATTTGGGCGAAGATGATACGGAACGCCCCTATGATTTAAATTTGGTCAAACATGTAGCTGAAGGTCAGTAAGGTCTAGGGCGGGAGATGAGGGAGCAGGGGAGGAAGAATTTTATATTTTGGATTTTGGATTAAATTTCAATCTAAAATCCAAAATCTAAAATCCAAAATTGAATTGCCCCATGCCCAAATCAAAACCACCCTTCTTGTTCCAGGGTTTCAATCAGCTGTAAACCACGGGGATCACCCACTCCTAACAGTGAGGCTTTGGCGTCTGCCCGGACTCCCAAATCTTGGTCTTCGGCAAAGGCTTGAATTAAGGCGTCGATCGCTGTAGCATAAACTACATTAGAAGGCAGTTCGCGGCACAGTTGACCAATTGCCCAACCACTGTTACTTCGCACTGCTGCCACAGGGTCTTTGACTAAGGCTTCAATTAATGGTGGTATTGCCCCTATAACTGCTTCATAACCCACATCTGCCATCTGTGCTAAGGCGCTAGCAGCCCACAAACGCACTGCGGAAATGTCAGTTCTTAGGGCATCTGCTAGGGGCGGTAAACAACGGCGATCGCGACAGTTCCCTAAAGCCCAGACAACGCCTTTACGCACATAGCCATTCCAATCACTGTTGAGTTGAGCAATTAACGGACTCACTGCCTCTGAACTAGGATTGCGTCCAAGTCCATAAGCTGCACTCACCCGCACTAAGGGACAAGTATCACTTAACAGGCGAATCAGATGGGGGGTAGCACGCGCATCTTCTATATCACAAAAAGCACGCGCCGCTAACATTCTTTGCTGTGGCTGGGGATCTTCGAGTAGGGCTAGCATCACTTCTGGATCTGGCTTTGCCACAACTGATTCGGCAGTTAGCGGCTCTATTTTATCTAGGGGGCTTTCTAGCTCCTCCTCAATATCAAGTAGGCTTAGATCGTCTTCGTCATACATAATTTCATTTCAATCCCTTTTCGGGATTAACACATAATCCCCCGCGCCAATAAGTTAAAGCTTTATATAGCGGTTCTCAGTTGAGTGAGATACAAGAACCCCACCCCCAACCCCCTCCCCGCTCTTCGATAGGGGGCTATGATGTACATCATGTGATTAGGAAACGCTATAAGTATTAGTTGCGTAATTATACACTTTCCTTTCTCCTCGTTGAGTTTTATCCAAACGAGAAACGCCATAACTCAGACGCTTAAGTATGTTACTGCTATCCTATAGTTTATTTTTCTGCACTCAGGAATTTTACCATCCACAGGGATTGGGTTTGATAACCTAACTGATTGTAAAGATTTAATGCGGGTTTGTTAGATTGAAAAACTTGCAATCCAATCTGGCGATCGCCTCTTTGAATAGCCCAATTTTCCACATATCGCATCAAGGCTCTACCAATACCCCGTCGCCGATGTTCTGGTACAACGTAGAGGATAAAAATGTGAGCATGACGGTTTCCCTGCACTTGATCTATGGCATTGCCCACCCAGAGGCAGGCTATCGGTGGATGGGCATTGCTCATTGGGAATGAGGCATGGAGAGGAATTTCCCCCTGCTCCCTGCTCCCTGCTCTCTGCTCCCCCTCCTCTTCTACCCACCACAAGGGCGTATCACTAGAAAAGTATTGCTTAACTGTTTGCTCTAGGTGGGAAAAATCCTCATTGGGAAAGAGATCCTCGTAAGTTCGCTGCATGAATTTAAGCAGCAGGGATCGCTCCAAAGTGGAGCCACGGCGAATAATATACCCAGGTAGTAGTTGCTCAGACACTTCTAACGTTTATTGACTTATAGCGGTTCCCATTCACAGGCGGTACAACATTATATGGCGAAGTGTAAGGGCACAGCAGTGCCGTGCCCCTACGGTTGTACCTCACGTAAACGAGAAATGCTATAGCTAGCTCGCGTTATGTGCTGCTGGAAGTAAATCAGTTGGAATAGGTTGGGAACTTACCCCCACCTGTTCAATTGGTGCGGGTGCTGCCATATCGGAGGGTAAAAAGATCCGGGCGCTGACTGCCACTAGGGCAAATAAAAATACTAATACTGCAAGCAGTGGGGCGATGTATTGACGAAAAATAGCCATATTTTAATTGCAAGAAGCTAGGAACTTTTATGAGAACCTAGCTGAAGATTTGTGAAGTATTCTTGATTTATTTTAGCAATTTTCTGTGCATGGGAATTGGGAGTTGGGGATGGGGCACTTGTACTGACTTGTACTGAGCGTATCGCTAAAGCGAAAGCTCCGCGAAGGCGTAGCGTCTCCAAGAGTTGTCGAAAGGAGCCATAAAGCCTGCGGCATATCTACGCTTAGGGCGCAGCCTCTCCAAGAGTTGTATTGGGAATCGGGAAAGAGGAGCCAAGAGACAGAAGTTCTTTAATTTTGAATTTTGAATTTTGAATTGATTTCTCCCTCATCCCCACTCCCCACTCCCTACTCCCTGCTCCCTGCTTCGACACTATTGGCGATCGCGCTCTAAGTCATCAAGGACTCTCTCACAATACCAATTCTCCGGCATCCCAGGATAAGTTTCCTTTGCCTGTTCAATTAACCGTTCGGCAGCGGCAGTGTCACCGGATAACTTAGCGATTAGCCTGTTTTTGAGATAGCTATCAGATCCACCATCGTCTACCTGGTTTGGTATCCCTTGATTTATAGTTGATGGCCGGGACTGATCTCTCCGCAACTGCCAAAATAAAACGTAATAAAGTGTACCAAAAATTAAAATTAGGCTGAGTGTTCCGAAAAAAGTTAGGAGGTTAAATGCTAGATATCCTAGAACTAACTGTGAGAGAACATAGCCAAGTAATAAACCAGTGAGTAAGAGAATAAATGTGCCGACAGCAATAACTACTTGATTCCCCATATATCCTCTTCTTCGTCCTCAAGTCCTGGTCTGGATACTGCCACTGGCTGAGGGTTCCAGGGGGCAACTAACGGTAAAAGCAGCAATCCAGGTAAGGCTGCTGCTAAGGTTAGCAAGAAAAATGAGGGCCAGCCTGTAGCTTTAGCCCAATCTCCGGCAGGAGCTGAAAGAACATCTCTACTAATAGCCATTAAGCTAGAGAATAAAGCGAACTGAGTAGTTGTAAAGCGGTGGTTACAAAGGTTCATTAAAAATGCAACTGTAGCAACTGTGACTAATCCAGCACTGAAGTTTTCGATATTCACTGCCAACACTAAAAGCGAATAATCTTTGCCAGCAACCGCTAACGCATAATAACCCAAGTTACTAAATAATTGCAGTATGCCAAATATCCATAGACTGCGATTGAGGTTAATTTTAGTCATAATGACGCCACCGACTAATACGCCGACTGTCGTCGCTATAAAGCCCATTCCAGCTTGAATTGCCCCAATCTCAGTTTTGGTAAAACTGATTTCCCGCAAAAATAAATTCGCTGTGATTCCCACCAAAGAATCACCTAGCTTATAGAGGACGATAAAAACTAGGATAACGCTACCTTGAGTCAGCCCAAATCGGTGAAAGAATTCCTTGAATGGTAGGAAAATTGCTTCTTGTAAATTTTGGGGCGGACTATCTTCTCTTACCTCACTTAATAACTCTGTCGGTAATAACAAAGACGTGACTATCCAGGCTAATATCAAAGTTGCTAATAGCCAATAAAATACAGGTAGGGCGATAAAGCCGACAAATACACCTCCGATTAATCCAACTACCAACACAGTTATAAATAGCAGAAAAATGACATCTTTAAAAGATAGAGGCGCAGCTTTTTGTATGTCGCGGATCTTTGGTTCCCCTGGCGCCCATAAAGTTGTCAGCATACTCCCTGCCATTAAAGCTGCCATGAGTAAGTAAACACCATTCCAAGGGATATGATCTGCTAATACCAAAGCTAAGGAACTGGTAATAAACAGGGCTAAACGATAGCCTAGAACCCAAACTGATGCACCTGTTTTGGATTCTAGGGGATTTAAAATGTCCGTACGGTAGGCATCACCGGCAATGTCTTGGGTGGCACTCAAAAAAGTGATGATCAGACAGTTGATTGCTAGAACTTGTAGTACTTGGTCATTTTGGGCAGGCTGTTGTAATGCTAGAAGTGCGATCGCTAATGCTAATCCGAGTTGCGTGATTACTAGCCAACCCCGCCTTCCTCCCAAAACTGGCGGTATAAATCTATCTAATAAAGGAGACCATAAGAATTTTAGGGAATAAGGCAAAGCCAGCAGACCAAATAAAGTAATTTTCCCTATATCAATCTTGGCATCTTGCATCCACAACTGCAACGTTCTACTAGTTAAAAACAAGGGCAATCCAGATGCAAAACCTAGCAATAACAAAGCACCCATCTTACGACTTTGGACGGCTTGTCGCAGTGCTTGCATTTCTCTCATTGTTTAAACATTCCTTATCACCTTTGATTAATTTCACTTAAGAATGCATGTTATCGGACGCAGCAAGCGCCTATCATACAAATGCAAGAATTATAAAGCTGTGCGCTTCACGTAAAATTGGTATTAGCCAATTGCAGTTATCTTGCCACACTGCTATACCATCTCATGCATATACGCCAGTTTGCACCAAATCTTCTTGGCTGATATGCTCATCAAGAATGCTTGGAAAGTCTTAGCTTTTGCTTAACTTTTCTGAATTGGATAAACCTGATGCTCCCTGATTTCTACTCTGTGTGCGGCGAGGCATTTTTCCCAACCTTCACGCGTACCAATGTCGCTTTTTTGGTTAAGCAGCCCTAATTCCTGTTCTTGTTGGGTGAGTTTAGCAAATTCTTCGTAACGAGGGTAGTTGCTGGTAACAAATGTTTCCTTACGGTGCAAAATCGGCGGATTTGCCCTAGGTTCGTAGTCTCGATGAGTGACGAATAGGGTTTTTAAATCAATACCTATGCTGGCTTTTAACGCGGGGTGGGGATCGGTGTCGAATTCGGGGTAAGACAGATAGGATATTTGCGGCTTATCAGTGTGATATTTGATTAATGTGGCTTCATCGACACGTCCAATGGTACGGCTAGCGCAACCTTCACAAATTCGCAGCACGGGGTCAAGTGCTGCTAAAGCTGAAACATGGACGTAAAGCGCACCACGCGTATGTTTACCAATTTTGCTTTTTTCGCACGCAGTTTGAATCACCCCAGGTTTACCCAAGCTGAAAAGTTTTTGGTCGGCTACTTGACAAGCTTCTTCATAACTACTAAAAAAGGCTTTGATATCGTGGCGCATTTCTGGGGCTAGTTTCTGCCATGCAGGACGTTTATCAAAGTGGGTGAGGGCGAGATAAACTTGGATATCCAGAGAACGACGGTAAGCGATCGCATCCCATTCAGCTTCGTCGGTAGCTTGTAAAATTACACCAAAGGCGCGGCGGAAGTTACCAAATTCGCTCAGTAATTCCTGTTCATTTTCCAATTCGCCTTTAACAGGTAATCTACCGCGCTTGGTAAAAAAAGCCATGAGTGGTTGCAGCTGTTCTTGATAGTCTTCAAACCGCTTAACGGGGATGCGGACTCGCGGTGTAGAAGTGGTAGAAAAGAAGCGGATAGCTTTGTAACTTTCTTTTTCAGCTTCATCTCGAAAAACAAAGTAAACGCCTAGTGCGATCGGTACTGCATCTACATTTAAAACTTCATCAATATAAGTTTTGAGTTCTTCTTGTTCGTAATATTTCTGAAAAGTATTGCGGCGCGTCACAATGCCATCATTGTAAGCAAGTTGGGTTTTGCTGGGTGCGTTAATCAGTATTTGAGCCGCGACAATTAAAACTTTCGCCGTGAGTTCCCAAGCTTGGATCAGGCTTTGACGGCGTTCTTCTGAGTCTTCAATAACGTTGAGGACATAGCCCAAGTTGACCACATCGGCGGCGATACGTGGTAGATCGGGATAGTAGTAAGGGTCCCAGCCTGCACTGGTGTAGCCTAAGTTTTTTACTCGCTGGACATCGCCACCGTAGCCGCAACCGTAGTCAAAAAAAGTGGTGTCTTGAGTTAGGATTGCCCATTCTATTGCTAATCGCACGGGGCGAGATAAATCAGTGCGAGCGATCGCAGCTCTATGACGCTCGATTTCTAGCGCTTCAGGCATAATATTAGTTGTCAGTTAACAGTTAACAGTCAACTAATATCCTTTCAATTTTTAACCGCTAGTTCAATTAAATCTTCAATTTTCTTGATATTTGGATCGCCTGCTAAATAGCCAATACCGCGATGCAAATGTAAACGGAATTGGGTGGCTAGGGTTTCTTTGTCGGTGGGATAGCCGTCATTGTGACAGCGTTGTTTGAGGGCGAGGAGGAGAATATCGGACATTTCGCCGCCAAAGACGCGCCAAGTCATTTCGACGTTGCTATCTTGGGGAATTGGGACGGGCGAGGGTGTGGTTGGTTCTGCGAGGGAACGACAAAACGCCCAACGACATAGGATATTCCATTGGTCGATTTTAGTGCTGCGTCTGAGTTTGGTAAGTTGGTCTTTGGCTGTTTGGGACAGTTTTATTCTTTCGATTGGTGATTCCATAATCTTCCTAAAAATTTAAGTAGTTTTTGCTCATAAACCCAAACAGTAGCGAACCGCAGTTTCAACTTCAAGCATCTTGGAGTCAGAAATTTTGCCAACTGGATCAGCAGGAAAACGGTTTGGATCTAAAGAACGAATTTGAAAACATAAAAATACTGTTTCTATAAGCAATCCACTATCACTTGGAGAGACTCGTATATTAGTTGGATAATCATGCTTAATATTTGTTCCTTTCGTACCGACAATTACAGTCACAACCAAAGGTGATAGATTTATAGCATTTATAGATAAAACTAAAACTGGTCTTGTAGCTGCCTGTTCTCGACCCAGTACTGGATTAAGATTGACAAAATAAATTTCTCCTCTCTCGATGCTCACAGCTTTTCTAAACCATCCATTTCTGTAACACCAAATTCATGATTTATCGAGGAAATTTCTGCCTGTATATCTAAATCACTAGCCATTGCGCCTAGTTGTTCCTTCATATATTTAACATCAGTGAATTTATTTACTATTTGCTTTCTTTCTTGCACTTGTTTTGCGATCCGTTCTAATAACCATTCTAATTCTTCTAATGACAGAACACGTAGATCATTTTCTATTTTTAATACATGGGGTGAGTTCATCATTGCTTATCTACTTTCCAAAGGTCGTGATATATATTGTAAATATCTTTTTTAGACGATATCTACTACCAAAAATATTGATTTTCTACCACTGTTGTTTGGCGGGTGGAGGAGTCGTATTTGAGGAGATATTCGCGGGCGATCGCTTCATTTTCTCGCAGTGTTTCGACTTCTTTCTTTCCAATCTCAGTATCCGTAGATAGCAGAATTACTTGATGGCTAGCGGATGGAAAGTAACGTTCAACTAAGTTGCTGCGGTGAGAGGAGTCTAGCCTACCGAGTGGCGTGTCGATTGCTACTGGTAGTCTGTGTCCAGAGACTTTGGCTAAACCCCAGAGGAATGCGATCGCAAGTAGTTGTTTTTCGCCAGCAGAGAGGCGATGTTTAGGGACAGGTTTACCATTTAAATCGTAAAGTAAAAGGCTAAAAGTTTTAGTATCAATAGTAATCCGATGCACTAAGTCTGATTTATGGAGAAGGTAAAGAAAGCAATTTTTAACTTCCTCCTCTAATTTATTGAGTTTTCGCAGGGTTAATTTTTCACAGAATATCTTAAGTGTGTTTTGAACTTTCGCTGCTGAGGTAATAATATGTTCGCTATTTTTATGTTTAATATTTTCTAATGTATATTCACTTAATTCTTTTTTCGACTTAGCAATAATAGTTTCTAATTCAGCTAAACGACGGCAGATTGTTTCGTAATTAGCTTTAGCTTCAACAACTTGATTTTGTGCCGCTTCTAGTGCTTGACGCAGCTTTGTATAATCTTCTGGTGCTGCTGCTGTTTGCACTTGTCTTTCTAGAGTATGAATTTCTTCTTCTTTATTTTTGAGAATAGCTAATTTCTCTTTTGCAGAAAGTTGAGAATTTTGTAAGTGATATATGAAATTATCTAGTTGACTTAAAGTTTCATCATCAGCTAATAACCAAGGTGCTTCTAACTGGAGAGTCTTTGCATATAAACTATCTACATCTTGGACTAAAAAAGATTGAATTTTTTCAACTTGAGTCGGGGAAATTTCCGCTTGATTTAGCCAGGCGAGTAAGCGCTGATCTCGCTCAAGTAACAAATCTTTAGAAATTTGTACCTGTTGATGGCGAAATTCTTTTTCTCCCTGTGTTTGCACCTGAGTCAGCAAATTGGGAATTAATGCCAGAGGTAAAACATCAGCCACCAATTCACACATTGACTGACGTACTTGTTCAATTTCCGCAGTTTTTGTATTTTGCTGTACTTCTAGTTGATTGCGTTCTGCTGCAATCTTCCCACCTTCAGAAATGAATTTATCAAAGGCTTCTTGCTGCTTTTGTTCTAACTCTTCTACCTGATTTTTGAGAGTTTCTACTTTTTCTCCTGTTGTTTGATAATCTTCTTGTTGTTGGGTTAACCTAGTTTCAATTTCCTCTAGATTTGCTAAATCTTTACTATTACCAACTTCTTTAAGTTTCCGGTTAACTAAGATATCTAAATCAACTGCTAAACGATCTGCTAACTCTAAACCTAAAAGTCCGCGAATTGCATCTACTACAACTGATGGTGGTGTTTCCTGTTCTGCGAGTTCTTTAACCTGTTCACCATCAAAGAGAAATAAGTTAGAAATCCCTAATGGCAGGAGATTTTCAATATATTCATCCCAGATATTAACTAAAGCATCAGGCCATGTATCACTGTCGCCTAAAATACCTAATGTATCTTTACCGTCTTTAGGATTTTTTGTCCAACTACGCACAACACGGTATTTTATTGGTTTATCGTTTTCAATATGTTCAAAAAGTAATTCAATACGGGTGTCTTCAACTGGATCTGTTTTGCTGTTAACACATTGATTAAGAAAATCGTTATAACTTAAATTACCACGGCTCGAACATTGGGCGCGGGGGCCATAAAGGGCAAGACGAATGGCATCCATAAGTGTAGTTTTTCCACCGCCATTCATACCGCCTAAAAGGATAATTGGATGTGAGGTTTCCTCATCAATTTTTGGGTTAAGGTTGATTACCTGTTTCCCACTGTATGGGCCAAAGTTTTGTAGAACGAGTTCAAGAAATATCATTAGTTTTTAAGATTAACATGAGTTCAACAGCGATCGCAGAAGCAGAAAGTTTGTGATAAAAGGAATCAGATAAAATTAATTAGATGATTTTGTGTGATTACTTATAACTCAATACGCTTGGGTTAAAGTCAAAAACCAATGTAGGTTGGTTTGAGGGACGAAACCCAACATTTTCGGTACTTTGTTGGGTTTCACTACGTTCAACCCAACCTACAATTATCCTTAACTGAACCGTATTGACTTATAACTTACGCGTTGAGAAAAAATATTTTCTATGAAATATAGATAATACCATCACTAACTGCTAAGAAATGCGATCGCATCTGTCTCGGTGTTGGTGAGCGTGGCTAGATTTGCACACCTCCAGCTTGAAAAATCTGTTCGGCGGTTAAATTCAATTCTGGGAAAGTAGACGAGACAATATGGGTATCGCCTCTAAATTGAGTAACTTGGTACTCATCATCAATTAATTCATAAATGGATATAGTAGGCAGTTTAGGATTGCCAATAAACTTCCTAGCGCCATAAGCCGCGTAATCTATAATCCAATATTCAGGAATACCTATAGCTTCATAATCAGCTAATTTTTTGTAGTAATCATCCCGCCAATTAGTACTAACAACTTCAATAACTAATGGAATAGATGCAACTTGAGATACAGTTGATTCCTTTTTCCATAAAGGCTCATTCACTAAATTTGGTCGATTGATTATTAATCCGTCTGGTGAATAAGCTGATTCACCTTCAAATGGTTTGACTAATACAGTTTTTGGAATGAAATAAGGTAAATTTAGACGCTTGATATCAGCAGATATTTCTAGCGCCAAAAAACCAATAACATCCTCATGATCTCCCACTGGTTGTGCCATTTCAACAATCACGCCATCATGTAATTCGTATCTTCCACCTTCAGGTCGCCAAGCTGCAAAATCTTCAAAAGTTACTAATTTGTGTATGGCTTGAATCATAGAACCTCGCTTGTGTGAAGATAACCAAACTTTGTCAAGTGTTCTTTAAGTAGTTTGTTGACTGCCGCCTTCTATTCTTCTAAATTTTCCTTTTTAAATTTCATACTTGCCCAAGTTACCTGTTCATCACTTTTACCTTCATTTACTTCATTGATTGCTGGAACATCGCCTAAAGTCATCTGCTTGACTTTTGTAACATCACCTTGACTAACTGCCTCGCTTAATTCGCGTTTCAAACGAGCATTTTTAATCGCATCTTCTGGAGAACGAGAACTCGTATTAAAACATTTTTCTAGGGTATCGTATATTCCCACGCGACGAGTCTTTTTGCGATACTGGCGTTCTGTGTCTAACAATTTCGCCATGAGTTCCAAGTGCATCGCGTCACCTTCACAGATTTCTTCTAATACTATCCATTCATCACGACCTAGTAGGCTATAGTCAGCACCAGGGCGGGGGTCTTGAAATTCTTCGCCAGTCACTTCTTGATAAATCCGAGGTAAGCTATCATCAAATTCGTGTTTTTCTTCTAGCCAAATACGGCGAATTTCACTCATTTCTTCTAGAGTAATTAGGGTGATGTCGCGCATATTTTCTGGCGCTGTACGACGGGTTTTTGTTTGCGCTTCTAATAATCGTCTAAGCCAATGTTCTCGCCAATATTTGGTATAGGGGCCATAAATTGGTTCAATAGAGGCTTTACCATCTACATGACGTTCAAAAAGTTGGACTTCTCCCCAGAGGCGACGAAAGTCTCTTTTGTCGTGGTCATCTCTATTATCTAATTCATTGCGAATATCTAATAAAGGCTGCATCCATTCTTTTTCTTCATCATTTTGAATCATTGCCTCCATTGATTTATCCTTACTAACAATTGTGCAAACCCAACAGCCAAATCGAGAATCACCACAGCTAGCAGTAGAAGTATCAACAACTAGAGGACATTCATTATCTGCTGTAGCACCTCTATACATGGTGAACAAGTCTTTATTGCTATATTCCCAAGGGTTTTGCCACTGATTTAGGTAAATCCAAACTTCATCAGTACGCCAATCTTCGATGGGGCTATAAATTAAAGAATTAGGCAAACTTGGACTATGGTAAAGCAGAGATGTAGGTGAACTTGAATCAGAAACGAGGCGATCTTTTAGGCTACCTGCTTGATGTTTTTCCATCGAGATAGCACGTTTGACACTTTCAGCCTTGCGCGTACCTAAAACAAGAATAACTTCCCCATTTACTCTAACCACATCACGGATAAAGCGGTTAGAAGGATGAATTTTCAGACGGTCTGTACACCAACGAAATTTTCCTCGCGGTGTTGGATAACCTTTACCAATCAAGCTTACCCAGAATGTCTCTTTGATTTCTGGTTGTAATAAATGGGGTTCAATGGGCATTTTCTGTTCTTTAGCAGTAACCCTCATCCTTTCTAAGGATTTGCGTACCCAAACAGCGACCACAGGGTTTTCTACGAGTGTGTCAGTTGTAATAACATGAATAGTCTTTTTTCGCTTTTCAACTGGTAGTGCTGCGATCGCATTCCAGATAAGCTGTAAGGTAGCAGTACTATCTTTGCCACCGGAATAGCCCACCACCCAAGGTATCTCATCTAAACAATACAATTCTTGAATTTCAGTGGTGAGAGCTTTGATATCTTCCACTAACTCTGCTACAGTACGTGTTTGCTGACCTTTATTTTCTGCTTGTTGTGCTGTAGTCATTTCTCCTTCTCTCTCGAAACACTAATATCCCGGCGAATAGAATTCGCGTCTACATAGACAAAACCGATCGACCTGGGTTAAAAAAGTTTTTAAAAACTTTACTACTTATATCCAATTCTTTGGATAATTAAACTACATAATACTATTCTGTTTTTAAAATTTAACATGAAAGATAGTGCATCTGACCCAACTGCTGACATTGCTAGAGAGTACCTGGAACGAGAAAACAAGGAAAAACAGGTACTAGCTTTACTCCTAGAGAAGTTTTTAGGGAGAAAAGATCAGATTCTCGTTCAAAAAACCGAGATGGGTGGTACTGAGGCTTATGTTAGTTCTGTTACATTGGAATGGTTTGCAGGTCGGGTTCACTTCGCCTCTGGTTTACCTCTGTTTCAGAAAAAATACAATCCTGAAACTGATAATGTCGAGATTGACGCGGATAGTATTGATGAAATTCAGCAACGTCCCCTTGATTGGTCACGTCAAGCACCGCTAGTCCAGTATTTAGCGGCGAGAGACAACCATAAGTTTCCGCCGGTGCTGGTGGTGATTAATCAACCGTGGGTGGATAATCCCAAAGCTGCTGAGTGGGATAGCGAAGGACGCGCCACAAAATCTACGACTGATTTTATACCCCTAGATAAAAACGGTAAGGTAGGTCTGCTAAATATTTCTGAGGATGATGTCACCATTTATGCACTAGATGGTCAACACCGATTAATGGGGGTTCAGGGTTTGATGGAGTTAATCAAAACTCGTAAACTCCAGCGCTATAAAAAAGATAAAGGTGCTGATGACAGTTTTATTACAGTAAATGATTTGATAGAAAAGTACCAAGTAGACCTTGCTTACTTGCAAAATTTACCCAAGGAAAAAATTGGTATTGAGTTCATCTGTGCAGTAGCGGCTGGGGAAACTCGCACCCAGGCAAGGCGGAGGGTAAGATCGATTTTTGTTCATGTCAACTTGATGGCTGCACCCTTGACTAAAGGGCAACTAACACAGTTGAATGAAGATGATGGTTTTGCGATCGTTGCTAGAAAAATTGCAGTTACACATCCATTATTAGAACAACGACAAGAGCGCAATCCCCGCGTCAATTGGAATAGTGCAACAGTGGCTTCCAATTCTACAGTTTTAACCACTTTGCAAGCTCTGCAAGATATGTCTGAGCGATATTTGGCTCAAAAGTTCCCCCACTGGAAACCCTTGGAGAAAGGTCTAATTCCCATGCGTCCAGAGGATGAAGAACTTGAGCAGGGGATTCAGGAATTTAGCAAGCTATTTGATAATTTGGCTAGTCTTTCCAGTTATAAAATTTTAGAACACGAGGATACACCAGCTTTACGGCGCTTCAGCTTTGAGAAGGATGGAGGTGAAGGAAATATGCTTTTCCGTCCGGTTGCTCAAGTTGCATTAGCGCAAGCTTTGGGAATTTTGGTATTTAAAAAAGGTTTTTCCCTGACAGATATTTTTAAGAAACTGCGGAAGTTTGACCAGCAAGGCGGCTTTAGTGGTATGGAATATCCGCAATCTCTCTGGTATGGGGTTGTGTATGACCCAAACAAAAAGCGGGTGCAGGTTGCTGGGCGAGATTTAGCAACGAAGTTATTGGTTTATATCCTGGGTGGAATTCAGGAACAGATGGAACGTGCTGAACTTCGCAAAGCTTTAGCGGATGCTAGGACTATGGAAGATAAAACTATAGGTTTTGATGGCAAGTTTGTTGAACCGAAAGCGGTAGGACTTCCACCTATCTTGTAATTATGCTTGAAATATATTTTGGCGATGCCATTGCAGCGCTTCCAGTCCTGGAAAGTGTTTATCTGTATTTGGTAGAAGTATTGTTTCACCATGAAAATCTTTCATAGGTTTAGCATGGGGAGATACTTCTTCCAAATCATTGCTAACGATGATTTTGTATTGCTCATCTACAGCAAACCAACCCCTATCAAATGCCCAATGATGATTTTTGCAAAGAGCAATTCCATTATTAATTTTACTATCATAAAACTGTGAGAACGGCTTGATGTGTGCGCCATCCACAATATTTTGATTTACTTTTTTAGTTACTTTGAGTCCACAAAAGGTACATCTGTAATCATAAATATGTATAATTGCTGTCCTGAAGAAAGCATTTCTAATAACTGCTCGTTTCCACCCCCATCTGGGATTAGTATCTAAATTTCCTGTTTCAATTAATTTTTCTATCTCTACTTGGTCATCTTGAAAAGCTTGATTTATTTGTAAAATAGCTGTTATATCATTTTCATTATCAGAAAAGAAAGCTGCCACAAGTGCGTCAATTAGTTCTTTTCGGGAAAATTCATCTTGCAAAAAGTTAAATAATTCATTGTCTAGATATGCGTATTCAACAGCCTCTTTTAATTTGTTAATTGTTTTTGGCTGTAACCCATTAAATTCAGGCTTAAATTTTAAGTACCAAAAGCACTCATTTTGCAGATGTAAGAAAGGATAGTGTAAGCCACCTTTGTAAGACGGAGAACCGATTACATTCCAATATCTCTCAAATGTTTGAATTAATTCGTCGGAAACGGGAATTTCATTCGTCGTAATAATACCCCGCGCAATCAAATCAATTACAGATAAAAGTAATATTGGTTTATATTGAGCATTACCACGCTTCCGGCTACTACTTACATTTAATTCAGAAAACCGTTGACAATAATATGCTATATTTTTCATATTTAATAGCTTAATTAAGCAAGCAAAAAAATTAATTTAAGAATTTACTCAGGTCAAATTCTTCTTCTAGCTGTTCTTTTGTGCCTCTTTCAGAAATCAGAACTAATAAAAGTCGCTCTGAGTAGTCAACAGAACCTCGCAACTCATTTTGTAAAATTTCCAGTCCTCCATTAGCATACTCTTCAAATATTTGAGTACGTTTATCTTCATCTTGTTCTTCTCTAGATGAGAGGATGTTGATATCTTTAGTTTCATTTATTCCTAATAATTTAATGATTAAGTCATATCCCAATGAAGCAAAATTTTCTTGTGGAATTGGAGATGGTTCTCTTTTTGTGGTTTCCCCCAAAGGAACGCGCTTTTTATATTTAACGCCTAAAGCTGCTGCAAACACCATTACTTCTACATAAGTTTGGAAAGGCGCAGTTGTGTCTTTTGATGCTACTAGAGATTTCACCAACTCAGCCTTATCTTTAGCAACCCTGATTCTATTTGCAGCCATAATATTAATATCTACATTGTTGCCATCTTAACCGACAGCCAAAAGCGATCGCTACGTTTACGCAATTGCCAAGGTATGATTTTATGATAGTATGTGGGCGATCGCGATCG
>JAHCSU010000358.1 GCA_023522315.1 Nostoc sp. CCCryo 231-06
TTTTTTCTTTTCATACTGAAATAACTACAGTTTTCAAGATGGACGCGGTTTATAATCGCATCCGCCTTAATATATAAATTAAAAATGTATCCTTAAATACATTTTTAATTTGAGTTTTTTATTACTTAGGATAGATGCCAGTACAGGTATCTATTATTCAATAATCATCCTGTAGGATTTACCATTGACAGAGACAACCAACTGTGAGTTACCTCTAGTTACTGGGCTGCTCCCTTGCCTCTATTTCAAGGTAGCCAGCGAGGACGAAATCCGGCTAAGGGGAGTTGTTCTGGTCTAATTTCAACAGTTGCAGCATCAGCGATGGGTAACAGAGGCATTAACCATAAGCTACTGGTTGCGATCGCATCTCCGTCATCAGTTTTCAAAGTGTTTGTGGGTAATGATGCTGGGGGGTTTGTCTGCGGTACTACTTGGTCAAATAACAAGCCCAAACCATCAGCAGATAAACTCATTTGCACATTTCGTTGAGCGGGAGGCAGTACTAGCAGTGGTTTCTGTTGCCCGGTTTTGAGGTCAATTGCCACCACATAAGGCTGTTCTATGTATTGTTCCTTGGATACTAGCTGTGTCAGCAAGCAATAGAGGGTGGGTGAGGCGATATCAAATTGACAGCTGAGAATTGAGCCTGTAGTTTTTAATAGTTGTTTCTGCACACCTTGGTTTGTTACTAAAAACAAATCTCGCGTGTAATCTGTATTAAATTTTACCATCGCTGCTTGAGAGCCATCTTTGGAGAAAGCCTGTACCAAACCAAACTGCGGCAGAAAATCTAGGGGTTTGCTGGCATCACCTTGCAGTGGTAGGATGGCTGCTCCCTGTCCTTGGGCAACTGCTACGGCTTGACTATCTGGTGTGATCATAAAATCTCCCCCAGGTTGGCTTTGCAGACGTTTAGGGGTGGGTTTTTCTGCTGAAGCGTCACTGCTTGCTGGCATAAACCATAGCCCAAAGTCGCCGGGATTAGTTTTATTGCCCCGTTGAATTACAATAGTTTGCCCATCAGGTGATAAGTCAAATTTCAGGTTTTGATAATCTTTACTATCTAAAACTAAGTCAACTTTGCCTGCTGGTTCTACTTCTTGCCCAGATTTACCAGGAACACCTGTTGTCACTGTGTACAGTTGGGCTGAAAGTAAGTCTTGGTTCTTAGCGGCGCGAGCAGAAAATAAAATTTTTCCCCCATCAGGAAAGGACTCAAAATCCATTACTATCAGGTCTTGAGGGGTAAGGAGCCTTTTTTGCTCTTGGGTTAAGTTGTAAAGAACTAATCGTCCCTGTTCTTCTTTATCGGTTCCTATGTAAAGAATGATGCGATCGCGTGTGCGGAAGCTACCAACAAAGGGCTGTATCAGGCGATTTTTGCCTTCTTGCTTTGCAAACTTATCTTTGGCTCCCTGTAACTGCACTTTATAATTCGTACCATAAGGCGCTGGTGTTACCAGTGTATAAACCATCCGCCGCCCAGCCCAACTGAATTTACCTGCTAGGGGTGGCTCGATTTTCAAGTTATCCTCTACGCTTTTTACTTCCATTGGGCGGCTGAAGGTGAGAGTGAAAGAATTATCTTCTGCCCCAATTTGTTGATTTTCCCAGGTAAATTCCCGGACACGAGCAGTCACTACATCACCTTGCAATATGATTAACCCAATCAGCACACTCAGCAGTAGCATTAGTGCGATCGCTATCCGATCCAGTGGTTGGATAAATGCTTTAGATTTGGTCATTTGTCGTTAAGCATTGGTCATTTGTCATTTGTCATCAACAAATAATTAATTAATAACTATAAGGATTTTGGGGTTGAGGAATCTTTTTGAGAGAGGTAGCGGCAATGGTAAGTTGGCGTTTACCTGCCAAATTTTCTGTTACCATTTGTCCTTCTACTTCCAACCAGGTGTCAGGAGAATAAGGTTCTTGATTGTTTGGCAGTTTGACGGGTAATCCCACAGGGTAAGCATCTGCTGCACAGCAAGTTAAGACAAATCGTGCTAAAAACAAATATTCTTTTCCTATATCGGGCGGGTGGATGACAAATCCCTGCACCTTGACTTTTTGTCCTGTGTATGCATCTGGTTCTGGATAGACATTGACGGTGCGTACCCAGTCTACGAGCGATCGCTCTTCTGGACGAACAGTAACCCGAAAGGCTTGTGGTTTAACACGTGTGCTTCCTAATAAATCAGTCGTCACACCCCTTTGGAGTGCTTTGTCACTAGCAAAAACTTGCGGTGTAATGATAAAACCTAGAATCGCTGTAGTCAACAACAAAGCACTGCCCCAACCAGGGGGAAATAAACTAATATGCTGGGTGTTTGGTGTAACATCACGGCGACGCCGTTGCCAAAGTTCCTGCATCTTGAACAAACCAATAATGATGAAGCTGATACCAGTCACAATCACCAACCAAAAGTAATTTGGATGAATCAATAGGTTCAGCTTGTTAGTTAGCCAATATCTCAACATCAAAATGCCCCAGGCTGTAATTGCTAGAGCATCCAGCCAAGGGAGTGACAGATTTGGAATTTTAGATTTGGGATTTTTGTTAGCCATTAGTCATTAGTTATTAGTCATTGGTCATTAATCATTCACAAAGGACAAATGACAAATAATTTTTTAAAAGACGTGCAAGTTCAGGAAAAGAGTGAACAAAAATGTCAATTGGGCTGCTAAAGCAAATAAGTAAAAGATAGTTTTGGGTTTAAAAATCGATAACATCAAACCAACACTTTTGATGTCAATCATTGGCCCAAACACCAGAAATGCCAACAATGAACCGCTACTAAAGGTTGAGGCAAAAGATAGGGCGAAGAAAGAATCGACTGTAGAACAAATTGACACCACTACTGCTAATATCAGCATGACTACAATTGAGCTAATCGGCCCAGCACCCAAACTGAGAATTAATTCACGGGGAGCTAGCACTTGAATAGCAGCAGCGATCGCACTTCCTAAAATCATCACTCCGCCCAGTTCCCGCAATTCTTGGATGCTATTATCCACCACTAGGCGCAGTTTATCTGCAAGCGGTTTATCGGAGGTAGAGATTAAGGTAGGCGGCACCAAATTTGGATCTATACGCAGAGGTATACCTGCTTTCCCTCCTAAGATATAAGTCCCGGATTGTAACAGATTCGGTACTGTTGCTTCTTGTTGTACTTGATAACGTTTACCACGGCGTTTGGTTTGTGGCTGTGCGGGCGGATTAAACTTCATATACCGAGCGATCGCAGGTTGGACTATGGGATTTAAGTCCTTTTGAAAACTGAAAGCATACCCGATAATTGTGGCAATTGCTAGGGAAAATACGACTCGTAAGACTACTATTTCTGGCTGATCTCGAAATGCTGTCCAAGTTGACCAAATGACAATTGGGTTAATTGTTGGTGCTGCTAGCAAAAAACCAATTGCGACTGGTGTGGGTACTCCCTGAATTAGGAACCGCCGCGCTACTGGTACATTCCCGCACTCACACACCGGAAAGAAAAAGCCGATCATACTGCCAACTAAAGCACCTAGCAGTGGATTTTTGGGCATTTTTTCTACTAATTTGCGCTCATCAACAAAAAATAGTAGCAAACTAGAGAATAAAACCCCAAGAAGTAAAAAAGGCATCGCCTCGACTAGCAGACTTAGAAATATCGTAAAACCATTGTTCAGTTGATTCATGGGCGTCGCAGTCAAAAGCGGTTTTTAGTTTTAGGGTTCTGCCTAGTCATTCTATCGAAATGGGGATCAAAAGCACTTCGGGAAAATTAAACATCATTTAAGTAGCAAGTTGTCCTACGTTTCAAGTAGCGTTTAAGCGCTATAAACCCTTGCTTCAGCCAAGATAGTAATATTTACCTGAGTGCAATTTACTGAAGATGACCATTTATAAGATTGTCTAAGTTCAGAAATTGTTCCGGTCTAGAGGGCAAGTAGCTGCATAGATGATTTGAAATTACCTATGTTTATACTTACAGTAATTTGCTGGCTAAGATATTAGCTTGGCTGTATTTTCATCAAGGATTCACAGTTATTCAACAATTGGGGTAGGCGTAGCCCGCACTTCTCTACGAGACGCTGCGCGTAGCTTGCTTCTCCGTAGGAGTACGACAAAGCTACTTCGGCTCCCTTCTCTTCTCTACGAGAGGCTGCGCCAACGAGACGCTGCGCGAACGGCTTCGCTCAGGGCAAGACGCTCAGTACAAGTCAGTGACCATCGTAAACATCGCTCTTGGTTGCTAACAGCATTGATTTTAGCTAGTTTTGGCAAGATTTTATCTAAGCTCTGGTTGATTTTTTACTATAAAAACTCTAAAAATGCAAGATTAAAGTTTAGCAAACACAGGTATTTGATTGGGGGAATTTTTGGCATTAGCGATCGCCTGAATTTCTACATGACGTGGAAAGTTGAGCGTTAGCGAGTCACTAAGCCTTGGAAGGAGCGTCAAAATCTGAGACAAGTATATCCCCGACTTCTTAAAGAAGTCGGGGATATAAACCGCGTCCACCTTGAAAACTGTAGTTCTTTCTGTATGAAAAGAAATAAAC
>JAHCSU010000036.1 GCA_023522315.1 Nostoc sp. CCCryo 231-06
AACTCCAAACTCCAAACTCCAAACTCCAAACTCCAAACTCCAAACTCCAAACTCCTAACTATTCTTACTTACTAGCTTGTTCCGTCAGCTTGGTGAGTACCTCATTCGAGCGCTCGACAAAGGATTTCATTCCCTCAGCGTCAAATCCTTTCTGAGACATCAGCGCTAAATCGTAGACGTGTTGGCAAATCAAGTTCACTAACTGATCTGTAGACGATTGACTCTCACCTTGAATAATACTACCTTGATTAAGATTTGCCAGATTTTGAATCAGCGGGTGAGCAGTATTTACCAGCAAAATGTGATCTTCGGGAAACTCTGCTGTCTGCTGCTGCATCATAGCGTTCATTTCTCGCATACGGCGCAGAATCTCTGGTAGAAGAACGATCGCAGGTGGTGTACCTTGAGGATCGTCTGATTTCAAAGCTTCGGTGCGGATGTTGAGTTTGGGTTTGTTGAGAGATTTCTCAAATAACTCTTTGATAGTCTCACTCCGGGTTTTGTTCGTGTTGGGATCAACAATTTCGGCAGCTTTGTCTTGTTCCAGTAGGGTATTATCTAAATCGGAGTCCACCCGGATAAATTTAACATCCTGATATTCACGCTCTAGGAAGTTGATAAAGTGGGTATCGATGAAGGAGTCCATAAATAGGACTTCCAAGCCTTGATTTTTATGTAGTTCTATATATGTAGCTTGGGTTGCTTCATCGGTGCTGTAGAAAACCCGGTTTTCGTGGCGTTCTTTGTTACGTTCGAGGTACTCTTTCAGTGTGGTGTAAGGAGCGCTGGGTGCGGATAAGTCAGTACTGGATGGGGAAGGAGTGACATCTTGCCAAGCATCCCCGTCTGAAGACTGTACCTCAACCACTGGAGCTTCCGCAGCAACTTTTTCTGTCAGCTTGGCGGTGGTACGGAAGACGATAATATCTTCGATTTGTTTTTTAAATTTCTCGTCGTTGAGAACGCCGAATTTTACAAAAGTACCAAGATCCTTCCAGGCGCTAATGTATTGTTCACGATTATCGCGGAAAAGTTCTTTGAGGCGATCGCCTACTTTTTTGGCAATGTAATCACCAATTCTCCGTACGGTGCGATCGCCTTGCAATGCACTGCGCGATACGTTTAAGGGAATATCGGTGCTATCAATCACACCCCGCATTGGAGTCAGAAATTGCGGAATAATTTCTTCGCAGTTGTCGCTAACAAAAACTTGATTGCAAAATAGCTTGATCTGCCCCTTAGTAACATCTACATCCGGCCTCATTTTTGGGAAATATAGAATCCCGTTGATGATAAAGGGATAGTCAGTATTTAGATGTACCCACAACAGCGGTTCTTCCTGAAAAGGATACAGGTAGCGGTAAAACTCTAAATAATCTTCTTCACTGAGATTACTTGCAGACTCTCGCCACGCGGCTTTTTGCTTATTTAATACTTCGCCTTCCAATTTGATTGCTACTGGTAAGAAATCACAATAGGTCTTGACAAGATTCTTAATCCGTGCTGACTCTAGAAATTCCTCTTCTTCTCCTTGCAGGCTGAGAGTAATAGTAGTGCCGCGAGTTGTTCGGGGCGACTCTTCTAGAGTGAAAGCTGGAGAACCATCACAAGTCCAGTGAACTGCCTGCGCCCCTTCTTGATACGAAAGGGTATCAATCTCTACCTTTTGCGCCACCATGAAGGAAGAGTAAAAACCAAGTCCGAAGTGACCGATTATGGGTTGATCTGATTTGCCTTCATACTTATGAATAAATTCTTCAGCACTAGAAAAGGCAACCTGATTGATATATTTCTTAACTTCATCCGCGGTCATCCCGATCCCATTATCGGAGATGGATAGGGTTTTCTTCTCTTTGTCAATGGCAATTTCAATTTCCGGTTCGCCGATGTCTCCAGCATAATCTCCGGCGCGGGATACCATTTTCAGCTTTTGGATAGCGTCTACAGCGTTGGATACGAGTTCCCGCAAGAAAATTTGGTGATCTGAGTAGAGCGACTTCTTAATGATTGGGAAAATATTATCAGTATGAATACTGATAGTGCCTTGTTCTAGCATAATTGGTAATCTTCGATGTTAGCGATGTTAGTATCTAAAATGATGATAGTGGCTAATACAGCCTAGCCCTCTGTTTTCCAGGATAAACCCGGAGAACACAGGAGAGGATGATACCAATTAGGATTTTAAAAGCATAACTTAGGCGATTGCACCTTTTTTGAGGATTGTTTGCCCCCATTTTCTGATTCGGATTTCCCTACTCCCGATTTTCAACGCAGGTTAATTAGCCTAGTTGAAACTGCTGCCTAAGTATTACTGCTAGTTTTCTCCAACACCAAAAAATAGTGGTACGGATAAGTGGGATCGATAAATTCTTGCTTGACAGTTAACCCAGCGTTGGCAACGGAGTTTAAAATCCGCTCTTTGGGATATCCTTTCAAACCCATTTCCCAGTAGTGTTCGTCGCATACTGGCCTTGTACCCCAGAATTTTGGCACATTGAGTAATAAATGTCTTGGTCTGCCTGAGAAAGAGGTTTTTAGCTGAAATGCAAAGTATTCGGTGCAAAAAGGAATGGAAATCACCAAAAATTTCTTTGTTGCAATGCCAAGTTTTCTTAGGGCTTCTTCTGACTGTTCGTAAGGTAAGTGTTCCAGCACTTGAAACAAAACGATGCCTGCGGCGGTAAACTACGCATCAAATTTATCTTTTGGCAATGAAAAATCTGTTGTCAAATCCAAAATTATTTCTGGATTGAGGTTGTGATCAACATCAGCGGTAGTGACGTTGTATCCATTGTTCTTCAGGATATCTGTTAACAGAGAATTAAAAATCCCAATTTCCAGAACGTTTTTTACCTGATTACCCAGCGAAAAAATTAGACGCAACTGGTGGTGATAACTGATGAGCCGATTTTTTGATAAATATTCTGAATTTCTAATATCTAATGAGGTGATGAGTTGCATAAACAATGCCTGCCTAATCTTATGGACTGATTAATTTGGTGGTTATACAACTACAGGATTCCCGAAAAACTAGTGAAAGTAACAGCACCTTGAGCCGATGACGGAAACAATACTGCTGATTTATTTTACTTTTTCAAAAATTATGCAAATAATAGCCTAAACCTAATTTTCAGGTAGGGCAATTTATGAATTCCCCCTACCGCGTATAGTTTTGCCTAAGTCATGCGATGTCCGACTTATTTCTTAAAACCCCTCTCCAAACCTCTCCCCGAAACGGAGAGAGGCTTTAAGTCTTGCTCCCCTTCCCTTGTAGGGAAGGGGTTGGGGGTTAGGTTTGAGAGAAAGTTGCACACGGCTCCTAATTTTTTTGATTTCTTCTTTTGCCAAGCACCTCAATTCTCTATAATCTCCATTATTATGAACAACATTGCAATATTTTTTACCTATGGTTAATAGTTCTGACTTACTCGCAAAACTCTATAATGCCTTTAACCCTTTTGAACCCTTACCCGCAGGTGATCCAAAATATGTAGATTGTCAGGATGTGCGCGGAGATGCGGATATTGAGCAAGAGTTGGGAAATCGGATGCGATTGGCAGATACAAATACTTGCCAATTGTATTCTGGTCATCGGGGTGCGGGGAAGTCTACAGAATTACTCAGGTTAAAGAAATATTTAGAAAATCGGCAATTTTATGTTGTGTATTTTGCGGCTGATGAAGAGGATATCGATTCAGAAGATGCCCAATATACAGATATTCTCCTCGCCTGTACCCGTCGGTTGCTCAAAGATTTAAAAGGAATTGCCAGTCCTCGTCCGATACTCGACTGGTTAAAAAGCCGTTGGGAAGATTTGAAAGATTTGGCGCAGACTCCCATAGAATTTGAAAGTCTCGCAGTAGAAGCACAGCTAGCTCAATTCGCCAAGTTGACCGCAAATTTAAGAGCTGTTCCTGAATTACGCCAGAAGATTCGCCAAAAAATTGATCCTTACACTGTCACTTTAATTCAGGTGTTAAATGAGTTCCTGGTGGATGCAAAACAGCACTTACCTCATGGCTACAATAAACTGGCGGTAATTGTCGATAACTTAGACCGGATGGTGTTAGTTAAAGACGGCGACGGCCGCACTAACTATGAGGAAGTTTTTTTAGACCGCAGCGAACAACTCCAAGCTTTAGATTGCCATTTGATTTACACTGTCCCCATTTCAATGGTCTATTCTACAAGGGCAACAGACCTCAGAGATATCTACGGCGACCCCCAAATTTTGCCGATGATTATGGTAAACACTCTCAAGGGGGACATTTATCAGCCAGGACTCAAGAAAGTTAAGGAAGTAATTAAGAAGCGAGTTCGGCAAATTGCACCAGAACTATCACTAGAAACAGAAATTTTCGACAGTCCCCAAACCTTAGAGAGACTTTGTTTGATGAGTGGAGGTCATGTGAGGAATTTGCTATTGTTAACTCAAGATGCCATTGGACGTTCTGAAGATTTGCCTGTTTCAGAAAAGGCGGTGCGACGAGCAATTACTCAAGCCAGAGATACTTATCGCCGCGCTGTGGAAAATCATCAATGGTGTCTGTTAGCAAAAGTCTCTTGTTCTAAGCGCATTATTAATGATGACTTGTATCGGAGTTTGATGTATAATCGCTGTCTTTTAGAATACCGCTATTTTGATGATGATGGAGAGATGCAGCGTTGGTATGATATTCATCCATTGATTCAAGGAATTCCAGAATTTAAAGAAGCCGTAGCGAAACTTTCATGAACCCAAATTTAAGTGATTGGGATGATGATTTACCCCCAGAACCAGAAGAAGCTTATCAAGACTTGCTTCGCGCACTAAAGCGAAAATCAGG
>JAHCSU010000359.1 GCA_023522315.1 Nostoc sp. CCCryo 231-06
CGCTCAAGTTTAAATTTTGTCCACATTGTGGCAAATCCTATAAGCAAACTGAATAATATTTAAGTCAAAAAATCAACCTAGATGCCAGTTGAATTTTTAAGTGGCGAACAAGAGAAAAGATATGGATGTTACAACGGTGAACCATCTGCTGAACAACTAGCAAAGTATTTTTACTTGGATGATCTTGACCTACAGCTGATTAAAAAACGACGAGGGAATCATAACCGCTTGGGTTTAGGATTGCAGTTATGTACCGTCCGCTTTTTAGGGACTTTTTTAACTGACCCAACAGACGTTCCTTTACTGGTGGTTGATTATCTGACATCTCAATTGGGTCAGTTGGATGCAAGCTGCTTAGAACAATATAAAAATTCCGAAACCAAATGGGAGCATACAGCGTTAATCAAACAACGCTATGGCTACCAAGAATTTCACTCCCAACCTGAACATTGGAAACTGGTGCGTTGGCTTTACCAACGGTCAACTTTGAGTGCAGAATCTCCCAGTGTTTTATTTGACCTAACTACAGCACGGTTGGCAGAACGAAAAATACTGTTACCGGGAGTGAGCGTTTTAGCACGGTTAGTGGCATCAGTACGTGAAAGAGCAGCTAACCGTCTTTTTAAGGTTTTGTCTTCACTCCCCAACAAAAAGCAAATTGAAATACTTGAAAAATTGTTACTCATAAAAGAGTTAGCACGTTACTCAACTCTCGACCGTTTGCGTCACTCTCCGACTCGCGTCAATGCCAAATCTATGTTAGCGGCGATTAATCGTTTGTCGGAAATACGGTCGTTTGGGATTTCTGACATTGACTTATCTAGAATTCCACCGACACGAGTGAAATTTTTAGCACGTCTTGGCGCAGTTTCTCGGTCGGCGGCAATTGCCCGGATGCCTGATAATAAGAGAATTGCCACCTTACTGGCATTTACCTATTTACTGGAGTATACAGCAACAGATGATGTAATTGATTTGTTCGATTTACTGGTTAAAGGGTTGTTGTCGAAATCTAAGCGGGAGGGGGAACAACAACGTCTGCGAACGCTCAAAGATTTAGATGCCGCCGCACTCAAACTAGCGGA
>JAHCSU010000360.1 GCA_023522315.1 Nostoc sp. CCCryo 231-06
GAGCGATCGCCACATTAAAAAAACGTCTTGCTGTAACCGTACTCACACCCCACACTGGCGAATTTCAACGATTGTTTCCTGATATCCCCGATGCCAAACATGACAGGGTGCAAGCAGTACGGGAAGCGGCGGCCCAAAGTGAGGCGATAGTATTGTTGAAAGGGGCGAGAACTGCGATCGCAAACCCTCAAGGTGCTGTTTGGATTGTTCCTGAAAGCACACCAGCCTTAGCGCGTGGCGGTAGCGGTGACGTGTTAACTGGGCTACTGGGTGGATTGTTGGCGCAAGCAGCAACGAAGGAGATTCCGGTAGAAGATATTGTGGCAACTGCTGCATGGTGGCATTCGCAAGCGGGTATTTTAGCAGCCCAAGAGCGTACTGAATTGGGTGTAGATGCGTTTACATTGACGCAATATTTGATAAAAGTTCTAAGTAATTAAACGGCTTTTAGCTATGACTCTAAAAATCGAAACCGAAAAAGAAAAATTACAGGCAAGCACTAGTTTAAAGATAAATCAAGAAACAGAAAACGAAAAAGTTCTATGTTCTCATTGTCAGC
>JAHCSU010000361.1 GCA_023522315.1 Nostoc sp. CCCryo 231-06
TATTCATCCCGTTTCTACGGGCGTTGAACCCTCGTAGTTTGGCAGAGGTATTGATCAAGGTTATCTATATCATCTAGGTAAAATTCGATAAATTGGGTGAGCGTGGCTGTTGCCGTCGTCCCTTTTGACTTGCAACGGGCGATAAACTGCTCCCACATCTTTTGGTCACAGTTGAAAGATGCTAATTTTTTTTTACGCCCTGTATTGCTCATGTTTACGTTTCATCTAGGTAAACTGGGACTGTCCACGCTTATTAAATCGTGTAATTCATCATGATGAATTACCTTGATGCTACCATTCATTGTGAGCGCATTCCTCAAGCGATGCCTTCTAGGAAGAGACGCTACCGCCAACGCCACTGACTCATAGCGGTTACGCTGGGAGCAAATTAATATAGACATCACCCCGTAGAAATTCCAGCATCAACCATCTTCGCCAGAAACTTAGTATTAAATATCCTCAGTGATGACGCTAATTGCTGAAAATACCCATACAGATCACTAAACCGAAAAGAAGAGCGATCGCATTTCAGAGCCAGGAACGTGTAGAAAAAGTGTAGAAACTACATCAGCATAGAGGAGATTTCTTCCTCTGTCCTGGAATAATCAACTTTTGGACAGCACGGCGTTTAGTTTCTTCACCGCGACGGTCATATCTGGCAGTCTGGTCACTGTTCGTGTGTCCAGCTAACCTTTGAACTGTAGAAATATCTTCACCAGCATCGAGCAGATCAGAGATGAAAGTTCTACGGAAATCGTGAGCGGAGAAATTAGCAACAAAGGCTTGTGCGCCACGTTTTTGCAAAATAAATAGCACTGCTTGAGAGGTAAGTCGTCGCCGCACTATCCTTGAGCCTCTGTTGACATGGCACAGCAAGGGGCCTGCCTCGTAGCCTCGAAGCGAGAACCAATCTGAGACGACAGTTAGACCACTTTCGGGTAAGTAGACAGTCCGATCTTTGCCACCTTTACCAGCACGCACCTGTATTGCCCCGGTATTTAGGTCAAAGTCGCTCAAGTCTAAATTCACCGCTTCAGAGCGGCGGACTCCGGTTCCGCGCAGGATCGTGAATAGGGCAGCATCTCTGTAACCAGTGGGGGTAGGGTCATCAAAGCAGGTTTGCATCAATTGGGCGATTTCTTCGGTGGTGAGAACACGTCCCCGCAATTGCTTGGTGACTTTAACGTTGGGAATATCCACAGCACGAGCAAAATCAACAGCATCCATTATCTCTAACCGGAGAGCTTCTTTTAAAACTCGCCGCAAAGCAGACAACACTTTGTTGACATAAGCTGGGGCATATTTTTCGCTCAACACAGAGCGGACTGCCGCCGTATGTTTGTAGCGCAGCG
>JAHCSU010000362.1 GCA_023522315.1 Nostoc sp. CCCryo 231-06
GATCGCGCCGCGTACTGATGTTGCTTGTATAACCTTTTTAAAGAAGCGCAACCTATGACCACTAAAGGCTAATACTTTATCCATAATTGGGTTAAATATAACAACAAATTTGCTTTACACAAAAATTAGCCCTAAAACGAACTTCCCCGTTGCCGACGGTTAGCTTAAAATAAGTATAGAATATGTAAATTTTCGTAAATAAACTCAGAGTCGGCTCATCTATGACCTCAGCAACTTCTCTCTTTTCTCCAGTGGAAGCAGACCTGCGTTTGCTATCAGAGAATTTAATTAAGTTAGTCGGTACTCATCACCCAATTTTTTTTGAAGCCGCAAAACACTTGTTTGCCGCCGGAGGAAAGCGGGTGCGTCCAGCAATCGTCTTACTGGTATCGCGGGCAACCATGCTAGAAGATGAAATTACTGAGCGTCACCGCCGATTAGCGGAGATTACAGAGATGATTCATACTGCAAGCTTGGTACACGATGATGTAGTAGACGAAGCGGAGATCCGGCGCGGCGTACCCACAGTTAATAGCTTATTTGGTAATGGCGTAGCCCTGCTGGCGGGAGACTTTTTGTTTGCTCAATCTTCTTGGTATTTGGCTAATTTAGACAACTTGGAAGTAGTCAAATTGCTGTCTGAAGTAATTATGAATTTTGCTACTGGAGAAATTCAGCAAGGAATGTCGCAGTTTGACCCAGAAGTAACTATTGAAGCTTATTTAGAAAAAAGTTACTACAAAACCGCATCTTTGATTGCCAATAGCGCCAAAGCGGCAGGTTTACTGAGCGATGTATCTAGAGAAACTGCCGAGCATTTGTACGGTTACGGTCGTCATTGGGGGTTAGCGTTTCAAATAGTCGATGATATTTTAGACTTTACAGGCTCGACTAGCACCCTAGGTAAACCTGCGCTTGCAGATATTAGCAGTGGTAACTTAACCGCTCCTGCTTTGTACGCTTTAGAAGAAAAGCCTTATTTAGAAGAATTAATCGAGCGTCAGTTTTCTAAGCCAGGAGACTTGGAAAGTGCGATCGCGCTTATTCAAGATAGTCACGGGATA
>JAHCSU010000363.1 GCA_023522315.1 Nostoc sp. CCCryo 231-06
CACGCCGTTTGCGTCCTCAATTAATTGGTGAAGATGTTACTTCATGGCACGGCTTGCAAACTATCGGTACTTATGAAACAACCCGTGCTGATGCCTCTGCTATCAACTTACAGCAAGCTTATAAAGCTATGTTAGCCCAGCAACAAGCCGAAACCGAGAAACTAACTTTATACCGTGGTGCTGCTGATGCTGCACGATTAGCAGAATGGGAATTTCATAATGCGGTATTAGGGATGAAAGAAGTTGTGCGCGGACAATATGGATTAGATAGCGATCAAGCTCAAGCGGTAGGATTGAAGAAAAAATCAGAGTACAAACGTCCCAGCCGCAAAAAGTTAGTCGCATCATGAGCTAGGGAAGATTAACAAAATACATAAGAAAAATAGAGACGCGATAAATCGCCGTCTGTACAATAATTCCTTTGTAGAGACGGCGATTTATCGCGTCTTTGTCATAGATTTATGGCGTCTTGGTGATATAGTCATATTTACCTCCACGCTCAAGCGCACGTTTGTAAGCCGTGCCATGAAGTAACATCTTCACCAATTAATTGAGGACGCAAACGGCGTG
>JAHCSU010000364.1 GCA_023522315.1 Nostoc sp. CCCryo 231-06
GATTTCAACTGAGTTACTACACACTTTATTTATTAACCAAGTACCACAGCGACCAAAACAAGCTGCTGTAGTCACACCTAACTGCACTCTCACCTACACAGAGTTATTTCGCCGTGTCCATCATTTAGGTAATCAACTGCGACAACTAGGAGCTACCCCTAACCAGCTTGTAGCCATAGTTATGGAAAAAGGCTGGGAGCAAGTTGTCGCCGTGCTGGGTGTCCTAGCCTCTGGTGCTGCTTATGTGCCCATCGATCCGGCGTGGCCCCAAGAGCGCCAATGGAAGTTGCTGGCACTGTGTGAAGTTCAATTTATAATTACTCAATCTCATTTAAATGCTGCTTTGACATGGCCTGAAAATATCCAAACCTTGATAGTAGATATTTCAATAGTACCTAGCTATTCAAAGTCGCTGATTCCTGTACAAAAGCCCCAAGATTTAGCCTATGTCATCTATACATCTGGTTCCACTGGCGAACCAAAAGGAGTGATGATAGACCATCGTGGCGCTGTCAATACAATTATTGATATTAACCAACGCTTTAGAGTGCAATCTCAAGACCGGGTACTG
>JAHCSU010000365.1 GCA_023522315.1 Nostoc sp. CCCryo 231-06
CTTAGTAAGGAGAGGGATTGAGGGTGAGGTTTGATCTTATATTTAATTACGCCTATCTACTTACATACGCTATATATTAATTTAGGAGGTGTAGCAATGCCAGAAAAAACAACAGTAACTATTCACAGGCAACTGCTAGAAATATTGTCCCGATTGCCCTTGTCTTCTCAAGAAGAAGTATTAGATTTTGCTATCTCTCTCCAGAAAAAAAAACTAACTCAGCATTGGGATGCTATTTCTGATGCAGAAGCTGCGGCATTAAAAACTGAGTTTGCTGATGAAGATTTAGCTTTTGCAGAATCCGTTTTAACTGATTATCTCTCCCAGCTTCAGCAAGAGGACACAGTTTAATGCGAGGAGATGTTTATTTGGCTTTAACATCATAAAGAATTGGTATGAGTCTAGTTGAATAAAAAAAAATAATGGTAAAACATCTATTTAAAACCTTTTTATCAAATGTTCATGAGTACAAAGCTTCGGAAAATTTTTGGTGTAAGTTGTGTGAGAGTATTCTTATAAAAAATCAAGGACAGAAACATGGATGGAAAATTTGGTTGAACGTTCATTTTATTGATGGAACCCCGTTTTTAGATGGCAGCCCAATTTATAGTTTAATATCGCCAGATAACAGAAAAGGTATTTGTATTTATCAAGATGATCCGAGTAAAGCAACAATGTCTATTGTTGCATGGATGGATAAATTTGTACCTATTGATGATGATAAAAATTTTTTGAAGAGTTAGTTATTACGTGCGAACTTTCAGAGGAATCTTCACAATTAGCTGCTGAACTTATGGAAGCATGGGTAAAAGAAAATACTTCATATTATGAAATGGAACTATTGATTGAAAAGAAACTTTAAGACCATCTACTTTTAGGCTAGAAAAACTTCTCATGGGTAGATGGCCATTATCGTAAAAACAAGTACAATTGCGTACTGAAGAATCCATCAAAATCCTTTTGTAATGGAGTGTCGAAATGACATTAGCAATGACTCCACAAACAAAGCCTTTAACAGATGAAGAATTACAGAAGATAAACGCCTACTGGCGTGCAGCTAACTATCTTTCGGTTGGGCAAATATATCTACTCGACAATGCGCTACTCAGAGAACCGCTAAAGCTGGAACACGTCAAACCCAGGCTTTTGGGGCATTGGGGAACAACGCCAGGGCTGAATTTAATCTATGTTCACCTAAATCGGGTCATCAAAAAATATGACCTCAACACCATCTATATTGCTGGCCCTGGTCATGGAGGCCCTGGACTGGTAGCCAACACCTACTTAGAAGGTACTTATACTGAGTATTATCACAACATCTCCCAGGATGCTGAAGGAATCCAGAAACTCTTCAAACAGTTCTCTTTCCCCGGTGGTATTCCCAGCCACGTAGCACCAGAAACCCCTGGTTCCATCCACGAAGGCGGGGAGCTAGGTTACGCCCTTGTCCATGCTTTTGGTGCTGCCTTTGATAATCCTGATTTAATCGTTGCTGCTGTTGTGGGTGACGGCGAAGCTGAAACAGGTGCTTTAGCAGCTAGCTGGCATTCCAATAAGTTTCTTAACCCCGTGCATGATGGGGCTGTACTGCCGATTCTCCACTTGAATGGGTATAAAATTGCTAATCCAACAGTATTGGCACGAATCAGCCATGAGGAATTAGAAAGCTTATTTGTGGGCTACGGCTACAAACCATACTTTGTCGAAGGTGATGATCCCGCAGATGTCCACCAGCAGATGGCGGCGACTTTAGATATAGCGATCGCAGAAATTCAAAGTATCCAAAGAGAAGCCCGCGTACATGGTTTCACCGAACGTCCTCAGTGGCCGATGATTGTCTTGAGAACCCCCAAAGGTTGGACAGGGCCAAAGGAAGTTGATGGTAAAAAAACAGAAGGTTCTTGGCGATCGCACCAAGTTCCCCTTAGCAACATCGCCAAACAGCCAGAACACCTGAAAATCCTAGAAGATTGGATGAAGAGTTACAACCCAGAAGAACTCTTCGATAGGAACGGTAAGCTGATTCCTGAACTAAAAGAACTGGCTCCAAAAGGTCATCGACGCATGGGTGACAATCCCCACGCCAACGGCGGCATTTTGCTGCGCGACTTGAAGATGCCCGACTTTCAAGACTATGCTGTAGATGTTTCTGAACCAGGCAAAGCGATCGCTGAAGCTACCCAAGTTGCCGGAAAATTCCTGCGGGATATCATGCAACTTAACCAAGAAACCCGCAACTTCCGCATCGTCGGCCCCGATGAAACGGTATCAAATCGCTTGGGCGCTGTATTAGAAGTCACAGACCGGGATTGGGTAGCCCAGATCCTCCCGGAAGATGACCACCTTTCCCCCGACGGTCGGGTGATGGAAATTCTCAGCGAAACTTGTTGTCAAGGATGGTTAGAAGGTTACCTCCTCACAGGACGCCACGGGTTTTTCTCTTGCTACGAGGCGTTTATCCACATCATTGACTCAATGTTCAATCAGCACGCCAAATGGCTGAAAACGACCCTAGATATTCCCTGGCGTAGACCAATAGCTTCCCTCAATTATCTACTCACCTCCCACGTCTGGCGGCAAGACCACAACGGCTTCTCGCACCAAGATCCCGGTTTTATTGACCATGTAATCAATAAGAAAGCAGAGATAGTTCGCGTGTATTTGCCCCCCGATGCCAACACTTTGCTATCTGTAACTGACCATTGTCTGAGAAGCCGCAACTATGTCAACGTCATCGTCGCCGGAAAGCAACCATCATTGCAATACCTCGATATGGATGCTGCTATCAAGCACTGCACCAAAGGCATCGGTATTTGGGAATGGGCAAGCAACGACAAAGGCGGTGAACCAGATGTAGTGCTGGCTTGTGCTGGGGATATTCCCACCTTAGAAACCTTGGCTGCTGTAGACATACTGCGCCAGCACTTCCCTGACTTAAAAGTGCGGGTAGTAAACGTAGTCGATTTGATGACACTACAGCCAAAAAGCGAACATCCTCACGGTTTGAGCGAAAAAGACTTTGACACGATTTTCACCACAGATAAACCGATTATCTTTGCATTTCATGGCTATCCTTGGCTGATTCATCGCCTAACCTATCGCCACACCAACCACAATAATTTGCATGTGCGTGGCTACAAGGAAGAAGGAACTACCACCACCCCCTTTGATATGGTTGTTCTCAACGATCTAGATCGCTTTCACCTAGTAATGGACGTAATTGCTCGTGTGCCCAAGCTAGGATATAGAGCAGCTTACGTCAAACAAGAGATGCAAGATAAGCTGATCGAACACAAGCACTACATTGAGAAGTACGGCGAGGATATGGCGGAAATTCGTGATTGGAAATGGCCTTATTAAGACGAGATAAGGATTTCCGTTAAAAAACATCCCATTGTAGGGGCGCAAGGTCTTGCGCCCCTACAAATCTACAAATAATTTGGGATAATTTATTTTTTGCAACTCCCTAAGGCATACAAGAGGGACAAAGAGGATAAAGTAAAATTTTCTCTTCAATCCAAAATCTAAAATTGTATGACTCCTCACCCAGGAATTTTGGGTTGTCGAGTACCTGTAAAACCTAAAAGTATCTGCGTAATTTTTTAACTTTCCACTGAGAAGTACTTTAAGTTACTTAATGCATCAAACGCTACCCACTTTTATAGTTAGCGCTAAGATAGCTATGTATTTTTTGAAAGTATAAATATGGCTCAGACTTTTTATGTAAATCCAGTAACAGGCAAAGATACCAACCTTGGTAGCCAACAAGCCCCCTTCAAAACTATTACCCAAGCCCTCAAGGTAGCTACAGATAAAACTAAGATTCAACTGGCAGATGGTAATTACAATGCTGCTAGCGGCGAAGTATTTCCGCTAACGATCGCATCTGGTGTAACAGTGGTGGGTAATGAAGTAAACAAAGGCGATCGCATTTTGATTGAAGGAAGTGGTAACTACCTGAGCCGTACTTTTGCTGGACAAAACGTTACTTTTGTGTTATTAGATAAAGCTGAACTCCGAGGAGTGACTGTAACAAATCTGGCTAGCCGTGGTAGTGGTGTCTGGATTGAATCAACTAGCCCTACTGTTGCTAATAACACCTTCAAAAACTGTAAGCGAGAGGGAGTATTTACTACAGGTGAGGCGAACCCAGTTATTCTAGGTAATGTGTTCAGTGAAAATGCAGCTAATGGAATTGCGATCGCTAAAAATTCTAAAGGTCAAATTCTAGATAATACCTGCTTAAAAACAGGTTTTGGGATTGCCATTAGTGATACTGCATCACCCACCCTTCGAGATAACAGAACTTACGAAAACCGTTCTGGAATTGTCATCTCTGGCAGCGCTCGTCCTGTATTGCGTAACAATGTCTGCGAAAATAACACTGACGATGGTATCACAGTAATTGGTACTGCCCTACCGGATATCGGCAGCACCAATAACTTAGGAGGCAATACTCTACGTAATAACGGTAAATTTGATTTGCAAAATGCTAGTTCCAACAAGCTGGTTTCTGTAGGAAATAAAATAGATGCGTCTAAAGTCACGGGAAACGTAGAGTTTGCAGATAGTTCGGTTCCGACATCCACACCAACACCAACTCCCATACCGACACCCATCCCGGCACCCACGCCTACACCAACTCCCATACCGACACCCATCCCGACACCCACGCCTACGCCTACAATCGAATTAACCGATATTAGTAATCATTGGGCAGGTAGCTTTATTCGGGAATTAGTCAAATTGGGGATAGTTAATGGTTTTCCCGATCGCACATTTAAACCGGATGCTACGATGACACGGGCGCAATACGCCGCATTACTGGTAAAAGCTTTCAACCCACCGCCAAACCGTCCAGTGATCAAATTCAAAGATGTACCAGCAGACTTCTGGGCATCGAAAGTAATTCAGCAGGCATATCAAGGTTCATTTCTCTCTGGTTTTCCTGACAATACCTTCGCCCCCAACAAAAATATCCAGCGCGTGCAAGTGATTGTTTCTTTGGTGAATGGATTGGGGTTATCTGCTGATAGTGCAACCGCTACCAAAACTTTTGATGACCAAGCAAAGATTCCTGAATATGCCAAGGATGAGGTAATAAAAGCTATAGACAAGGGGATTATCGTCAATCACCCGAACATCAAACAACTCAATCCTACCCGCGATGCTACACGCGCTGAGGTAGCGGTGATGGTCTATCAAGCTTTGGTAGACGCTGGTCGTGTAGCTGCGATTGACTCGCCTTATATTGTTGCTTAATTGCTACAATAATTTCTTTTGCAAAATTGCATGATTTTTGTAGGGGCAATTCATGACCAAATAATTACTAATACTCGCCTAGGCGTGAGAAGCAAGCTACGTAATTCGTAATTCGTAATTAAATGGGTACAGAGCCAACACCAAATATGCTTTCTTTGGTGGTCAACTTCGAGCGTGGTGGGTTCAGAGCAAGCACTGATTGTAACTACGAATTACGTTAGCGCAGCGTTAGCAAGTCTTCTCCCTTGGCGCTAGCCTCTTTCTTTGGGAGAAGGGGAGACGCCAAGGGCGAACGAGCGTCACCCGTAAGGGTGAGAACATCTGAGGCTATTAAAACTCATTTATTCAGTGCCATTCGTGCATTTACACAGTTAGAATTAATGCGCTCTGAAGAGTTAATTAAAAACTGGTATGAACTCCAAATAAATTTATCTCTTCAGGTGGCTCGTGACTTCATTCTGGAACATCTTGAACAAAAGATGGGCTTGAATAATGCACATAGTCAGATTCCTGTCAATGCGTAAGTCCTGAAATTATTTTCCGGCGTTGACGCAACAATAAACTAGCACCAATTATTCCTATACCAACCAATGTTGTAGTATTTCCGGCTTCTGGAACTCTTTGAGGAACTGTAAAGGAACCACTTAAGATGACTGTACCTGTAGTGCTAGGTTCCGTTGTTGCATTCGGATTGAAAGTCACGTTCTCCGAAAGCGTTAAAGTCCCTGTTGCACCTTGAAAATTGCCTTCTCCACCTACAATAGTTGTAGTGCCGGAAATCGATGCCGTAAAATCTTCAACGTTACGTATAGCAGTACTACTAGTGCTTGCAAATAATTTATTGTTACCGCTACCAAAAAATGTCTCAATAAGAATTGGTAATCCTTCTATACCAAACTCTGTAGCATCTCTAACTATTGATTCCACTCCTGTATTATCATTCCTTTCGATATAATTCATTCTTATAAAATTAGTCAAACCATAAGGCGCATCAGTACTTTCACCTGTTACAGTTGACTTAAACACAGTATCTTGAATCGGTTCAAAAACGCTTTGTGTGTTGTAAGTAGCCTCAAAAGGAAAAGTAATTTGAGCATTCGCTTTTGTCACATTTAACCCCAAACTCAGCAATGCTACTGGTATGAATGATAAAGTGAGCGAGCCAAGTTTCATACGTTCTTCTCCTTTAGTAATAAATACATTTGTAGTAATTTAAGATAGCGCTACTAACGTCAATAAGCAGATATGCTGAAGGTAGACGCAAAGTTCAGATATTGAATTAAACCTACATACCATACGATATTTTAGGAGTATTCTGGTGAGATATATGTAAAGATTCTGTAAACTTTGCCTCTTAAATTGAAATTTTATACACTGGAGTTTAGAATAACGCACGAATTTTTAAGTAATCACTTTATATTACAAAGTGGCAAAGAGTAATGGACGGATTAAAACTAACATGTTCGTATTTTTAATCCGTAATTTCAGTTGTCTTGCGTTCTCTTCTCTGCCTTTTAGTCTAAACTCCAGTCATGAATTGCTTTTACAAAAGGGTTTTAAATTAAAGCCAGAGCAAATTTATACTTAATTTCAACATAATTTCAACAAAGGCGGTTTTTAGCGCTCTTTTATTACTCTCATTAGAGGCTGTTTGAAAAGTCCGGGAAGGTATAATTTAGCCCTTCTGATGGGCTTAACTTCAACGATAAATCAAGGTTCTAGCCCTATACTGAGATGCTTTACTGTGCTAACTGTGAGGTCAAACGACCCTTTTCAAACAACCTCTTAGAGAATATTTAAAACCTTGTTTTTCCCTGCTTGGTTCTAAAAAAGGATTTGTTGGCTTTGCGAATAAAACGGGGAGCATCCCAAATGTGCCATTCCCTCGATAGCCCTCATCCCCTAACCCCTTCTCCCAAAGATGGGAGAAGGGGAACTAGAATTATGCCTCCCCTCTCCCAAAGATGGGAGAGGGGCTGGGGGTGAGGGAAAAGATTTAAGCAAAATTGGGATGCTCCCATAAAACGAGGCTTTGAAAAAGATTCAAGGTCAGCGTCTTATTTTTCTCTCCTCAAAGACATAAAAGAGCGTTAGTTTCTACTCGAAGGGAGGCAAATTATTCGGGTCAATACCCTGAGATTGCAAATAAGCAATCAGTCGTTCTTTTTGTTGGCGTTCTTGTTCGGCGCGTTGGCGTTCTTGTTCGGCGCGTTGGCGTTCTTGTTCAATCTGTTCTACAGCCCACGGTAATAAATTACCACCTTGATTCCACCAGCGCAACCAATAGCCAGTGCGAGCTTCTTTTGTTCCTTGCCAAGTTCCCAAAAATAAGCCCATTATATCAATCCAATGACGACCATTTTCATCAGGTTGCTTTAACTCATAACGCTTATTTTCCAGTTGATAATATTCTAATAAACCGCCATCTGGTTCAAAAATTATGTAGATGGGAATCTGCAAAATTTGCTCATAGAAAAACCATTTGCCTGGTGGATAAGCTCGCTTTACCGAATATTCCCCACCCTCAGTATCGGATAGAAATTCGATGGCGATCGCTGGAATATCTCCTTCTAAATTGGGTATATAACTTTTACGATTATCCACAACTTGATTAACCGATTGCACATAAACCCAGTCAGGTGCTTTAGCAATAAACTGGCCGTTGACTGTGGCACAAAGACCAAAGTTAGAAGCTATCAACATCTGGGGTTGAATGAATCCACTGATTTCTAGGCTTTCACGCAAAGCACCAGCCAAAAGTGGCTGACCTGTATTCTCCACTGGTTCATCCTCTAGTTTAAAATCCTTGGGCAAGCCTTCCCAAGAGATTACCAGTTCAGTTTGGGATTTGGCTTCACTGAGTTGGGTTGCCATAAATACAGTATGAATTTATTTTTGATCTTATCGCTTCTAGGAGGGTATGAAGGCGATGTCAGTCTGTCGATGATAAAGTGACAAAATATGCATCCTGATATTCAATTTCTGGAAAAGCTCTCAGTTGCCGCCGCTATTTAGATTGGGTTGACGCAAGGAAACCCAACATCCATTGCTTTGTACTCAATGATTGCGCCCTTACTAAAATCGCCTGTGGTTTGATTGTCGATCCCCTCAAGCAGCAACTCCCCGTTTCTCCTATTCCTTGGTGGCAAACCATTGTAGTGACAAAAATTTCATAACATTTGTTACACTTTTTAAAGTTTTTAATTCTGGTATATCTGGTTTTAATTGTTCTGCGATCGCTAATTTTTGTTCAGCTTGTGCAGGTTGAAAATTATATAAATAAACAACAGCTAAATAAAGCCATGCGTAAGGATTTTGAGCATCATATTTAGTTAATTCTATTAAATTTTGGATTAATTCTGGGGCTTGGCGCTGTAAAAGTTGTGATAAGACTAGAGTGTAACGCCAATTTAAGTTATTTGGTTCTGTTTGCAGATGATAATTAGCCGCAAAATCAATTTGTTTTAAATAATCTTGAGTAGGATCATATTGATTGAAATTATCTATCTGGACAAATATATTATTTAATTTACCCTGTTGTAACTCTTGTGCTAGTTGTGAAGTTCGGGTAACTAAATCTAAAGCTGGCGATTTTTCTACTGTTCCTACATCTGTCACATTTACAGTAATATCTGGAATATTTAAAGATGTGGTTTTGTTGTTTCTTCTATCTAAATATAGTGCTGATAGCTGATATTTTCCTAGTCGTAGTGTTTTAGGAATAAATGTAGCTAAGGCTTCTTTCACCCTGAAAGTCCCTTCAGGATGACATTTGATGCCACAGTATAAATTACCCAAGCCAATGGCATGATCGTGATACCAAGATGATTGGCTATTTTGCCATCTTAACAGTAATATACCATTTTGTAAATCATCCCATGAACCTGTTATTTCATAGTTTACAGGGTTGTTTTTATCTAAAATTAATTGCTGAGAAATCGCCACTTTTTCTAGACTAATTACAGAGTCATTATTATTTATTTTTTCAACAGCTACAGGAGGATTTTTGCAGTTATATAATCGCATTTTATCTCCATGAGGTAACATCCAATCGCCCTGTAATTTCAAATCACTAGAAGATTCGACTAAAGATTTTAATTTACGTTTAGTCTCTCCACTTTCTCCTGGTTTCTCCGGTTCATTATCTCTAGTGATATACCAACAAAAATATTGTAAATCTTCCTCTACCTGAGATAATTTTGTTGTTAATTTTCTGCCGTATACACGAAAATCTGCTAATGTCCCAAAATAATCTAAAGTAAACTCATTTATCTGAGGCGTAGAAACGGGAATTACCCCTAAATTTGACCTTAAATATAAATTCTTTTCGTTGATTTTATTTATCAATTTCTCCAGGGGAAATTTTTTAGCATCATTATTAGGTAAATGTCTACCACCCCATGCTTGAATTAGGGGCAATGGAAACAAATTATTTAGTAAAACTATGCCACTTAAAACTAGAGTGGCTAATCTCAGTCTATCAAAATATATATTTTCAATTAAGTTGAATAAATCCGCCAATATTAAACTAATTATCGGAAAGCATGGCAGAATAAATCTAATGTCTTTATTTGTGCCCACAGAACAAATTATATAGCTACTTACTAAGGTAACTAATAACCAAATTCGAGCCGATTTATGGAGATTTGCTGAAATTAAATTAGTAGTAAATTTATATTTAATCAGATAAACCAATAAAATGCCAATACTCACACATAATATTGGTAAACCAACGGTTTCTGGGATCATTTGTGGATAGTATAACCATCCAGCAATAGTTGTGGGAGAAGGATCACCCTCCCTTTTTCCGACTTGGTTAGCGTTTAATGCCGATGTAATAATTGTTAACCAATTTAGGCCATACCAAAAACTACAAATTAACCAAGCTATCATCAAAGATGAGCAACTTTGAATTAGCTTGATAAATCTGCGTTTTCTAATAAAACTAATTAATGCCCAAATACTAGGAACTAAAATAAAAATAAAACCTGTAGGTTTAGCCAACAACATTAAACCTATTCCAACGCCCAATAGGATAGTTAACCCCCATGACAAAAACCCAATATAACTATCTTTCCAAATCGTCAGAACTGTAAAAGTTACTGTAATAATTGCTGTCAAACCATAATCTAATAAATAATCTGTCCGAATAACTCCCAAAATAGGAAATAATACACAAAATATGCTGGCAGTTATGCTAGTTTTTCGGTTGTTAAATAAAAAATTACCTAAATGATATACTGAAACTATAATCATCGCAGTATATAATAAGTTGACTAAACTTGCTTGGTCATATCCACGTCCAAACAACATCAAAAATGGTACGGTGCAAATATATACAAAAGGAGCGCGATAACTTGGAGTTAATTGCCACAGAGATAACCACCAATTTCCTGAGAAGATATTAAAGTTTTGAAAAATTCTATAATGATGTAATGCTGTCGTTAAATGTGCGCTTTGATCATAGGCTGGAATCGATTCATCTAAGAAAAACCAAGCTCTATCTATAGCTAATGCTATCAGCCAAATTATTAAGAGGATGATATAGTCTTTTCGATGCTGAGAATGGTCAAAATCACTCATATTTATTTGCCCAAAAATAAAGTTTAACCAATTATATATCTGTCATGTATCACCGTTTCATATCATGTCCGCTTGATTACTTATTAAACCCTAAGAACCCCACCCCGCCAAAGCTATGCTTTGTCTCCCCTAAGAGCTAGCGGGGAGGGGATTAAGGGGAGCCAGTGCTTCACTTGGGGTCTCCCCAAGTGAAGCATCTGGCGTGTGGGATGCAATGACTGTGGGTGTCACTAACGATCGCCAGCGCCAGAGAAAACAGAAAGGATTCTAGCACTGGGTATCGGCTCTTTTAGACACACTTGCCCCCATCTGGCAGTTTGTAAAATACTGACTTAGCATTATTCCCTGTTATGCTCGTACACCCATTTTTTTGTAATCTTGTTCAAAAATCAAAATAGAAAGGTGGGGTTTAAATAGATGAAAACTGCTGTAATTAATAAAGCGATACCTATGGTAAGCTACGCTAACGCATGGTGGCGGATATGATCTTCAATAAAACTGGCAATGAAATAATAACTGTGGTCATAACCTTCTTGGTAACGCAAGTTTAGTGGCTGCTTAACATCTGCACAAGCTTGCTCAAACACCTCTGGTAGTAATTGTTCAGCTAAAAATTTATCAGCAGTCCCTTGGTCAATGAGAATCGAACTGTGATATCCTACTTGCTTGACTAATTCACTAGCATCATAAGCACGCCAACTTTCTTGATTGTTGCCAAGATAACCACCCAAAGCCTTTTGTCCCCAAGGACAACGCATAGGTGCAGTGATAGGTGCAAAAGCTGATACTGATTTGTAAAGTTCTGGGTTTCTCATTGCACAGACAAGCGCCCCATGTCCCCCCATCGAATGACCGAAAATACCCTGTTTTTCAGGTTGCGTAGGGAAATTTGCGGTAATTAAAGCAGGTAATTCCTGGACGACATAACTATACATTTGGTAGTTTTTACGCCACGGTTCTTCTGTAGCATCAACATAAAAGCCCGCACCCGTGCCAAAATCCCAGTCATCATCCTCACCTGCAATGCCAGTATTACGCGGACTTGTATCTGGTGCAACCAATATCAAACCATACTCAGCTGCAAAGCGCTGCACTCCCGCCTTAACCATAAAATTCTCTTCCGTGGAACTTAACCCAGAGAGGAAATAGAGAATTGGTACAGGTTTTTGAGTTGCTTGTGGTGGTTGATAGACAGCAAAGCGCATTTCACCGTTACAGGTTGAGGAGGAATGGCTGTAAAAACCGAGTTTGCCACCAAAGCTTTTATATTCGGAAATAAGGTTGAGGTTAGACATTGGTTATTATGACTTTCCTGAGCGATCGCCAGAGAAAGATTATTTTACCGTGAACTACCTGGTAATTAACACCCTATAGCGATGCCTGCGGCGGTAAACTACGCACAATATGCCGCAGTTGCGCTCGCTTTGAGAACCGAAACCAAATTGCGATCGTTGCTTGGCGCTTCATCCCCTCTGCACTCGCTATGCCAACAGGATAACGAAACCAACACACAATTAAGCGGCTAGTAGGTTCATAAGCCAACAGCCATGTTTTTTCGTAGCGCACTAAATCACTAATCCAAGGTGGATGTATGTTTTCCTCTTGGGCAACTCTGGCGATGAAATTAGCAAAAGCGATCGCACGGTAATTGTTGCAAAAACTCATCGCCACAACTTAACTCTCTGAATCAATCCTGCGACTAGGTAACTTAGTCCCGCACCTTTTACAAAACCCAGCATCTACATCATGGAAAGCCAAACCACAGCCTGAACAAGCTGTTTCTACCTGATTAGCAGTTTTCACAACTCGCTTAATTAAATCTCCCACTTGCCAAGGAATCAGCGCAATTCCTGTAAAAATCATCAGGACTGTTAGCAAGCGCCCTAATTCCGAAATTGGAATAACATCCCCAAACCCTACAGTTGTCATTGTGACAACAGAGAAATAGAATGCATCCAAAAACGTCCCATAATTTTGAGGATTAACCGGATGCTCGACTTGATAAATTAAGCCAGAATAAATAAAAACAATTGCAAATAATGTAAATAAGATTCGCGCAAAAATCATTCCATCTTCGGTGCTGATAGTGGCGAATAGAAATTTCCTATCGATAAATCTGATTAATCGTAAAATCCGAAACCATCGCAGTAAACGGATAAAGCTAATATCCACTATTCCGAGAAAGAAAGGCAAAATCGCCATTAAGTCAATAATCGAATAAAAGCTAAAAATATACTTAATTTTGTTTTCTGCACTCCACAGACGGAGTGAATATTCCACCGCGAAGATGATGACGATCGCACTATCGACTAAATGCAATTGAAACCGCACATAATTAGGAATATTATAAGTTTCTGCCACAAAAATTCCTGATGATACTAGCACCATAGCGGCAAGCGTTAAATTAATCGCTTTACCTAATGGTGTTTCTAGGTCTTTTAAGTAGAATTCTGTTTCTTGTCTGCTCAGTAACATATTCGACCATTAACTAATCTTAATTCCTACTTATAGCATTAGAAATACGATATTATTAATGATTATCCTTATGTTAACCTCAGCTTATATGAACCCAGAATATTTTATGCGTTTAGCATTGGCAGAAGCAAAAGAAGGAGATGCGCCTTATGGTGCTGTGATTGTTAAAGATAACGAAGTCGTTGCCGTAGCTCATAACACTGTTAACAGAGACAACGATCCATCAGCCCATGCGGAAATTAACGCCATTCGTAGTTTAACAGCTAAACTTAAAAACCCTTCTTTAGAAGGTTATAGCATATATACAACTGGCGAACCTTGTCCCATGTGTGCAACTGCTTGTGTTTGGAGTGGTGTATCAGAAATTGTGTATGGTGCTTCAATTCAAGATTTGATTACTCTAAATCAATCACAAATTAATATATCTTGCGAAGAAGTTATCGCTAAGTCATTTAGAAACATCAAAGTCACCAAAGGCATTTTAAAAAATGAATCCTTGGATTTATTTAAATAAGCTATAAAAAATCTAACTTTTTTAGATATAGGGTGTGTTATGGCTTCCGTAATGCAACGATAATCCCAAAATTGTGTTGTACTTTCAGGGATAATATATACAGCCAATCTGACAATTCAGGTCATCTGGAAAACCTCTCTCTAAATCTCTCTCCTTTTAGGAGAGAGACTTTGAATTTTCTCCCTTCCCGTATCGGGAAAGAGGTTAGGGGGTTAGATTTTTAGTGGACTTTTCCATATAACCTGAATTGTCAGACAGCTAATCTAGACGTTAAAATTACGAATTATTTAAATTGGTTCATTCAAATAGGATAAATATGTATTTGCCCAAATCGCAGCTTGAGTGCGATCGCGCAAATTTAATCTGTTCAAAATATTAGTAACATGATTTTTTACCGTCCCCTCAGAAATGTAGAGTTCCTGAGCAATTTCTCGGTTACTAGCGCCTGTAGCTATTAACCGCAATACCTCTTTCTCTCTAGGAGTGAGTTCAGCTAAAGTAGACGGTACAGGCGGTGATTGGGTTGGTGTACCATTAGAAAACTGGGTTAACAGCTTTTTAACTATACCTGGGCCTAATTGAGTATATCCTTTATAAACGGCACGAATAGCAACAGCTAATTCTTCTGAGGGTGTATCTTTCAATAAATAACCCATTGCCCCATTTTGCAATGCTGCTGATACATATTCATCATCATCAAAAGTCGTCAGTACTAAAATTTTAGTTTTGGCAAAGCGTTTTTGAATTTCTCGCGTCGCTGCAACTCCATCCATAATGGGCATTCTGATATCCAGCAATACTACATCTGGCTGAAATTGAGCAACTAAATTAATCGCCTGTTCACCGTTTTCTGCTTCTCCCACTATCTCTAAATCTGGTTCTAATTCTAATAACGCTCTTAATCCTTGACGAATTAAACCTTGATCATCTACTAGCAGCACTTTAATCATCATGTCAACCTCGTTAAGGGAATATTAACCGTAATTTTGCAACCAGAACCAGGAGCGCTATTAATATTAAACTCACCTCCAAGTGCTAAAGTGCGATCGCGCATACTATGAAGTCCAAAACCTGTAGTATTTTGCCCTAAATCAAAACCTCTACCATTATCTTGAATTATCAATCGCAAATTGCCTTTATTCGTAGCCAGTTCTAGTTTAACCTCTGTGGCATAAGCATATTTAGATATATTTGTCAAAGATTCTTGAGTAATTCGGTAAATAGCGGTGTTTATTTCAGGTGGTAGAGGATATTCGAGGTTGATTTGATAAATTGGTAAAATCCCATTTGAGCGATGAAAGTTTTCTGAAAGACTTGCGATCGCCCGTTCTAAAGATTGTTCTTGTAAGGGATTCAAACGCATAGTAGAAACAGATTCGCGGACATCTTTTAGCGCTTTTGAACCTAATTCCTTTGCAGTTGCGAGAAATGTTTCAGCCTTACCTGGGTTAGCTTGCCATAGTTTTAAAGCGGTTTCTAATTGCAGATTTAAAGCAGTTAGAGAATGTCCTAAAGAATCATGAATTTCACGAGCGATGCGGTTGCGTTCTTCTAAGGTAGCTTGATTTTCAATTTGCATAGCATATTGGCGCAGTTTTTCATTAGCGATCGCTAGCTTTTCTCGACTTTGCCGTTCAGACAATACTGCATTCATCATCAACAAGACAAAAACCAAACTTAAGCCAAATACCAGCGACGAATTCAAAATTAAAAATCGATATCGCTCTTGTGCTTGTGGTGATGCTTGAAAATTGAATAACTGATATTTTATTTGTGTAGTAACTAAAAATAAGCAAAATGATAAACTTGTAACGAATAAACGCCCATTTAACTGAAAAATCAAACAACTGCGAGTCACTAAAATTATGTAGAGAAAGGGGAACAGCCGAGCAAATCTCTCTCCAAAAAGTCCAATTATTAAAATCAATAAAATTTCAATGGCTGTGTAGATTACCTTATTTGTCTGGTTATTTCTGGGTAATCTTAAGCCCATTACGGCAAAAATAATCAGACTATAAATTGATAGTTCTGGTAATATGCTACAAACTGACAAGTCTGGAAATGCACCACAAATTGATAGTTCTGGAGGCTTAGGACGAAAACGCCTTAACGGAGGTGGTATAACGGCTGTCAATGCGGTGATCGCCAGTAATGTCCACTCTAGATAAAGTAGAGACGGAAAAGGATGTTTCTTAATTTGAATTGGACGAATCATCAGCCGCGTTGCTCCAGTTATGAATGAGTTGAAAGTTTGGATTTAGGAGTTAAAAGTTAAGAATTAAAATTTAGGATTTCCGGTTATTTTAGCGATAACCTCCGCCATTTCAAATTTTCGCTTATTGAAGAATTAAGAGTGAATGTAGAGTATAAGAACATTATGTAATAAGCTAAACAAGGATTGATAAATTAATCATAATCAAAAATTTTATTATTCCTAGCTACTAACTCTTTATTGTCAATCATGTTTGTCTAAAATCAATCATGACTAAAGTCATGGGTAAAACCATGACTTTCTCCTCATGTGATTAGTAAAGAGAAGTTCTTATGATAGTGGCATCCAACCAGGAAAAACCCACCAGATAAGTAATGAAACTCAAAGCATTCTCACTAGTCGCTGGAGCGATCGCTCTAACTTTAACTGCTACCTCCTTTGCTGTTAACGCTCAAACAGCCTCTCCTTCACCCGTGTTACTTGCACAAACTCCACAGAAAGAAAAGGGCCCTTGGAAAGAATTGGGTCTAACAGATGCCCAAAAAACCCAAATGCAGGCAATTAAGCGCGATAGCCGCACCAAAATGGAGGCAGTTTTCACCCCAGAACAAAAGGCCAAGTTAGAGGCGGCGAAACAAGCACGTCAGGCTCAACGGCAAGCAGGTCAAGGTCAACGGCAACCAGGTGAACGTCGAGGAAAGGGTGGTTATGCTGACTTAAATCTGACTGAAGCACAGAAAACCCAAATCCGACAAATCCGGGAGTCTGAAAAACAACAGATTCAAGCACTCTTGACCCCCGAACAGCGCCAAAAATTAGAGCAATTCCGTCAAAATGCTCCTTCGCGCCGTCAACAAGGCAATCCCCAATAATATTCAAAAAATAGCTAACTTGACTAATGTCTAAGCATTGTTTTCCATAATCACAAATTAATAGACTTCTTGCAGAAGATGCGGAAAGGGGATGAAATTTTTCCCCTTTCCCTTTCCCTATTTATCGAAACAGAATTCAGGAGTTAGCCCCTCCGGGGAAGTCAAAAGTCAGAATGGGCTAAACCTTAGCTACCGCTAACAGAATGAATTTTGTGCGACTGGTGGATAGCGCAGCGTCTCGCACCACAGCGTCAAGATTGCTGACTCCTGAATTCTGACTTCTGAATTCTTCTTCAATCCCATGCCCAATTTAGTAGACTTTCAAGCTAGTTATGAGTTATGAGTTAATTCAAGACTCCTAGCTTGATTAAAATGTCTAAAGAATTCGCAATTGGTAGTAAAGTCCGGGTTGTGGCACTACCGCCCTACGTCAAAACTGCTGAACCCATGCCCATGCTACGCCCGCCCGATGTAATTCACATTGGCGAAGAAGGTATAATCATTGACCGCAGACCTGGTGGATATTGGGGTATTCGCTTTACTAGGGGAGCCTTTCTCTTAGATAGCGAATATATCGAAAGCACAGATACCCCACCCGAATCTCATTTAGAGTGAGATTAGCAGCAACCAAGAATTGTAAACTTGTGTAAAGTTGTAATTCTGGTTTGCACCATGATTTCCCGCTGCACTTTTTTAAGCATATTATTTGCCAGCTGTATTTCTCTCATCAGCTGGCTGAATTTTACCCCTGCTGCTGACGCTCTTGGTGGTAAACTTCCTGCAATTAATCAACCCGCACCAGAGTTTACTTTGCCAACCAATACAGGTAATGGCAAAATTTCCCTCTCTGACTTGCGCGGTAAGTGGCTAGTTCTCTACTTTTATCCTAAAGACTTCACCTCTGGTTGTACTATAGAGGCTCGCCGTTTTCAGCAAGATTTACCCCAATACCTCGAAAAAAATGCCCAGATTATTGGCGTAAGTGCTGATGATATTGATTCTCACGCCGAATTTTGTGATTCAGAGGGACTAAAATTCCCCCTGTTGGCTGATACTGATGGTTCAGTGAGTAAAGCTTACGGTTCGTGGCTCGGCTTCTTATCTATGCGCCACAGTTTTATCATCGATCCTCAGGGCGTCTTGCGCGAGACTTTTGTCAAAGTCAACCCAACTATTCACAGTTCAGAAGTGCTGGCTCGATTAGAAAAGTTACAGTCTACAGCTTCTTAGACGATTAGTCTAAGTTAGGGATTTGCCTCCTTGCCTGAAGCGAACGTGTATATAGCAATCCTAAATGAGTTGTGAAAATCGAGAGACTCAGATCCCCGACTTCGTAAAAGTTGTCGGGGATCTTATTGTTCACGAATGATTTAGGACTGCTATAGCAGTGGAATAAGTTAGTTCTGCGGTTTGGTAATTGATATCAATTGTTCGTAATCTTTTGGTGTATCAATATCGATATCCCCTAGTGGAAACGGAATGGAAAACACTTCATTAAGGTTATTGTTAATAACTCTTTTTGCTCCTGAAGTTTCTGTCAAAGCAGCAAGTTCTGAAAAAAATATCTGACTAAATAGAGCAGGTACACCTAATGTTCCTGCATATTCACAAGCTATAATCGTTTTTTTTGTCGAATAATATGCATCAACAAGTTGATTAATAATTTGGTGAGAAACAAATGGCTGGTCGCAAAGTGTAATAACTACTGCTTCTATTTTTTGAGGAAGATTATTTAACAATTCAATACCGCTCTTGATTGAAGCACTCATTCCACAAGCCCAATCCAAGTTCTTAACTACTGTAACGGGAAGTTGCTTAAGTTGGGGATAAATCTGTTCTGCATTTGCTCCAAGTACTACTACTACAGGTTGACAAACTGAAGCGATCGCCATTTCTGTAATGTATTGTAAAAAACTACGTCCTTGGTAAAGCAATAGTTGTTTAGGCGTACCCATCCGAGTAGATGCACCAGCAGCAAGAATCATAATGGCTATAGTTGATTTCTCATTATCTATTTGCTCAGTGTGAAATATCATAACAGATAAAAACTATATGTTAAGTAGTAAGTTTGAGTTGCTTTCATAGGATTGGTGAATTGGTTGATTGCGATTTCTTAAAAAATCACCACTGCGATTTGTTAGCACTGCTTGAATTTCAGCAAGAATGGCGATCGCTATTCCTTCAGGTGTATCTGCTCCGATGTCAATCCCAATAGGGCCATACAATCTTTTTAATTGTTCAGTAGTATAAACTATTCCTTGCAAACGTAAATCTTCAAGTAATCTTTCAGTACGCGGCTTTGGCCCCAAAACTCCTATATAGCGTGCGGGAGATGGCAGCAACATCTTTAAAATTTCCAGGTCGTCAAGGTAATTATGCGTGATGACCACAGCAACCGTGTAGGCATCTATAAATATCTGTTTTTGTACAATTTCTCGCCGAGTCAGAATCACATTACAAGGCATAGTAAATCGCGCTTTAGTTGCCTCATTAGCTCGACAATCGACTACAGTAACGTCCCAACCTAATGATTGAGCAAACTGTGCTACAGGTACAGCATCGTAACCTGCACCAAATATTACTAAAGGTGTCGGTGGTTGGATGACTTCGATGAAAACTTCTACACTACCTAAAGGTAACTGATAGTTATTTACCTTTGACTTTTGATTAGCAAAAGCTGCTTGAGTATCTGCAAGCAGAGATTGAATTAAATTTGGATCTTTGATGTCAGTGATAATTTTACCATTTGGATACAGCAGTAAGCGCGACCCAAGTTTGACTTTTACTGCGCCTTCAAATGCAAAGACTGTGGCAATAATACCCAAATGTTTTTTGTTAAAGCACTCCTGTGTAAAAGCGATCGCATTCGGTGTGTTTTCTCTCTCCAGACGTTCGATGAGAACTTGCACTATCCCATTGCATCCCAGACCAAAGCCCCAAAGAATATCTTCAGAGGCGGTGTTATCGTAAGTAACAACAATTGGTTCGCCGTCTGACATTCGCTGTTGAGTATGCTCAAATACGTCGTTTTCCAAACAACCAGCGCTGATTGTTCCGATCATCTCACCTGTATTTGCAATCAACATTTTAGCACCTGGTCGGCGATAGGTTGAACCTTGAGTTTTGACTACAGTGGCAAGGAAAGTGATTTCACCAATTTTTTGACTTGACTCGAAGCCTTCTAAAATTGCTTGTAATTCGTTCATTTGATTGCTTATTTTTCTGTTTCTAGCAGTTTGTCAGCTTGAGCAACCAGTCCCAATGAAAACAATGTGATGACTGTGCCATTGTGCATCGTTGCTAGTAGTCTGTCAATTTGATTTTTTTCTATTGTTTGTACTATCCAAAACCATGCATTAACAATGCAAGTCGATGCATTGCAAAAACTTACCCGTGTTTTAAGCTTGCCCAATTTAAAAACTTTATCTTACTGGCATATTTTTTGTGGCAATGGGCACATTAAATGTACACTATGCCACTGTATACATCTATGACTATCCAAGATACAACACGCCGTTTGCGCCCTCAAACCATAGCCGATCGTATACTTCAGTATAATGATCAAGATAATCAGAAAGCTTATCTATTAGGTTTCCTTCTGTAGTGTGCCCTTACAGGGGTTCCATCTTCTCGATAATAGACATCAATATATACATAATCACTTTGATTAGAAATATTCTTATATTCTTTTACTGAAACTGTTTTTTTGGTCGCAACTCGTTTAACAGATAGTTGTGGTGTTTTATCGGCGGGGCTAGTAGATTGCGCTCGATTAGTCTGGGAAATATTTTTTATTTGTTCCCTTAAGCTAGCTATTTCATTTTGTTGCTGCTGATAGTGTTTATATAGTGTCTGGTATTGTAGTTGCAACTCTGATTTCTGAGAATTCAATTGAGACTTTTCGCTTTGTAAGTTCTCAACGTCAGATTCCTTGCTTCGGGCATAATCAACGATATCTTGAATTCTTTTCTGTAAATCTGATTTCTGTTGATTCAGTTGAGACAGTTGATTTTGTAAGTAACTAACTTGAGCTTGTTTTTGTCGATCAATATCTCTTGAGTTCTGATTGTCTCTTTGTAAATTAGATATTGAATTTTGCAAGCTATCTATTTGAGCTTGTTTTTTTTGAGCTAACTCTGTTAAATCTTGGGTGTTCTTTCGTAAAACAGCTATATCAGTATCACGCTCAGATATAGCTTTATGTAAAGCAGAGATATTTTTAGTAAGATTAGAAATTTCCTGTATACGCTTATTTAACTCGTTAGTATTCTCTTGTCTACTTCTAAGTAAACTGTTAAATTGCTCAGATAAAAGATTGATTCGAGAACGTAACTCGTTAACAAGTGCTTGATAACTACTATCAGTTCTAGACCTGTCAGATCCTAAAACCAGTTTTGCTGATAAAACCTTGATTAAATCATCAATTTTATAAGCAAGACGAAGACGATATGGACTAATCTGATTAGCGTTTTGTGCTATTTCTACAGCTATTCTTTCAATTACTTCTGAAAGAATAAATTCTGAGGGTTGCTTGCTTCTTGCAAAAAGAACTAGATTAGTTACAATTTTATCGAGTCGTTCATAATCCTTTTCAGCCTGACTAGCTAAAAGAGAACGAACAAAATTCTGTATACCTGCAAAAACTTGGTATCTCTTAGGTTTTCTAGGTTCTAATTCTTGGATAATTTCGCTTCGTTTATATTCTAATGCCTCAAGTGTCCTTGCAATTTTTTCAGGATTTGCAGTAGTATCTTCACCAAAACGTTCTAAGATACCTTCGTAAAGCCAAGCTTGAGACTCTAACTTATTCAGCTTTTGAACTTGCTGTTGATTATCTGGTTGAGAGAATATATCTGTTTTTTGTAACTTTTGTTGTAAGCTGTTAATCCTTGCTGAAATAGTACCTTTGAAACAAGCAAGCAATAACTCTAAGGCTTGACCAAAAGGAAAAGAATAGTCAGCCAACCAACCAAATAAAACCCAGAAAACTAGAGAGCCTATCAGAAATACGACTACTTTAACGTAGTTGCAAAACCTCTTAAGTAAGTTTCTATTGTCTTCCAGGTCTGAACTTTGTAGGTCAAAGTAAAACTGATTAACGAAAAAGTTGCCGACCTATTTGTTGACCTATAACTGTACCAGGATTGTTATTAACGTTGAGGTTTACACCTGATTGAGTATTCTGAGAGACATTAGAGGTATTCTGTATCTGCTGGTACTGAGTAACTAGTCTCTCTAAGTCCTCTTGAAATGTCTTGTCAGATTCAGCCTCACTCACAAGCGCAGCTTCTAAAAGCTTTGGTTCTTGTTTAGCCTTCTCAAGCTGAAGTCTCCCTTGAAATCTTGCTTTCAAGAAATCTAAGACATCTGCTCCAGCTTTTTCTAAAGCACCACCTGTAGCTTTATCAAGTGCATAAAGTACTATATTCACTGCTTGCAAAGCCAGCACAGATAAATCCATGTCTGTAGTAATCCTGATTTAAGCTCTATCAATTTATAGCACATTGCTACAAAGTCGCCCACAGAAAACAGAGTTAAAAAGTGATTGTACCGACCGATAATGTGATTGTATCGACCGACAATGCGATTGTATCGGACAATGCGATCGCAAGTTAATCAACTTAATTGAGTTTAAACACAGGCGATCGCTAATCGTATGATTGAGCTTTCATGCTTTTAGCGATCGCAAATCTATCTACAGCAACTTGTCTAATGTAATTGGTAAATCGCGGATGCGCTTACCTGTGGCATGATAGACAGCATTAGCGATCGCCGCAGCAGTGCCGGTAATGCCAATTTCACCAATCCCTTTGACACCAAGCGGGTTGATATGTGGATCGTGTTCATCAACAAAGAACACTTCAATATCAGGAACGTCTGCATTCACTGGTACGTGATATTCAGCTAAATCATTGTTGATAACCCGTCCGAAATTCTGGTCTATTACCGTGTGTTCCATTAGCGCCATGCCAATGCCATAGATAATCCCACCAATCAGTTGACTGTTGGCTGTTTTAGCATTGAGGATGCGTCCCACACCAAAAGTTCCCACCCAACGCGATACTCGCACTTCACCCAAATCAGGCTCAACGCGAACTTCGGCAAACTGCGCTCCAAATGCGTGCATTGAGAACTTCTTTTGTTCCTCTCCAGGCTTGGCATCTGCACGCGCTTCGATCATTTTCATTCCATGCCGTGCCAAGATTGCCTGATATGTTTCGGTTGCAGAGGATTTATTTTTTAAGAAAAAGCTGCCATCTTGGGCAATCACATCCTCAGCGTTTGAATTATAGAGGGGCGATTTTTGATCGGCAAGTGCTAGTTGCAAAAGCTGACTGCGAGCTTGATTTCCTGCTAAATGAACAGCCGAACTTACACTTGCGGCGGTTTGCGAACCACCGGAAACGGGTGTTTTTGGCATATTGGTATCGCCTAGTTCAAAGCGGACTTTGTTGACTGGTAGACCAAGTGCCTCAGCTGCGACTTGAGTCATTACAGTATAAGTGCCTGTACCAATATCTTGGGAACCGCTCAATACAACGGCTGTACCGTCTGCCATAATTTGAGCGATCGCTGATGCTGGAGAACGGTAGGTAGGATAAGTAGCTGTCGCCATACCCCAACCAATTAAATAATTGCCATCGCGCATTGAACGGGGCTTGGGATTGCGCTTTTGCCAGCCAAACTTTTCTGCTCCTAATTTGTAACATTCTCTGAGTGACTTGCTCGACCAGGGCAGTCCTTTACTAGGATCGACTTCAGCATAGTTACGCAGACGCAGTTCGATGGGATCGATATTGAGCGCATAAGCTAGTTCATCCATTGCCGATTCTAAGGCGAATGACCCAGAAGCTTCGCCTGGGGCCCGCATAAAGGTTGGTGTTCCTTGATCGAGTTGAACCAGACGATGGCTAGTTTCGATATGCGGGCTAGCGTAAATCATCCGGGCGCTTTTACCAACAGGTTCGATAAATTCATCGAAAGTTGAAGTCTGTGAAGTACTGGCGTGTCGCAAAGCAGTCAATTTGCCATCGCGGGTTGCACCTAGAGAAACCTGTTGAATTGTCTCCGGTCGAAAGCCGACAGGCCCATACATCTGTATGCGTCCCAAAACTAATTTTACTGGGCGATTAACCTGCCGTGCTGCGATCGCCGCTAGCGGTACATGCGACCAAGCCGACCCTTTGCAACCGAAGCCACCGCCCACAAAGTAAGACATAACGCGGACTTTCTCAGGCTCAATTCCTAATACCTCCGCAACTTTTTGTTGAGTCGAAAAAATTCCCTGAGTTGCGTCATATAGCAGCAGCTCATCGCCTTGCCAAACTGCTGTTGTAGCATGAGGCTCCATCGGATTGTGATTTTCTACTGGGGTGGTATAGGTTTGCTCGACGCGGACAGCCGCCGCCGCTAGTTCCTGGTTGACATTCCCATGTGATGAATCGGGCGGTTCCTCTCCAGGGATTTTACCTTTAGGTAAATATGCCTTAGCGAGATTCTCCCGCATATTAATGGTTGGTTTCTCTTCGTCATAGCGAACTTGTACAAGTGAGGCAGCATACATCGCTCGTTCAAAGGTATCGGCAACGACGACACCAATATGCTGACCGCTATACAGCACAATGTTATCCTGTAACACTTGCACCTTATGACCGCCGCCCTTTTCTCCAGAAGCTTTGGGCGCGTTGAGGTGGGTAATTACTGCTAATACACCCGGTACTTGTTCCGCCGCCTTGGTATCGATTTGGGCTATTTTACCTTTGGCGATCGCACTTTGAATTGTCACCCCATAAGTCATTTTTGCTACCGGAAACTCAGCCGCGTAACGTGCGCCACCAGTCACCTTCAGGTATCCATCAACTCGATTGAGCGGTTTGCCGACAACTGTATTTGTGTCCTCTGTATTCATGCTATCCCTCCCACCGTTGTCAGCGCTTTAACAATTGTGCGTTTAGTCAGTTCGACTTTAAAGCCGTTGTATTTTTGAGGTTTAGCTCCAGCGATCGCAGCGTCCGCAGCTGCTTGAAATGTTGCCTGGTTCGCGGGCTTGTTCAAAAGTATTTTTTCTGCTTCAAAGGCACGCCAGGGCTTTGTTCCCACGCCACCAAGGGCAATGCGTGCCGAGCGAATGATGCCATTTTGAATATCTAATGCAGCTGCAACCGATGCCATCGCAAAAGCATAGGAGGCGCGATCGCGGACTTTTAAATAGTGCGATCGCTTGCCAAAGGTTGAAGCAGGTAAATCAACGGCAACAACTAACTCTCCATGCTCTAGAACTGTTTCCCTCTCTGGCGTTTCGCCAGGTAGAAGATGAAAATCTACAAGGGGAACACTACGCTCTCCCCTCGGCCCGCGTGTCTGCACAACGGCATCGAGTGCCACCATTGCCACCGCCATATCAGAAGGATGGGTGGCAATACAGCGATCGCTACCGCCAAGAATCGCGTGAATCCGGTTGTAGCCCTCAATTGCCGCACAACCTGAACCGGGAACGCGCTTGTTACAGGGCATCGAAGTATCGCGGAAGTAGTAACACCGGGTACGTTGCAGCAAATTTCCGCCCACTGTCGCCATGTTTCGCAGTTGGGGTGATGCCCCAGACAGCAACGCCTCTGATAGCACAGGATAACGCTCTTGAATGATCGGATTATAAGCAACATCGCTATTGCTTGCTGTTGCTCCAATCCGCACACTGTTACCCTGTACTTCTATCTTGCTCAGTGGGAGTGGGTTAATGTCAACCAACTCTCTTGGGGTCTGGACATTCAGCTTCATCAAATCGATGAGGCTAGTACCACCAGCGATATACGAAGCTTGAGCATCTGGAGTAACCAACGCCACGGCATTTTCTGCTTGTCCTGCTTTCTTATAGCTAAACGGCTGCATCTTTTTTTCCCTCTAAGACATCGCGGACAGCAGCCACGATATTTGGATAAGCCCCACAACGGCAGATATTGCCGCTCATCAGTTCACGAATGTCGGCATCCGATTTAGCGTGTCCTTCGTTGACTAAACCCACTGCCGAACAAATCTGGCCTGGCGTGCAGTAGCCGCACTGAAACGCATCGCGGGACAGAAACGCGGCTTGCATCGGGTGCAGATTGTTCCCTTGTTCTAGTCCTTCAATAGTTGTGATTTTTGCGTCGGTGTGCATAATTGCAAATGTCAGGCACGAATTAATGCGTTGCCCATCAACCAGCACCGTGCAAGCACCACACTGACCATGATCGCAACCTTTTTTAGTACCAATTAATCCTATGTATTCCCGAAGTGCATCAAGTAAGGTAACACGCGGTTCAATTTGTAAACTATATGGTGTTCCATTCACTTGTAGCGTCACCTTCACAGTTTCAGAAGTGGAAGTTGCTAGCATTTGGGTAGTTTTTTTTACTTGAGTTTGTGCTACAGCTTTCTCTACAAAATTAGCGATCGTAGTTCCTACTGTGCTGATAATCATCAATTGACCTAACTTGCGGCGTCTTAGGACAAACCTCATCTGTTTACTCCATTCTGTTTTCGTTGGTAATAATATTGAGTAATTCTTTTGATTTCAATTTTTTATAAAAATGACATTGTTAATAGAATACAATTTCATCTTGTTGTCGTCTCTCTATCAGAAGATTTATGCCATACAGCACCTCCGGCGGCTATGAGGTACATCCTCAAAACTGAAAGCTATGATAGGAGAGGGGCAAGAGGAAAACTGTATTGCATAATAGCCGGAAGCGCTGTAAGTCTCATCTATAGTTGTCATATCTTAATTTTTGTCTAAGTTCCCGCTAACTGTAGATGCTTATGCACAAGAAAGCCAGCTATTGAAATTCCCTGCCTCTTTAGAGACAGGGAGCTTCAATAAGCTGACATTCCACAATTATTCGTTTAGCATTACTGAAATGCCTTTGTGGATGCTGGCAAGACTTTTTTCTATCACGGAGGAATAGCTGCTGATAGATGTTTTTTCAGCTTACTTGCAAACAACTACTAATTAGACACTCAGACAATAAACCCATATTTTCTCAATACAGTCTTAGCTTGACTGCCAGATAAAAACTGGACAAATTGTTTGGCAGCAGAAATATTTTTACTGCCTTTAATTACTGCTACTGGATAGACAATCGGTGAGTGAAGCTTTTCCTCAGCAGTGACTACGACTTTTACCTTGTTGGAAGTTTTGGCATCAGTGGCATAAACTATGCCCGCTTGGGCATTACCACTTTCTACTGCTGCCAAAACTTGACGCACATTGTTACCAAAGACAAATTTTGATTTAAGCTGATCATAAAGTTTCAAATTCTTTAAGACTTCCTCTCCATATTGCCCGGCGGGTACACTTCTGGGTTCACCGATCGCAATTTTCTTAATATTGCTATTTATTAAATTGGAGAAACTACTGATACCAACAACATCCTGAGCCACGATCAAGACTAGACTGTTATTTGCTAGGTTAGTACGGCTACCTGGTAGCAACAGTCCTTTTTGTTCTAAGGCATCCACCTGCTTTTTAGCAGCAGAAATAAAGATATCCGCAGGCGCACCTTGTTCAATCTGTTGCTGCAAAGCACCAGAAGCCCCAAAGTTATAACTAATGTTGATATTTGATTTACTTTGTTGGTATAAAGGCTTAATTTCTTCCAGCGCATCTTTTAAGCTAGAAGCTGCGGACACGATTATGTTGGTGCTTGATTGTGCTATTCCAGGAGAAGGACTAACCAATGGTAGACCAATTGCCAGGAGCAAGCCTGCAACTGCTATACCCAGAAAGCCAAGAATTTGTCTTCTTTTCATAGAAAAGGTGCAATATAGGTTGTTTCCAAAAATTGATGCTAAGTAAAATCGTACCAGCAATACCAACTTTTAACCAACTTTATCGGTAAAATGCCTAAAAAAGAACAAGGGTTGTTGCATCAGTTTTTTGGAAGTTCCTTAATTTGGCGATCGCTTCCCTATTTACTCAATAAAAAATATCAATTTTTGCGAAAAACTGGAGTTTTCGGGTGAAAGCTTAGTAGCCTAATTACTAGCTGTTTAGTAGCTAGTAACTTGATTTATGCTTAACTAAAGTTTGCTGCTGCTATTAGTGGAGGCTTGTAATGTCCGGTTTGGGTTTTACTCGTTGGGGTGCTTTAGTGACTATCGCTCTAGGTGTCAGCTTTTGTACCATTGATTATGCGATCGCTCAAATAACTCCAGATGGCACTTTACTTAATAACACTAGCGTCACAAGAGAGGGTGACACCTTTAACATTACTGGAGGAACTCAAGCTGGTGGTAATTTGTTTCACAGCTTTAGCGAGTTTTCTGTGAATACTCGTGGCACTGCTTCTTTTAATAATGCTCTAGATATTCAAAATATCATTAGCCGAGTTACGGGTGTTTCAGCTTCTAGTATTGATGGGATAATCAGCACTAAGGGTACAGCTAACCTGTTTTTAATAAATCCCAACGGTATTATTTTTGGTCAGAATGCTCAGTTAAATATTGGTGGTTCTTTTGTAGCTAGTACAGCGAATGCACTGCAATTTGGAAATCGAGGATTTTTTAGCGCTACTGAGCAAAATATCCCTTCACCGTTGTTGACTATTAATCCTTCAGCATTGCTGTTTAATCAGATTAATCAAAATGCAGCGATTCAAAATAGCTCAGTTGCATTTGCAGGAAAAGATCCAGCAGGCTTTGATGCATTTGGTTTACGAGTACCAGATGGAAAAAGCTTGCTGCTGGTGGGTGGTAATGTCAGCATGGATGGGGGAGAATTAAATGCTTATGGTGGACAAGTTGAGTTAGGAGGATTGGGCGAACCTGGTACTGTAGGGCTGGGTGTAGATGGCGATAATCTCAGCTTGAGATTTCTTGAGAATGTAGCGCGAACTGAGGTATCCCTTACTAATCAAGCACGTATATATGTAGAAGGCGCTGGTGGCGGTAATATTGCAGTCAATGCTAGGAATCTAGACATTTTAGGAGGAAGTCTTTTAAGCGGTGGTATTGGGCAAGGTTTGGGGACATCTGAAACTGTTGCAGGAGATATTACGCTTAATGCTACTAGGGAAATCAAAGTTGCTGGTGAGAGCAGAGTTAGTAACCTTGTGCGTTTGGGGTCAAAAGGCAATGGGGGTAACATTACCATCGATTCTGGCGACTTCTCGTTAGGCGATCGCGCTCAACTTTCTGCCTCAACTTTTGGACAAGGGAATGGTGGTAACATTACTATCGATTCTGGTTCTTTCTCGTTACAAGATGGCACTGCGCTTATTACCTCAACTTATGGACGAGGGAATGCGGGGAATCTGACAGTGCGGGCACTTGATGCTGTTTCTCTTGCAGATAATGCTGGCATCGTCAGCATAGTGGAAGCAGGGGGTGTGGGTAAGGGAGGTAATATTGACATCAATGCTGCAACACTATCACTAATTGATGGCGCTACCCTGCAAACCCTTACTCGGGAAGCATCTGATGGCCAGATCGCAGGACGGGGGGATGCGGGGAATGTCAATGTTAATGTTACTGGGAAAGTTGATATTGCTGGGAGGAAAAACGGTTTTGCTAGTGGGATTACCAGCCAGGTAAATACGGGAACACAAGGTAATGGGGGTAACATTACTATCGATTCTGGTTCATTTTCGTTACGCGATGGCGCTGGACTTCAAGCCTCAACTTTTGGACAAGGGAATGCGGGGAATGTGACAGTGCGGGCACGAGATGCTGTAACTCTAGCAGATGCTGACATTTTCAGCGCGGTAGAAGCAGGAGGTGTAGGTAAAGGTGGCAATATCGACATCAATGCTGCAACACTATCACTAATTGATGGCGCTGTACTGGTAACTGCTACTCGTGAAGCATCTGATGGCCAGATCGCAGGACGGGGGGATGCGGGGAATGTCAATGTTAATGTTACTGGGAAAGTTGACATTGCTGGGGAGAAAAACGGTTTTCCCAGTGGGATTGGCACTCAGGTGGAAACGGGGACAGTTGGCAATGGGGGTAACATTACTATCGATTCTGGTTCTTTCTCATTACGGGATGGCGCTCGACTTACTGCCTCAACTTCTGGACTTGGGAATGCGGGGAATGTGACAGTGCGGGTACGAGATGCGGTTGACCTTGCATATTCTAGCATCGTCAGCACAGTGTCAGCTTCTGGTGTAGGTAAGGGTGGCAATATCGACATCAATGCTGCAAAAGTGTCACTAACTGATGCTGCTGGGCTTACTACCGAAACCTTTGGACAAGGGAATGCGGGAAATGTGACAGTGCGGGCACTTGATGCTGTTTCTCTTGCAGATAATGCTGCCATCTTCAGCAGGGTGTCACCAGGGGGTGTAGGTAAAGGTGGCAATATCGACATCAATGCTGCAACACTATCACTAATTGATGGCGCTCAACTGCAAACCCTTACTAGGGGTGCATATGATGATACCCAACCAGCAGGACAGGGGGATGCGGGGAATGTCAATGTTAAAGTTAGTGGCGCTGTTGACATTGCTGGGGAGAAAAACGGTTTTCCCAGTGGGATTTTCAGCTTTGTGAATCCGGGAACACAAGGCAATGGGGGTAACATTACTATCAATTCTGGTTCATTCTCATTACGCGATCGCGCTAAACTTGAAACCTCAACATTTGGACAAGGGAATGCAGGCACAATTAAAGTTAATGCTGCTGATTTTTTTACCATTTCTGGCAAGAGTTCTGACATTAGCAGTGGCTTGTTCGTGAACTCCCAAAGTCCGACGGGTACTGCTGGAGATATTATCGTCACCTCACCTAGAGTTACCTTAGACAACGGTGGCATATTCAACGCCGAATCTGCATCGGGTAACGGTGGTGATATCAACTTACAAACTGATTTACTGCTTCTGCGTCGTGGTGCTCAAATTTCTACGACCGCAGGCACGGCAGAAGCTGGTGGCGATGGTGGCAACATTAATATTGATGTCCCGTCGGGCTTTATCGTTGCCGTGCCTAATGAAAATAGTGACATCGCTGCAAATGCTTTTTCAGGTACGGGTGGGAGAGTAAATATTAAAGCGAACGGCATTTATGGTATTCAGTTTCGTGAAAATCCAACTCTCTTGAGTGACATTACTGCTAGTTCAGAATTTGGTACGCAAGGCACTGTAGAACTCAATACACCTGGCATTGACCCTAACAGTGGCTTAGTTGAGTTACCCACGATGGCTGTAGAAACTGAAGTAGCGCAAGTCTGCGATAGTCCAGGTTATGCTCAAAGCAGCTTTATCATTACTGGAAGCGGCGGTTTACCTCCTAATCCCACCAAGGATGTTCTCCCAAACGGCACAGTAGAAGTAGGTTGGGTATCACTCAAGCCTAGCAGCGATGCCAACTCTTGGAGACGCTACGCGAACGGCGGGCTACGCCGGAGCAGCAATCCACCTGTTACTACTAAGGCAGTAACACCAACACCAGAACCTATTGTAGAAGCAAGTGGATGGACGGTAAACAAAAAGGGAGAGGTAGTACTTACAGCTAATTTATCTGCTGGCGGTCGTGGTTCATGGCACAAAGATGTACCTTGCAGTGCAACTCATGCTCATCAGTAAATGCTGTGATACCAATTCTCTATCGCTCAGTACAAGTGCCTATGCCCTATTTTCAAGATAGTTATTTGCAAACCAATTGAGGCTGCGCTTTTAGGTAAGTTTTCTATCTTACAGTTAAAAACTTCTGAAATATCACGGTAAGCTAGTTGCAATTACAACTGATTGTGTCAATAAATTGTCAAATTAGCTGCTCAGTTTTTCGGGGTGAAATTTGCGATGACTGTAAATCTGAAGTCTTTAGAAAACCCAACCCATATAGCGGCCGATTCAAAAACCGCTCCTACCACTAAGAGAACCAGCTATGTTCCCTCGCAACATCGACGTATCCTTTGTATCTTTCCTAAGTACAGCCGCTCCTTTGGCACTTTTCATCATGCCTACCCACTTATGGGTAATGTCCGGGCTTTTATGCCACCCCAAGGCATTTTAATTGTGGCTGCCTACTTACCTAAAGAATGGGAAGTGCGGTTTATTGATGAGAATGTCAAATCAGCAACGAGAGATGATTACCAATGGTGTGATGTGGTGATTGTCAGTGGAATGCATATCCAAAAACCACAGATTAATCAAATTAATGAACTTGCCCATCGAGCGGGCAAAATTACAGTTGTTGGTGGCCCCTCGGTATCTGGGTGTCCAGAATATTATCCTGAGTTTGATATTTTACATTTGGGTGAATTGGGAGATGCAAGCGATGGCATGATCGAGTATCTAGACCAAAACCTGGAACGTCCTCAAGCGCAAATTCGCTTTGAAACCAAGGAACGTTTACCCCTAACGGAGTTTCCAACTCCAGCTTATCATTTGCTGAATATCAATGATTATTTCCTGGCAAATGTGCAGTTTTCTAGTGGTTGTCCTTATCACTGCGAGTTTTGTGATATTCCAGAACTCTACGGCAACAGTCCCCGGATGAAAACACCAGAGCAAGTGGTCGCAGAGTTAGATGCAATGCGACAATCTGGCAATCTGGGGGCAGTGTATTTTGTTGATGATAACTTTGTTGGCGATCGCCGCGCCGCTATGAAGTTGCTTCCTCATCTGATTGACTGGCAAAAACGCAATGGCTACCCCATCCAGTTTGCTTGTGAAGCAACGCTCAACTTAGCTCAAAGTCCAAAACTGCTGGAGATGATGCGCGAAGCCTATTTTTGCACAATCTTTTGCGGTATCGAAACACCAGAACCAGATGCTCTCCACGCCATTTCCAAAGACCAAAATCTGAGTATGCCAATCTTAAAAGCAATTCAGGTTTTAAATAGCTATGGCATGGAAGTAGTATCAGGAATCATCATCGGGTTAGATACAGATACACCAGAAACAGCAGACCGAATTATCGAATTTATTCGGGCATCCCAAATTCCCATGTTGACAATTAATCTACTTCATGCATTGCCGAGAACTCCTTTATGGGGGAGGTTAGAAGCAGAAGGACGGCTTGTGTTTGATGAAAGCCGCGAATCAAATGTTGAGTTTTTGATGCCCTACGAGCAAGTTGTTGAGATGTGGCGGCGCTGCATCACAACTGCTTATGAGCCAGAATTTTTATATCAACGGTTTGCCTATAATATAGAACACACCTATCCAAACCGCATCGAAGTACCTAACAGCCCATCTCGCACCTCTGGGACTAATATTCGCAAAGGTTTAACTTATTTAGCCAATATTTTGCTGCGAGTAGGCATATTTAGTAACTATCGTCAAACTTTTTGGAAAATGGCGAAGCCAGCATTAAAAGCAGGTAATATTGAAAACTTGATTCATGTTGGACTTGTCGGACATCATTTGATTAAGTTTGCCCAAGATTGTGCCAAAAACGAAGAATCAGCTTCATTTTATTCCCAAAAAATCCTGACTAAAGTTCGTAGTTAATAAGCTAAAAATTTTTTAACGATAAATTATTCGTAATTCATAATATTCCCTCGTTCCCGTATTTCACATGGAAACGAGGAATCCCCAATAAATTAAATTACGAATTACGAATTACGTTAGCGCAGCGTTAGCGAGTCATCGAGCGTCATTACGAATTACGAATTATTTTAACAGGGCATCAAAGCATCGAATCTCCCTAGTACTGCCATATCTTCTGCATCTAACTCCGCCGGAATACCACTGCGAATCAATTCCGAAAAGTCTTCATTGGGAACCATAACAGTCAATGTGTACAAGCGAGTAGAACCAGTATTTTTAATCAAATGAGTACCAGTGGGAGGCACTAATAAACTATCTCCAGCTTTGATCATGGCACTCTTGCCGTCACATATAGCGATCGCTTCGCCTTTGAGGACGAAAAACATTTCCACCGCCCACTGATGGCGATTTGGGGGTGTTTGTCCACCAACATCAAAAATTTCTATGCAGCAAGTCAAGGAAGTATTAGCATTTGTCGAATCGAAGATAATTGCTAATCGATTAGAGGCATCGGGACTGATGCGATATACTTGGTAATCTTTGTTAGATTTTATAACGGGAATTACACAACGAGTAGCGTACATTTATTTATCCCCTCTGAAGTTATCGATGGGTATGAAAATTCCTAAAATCCGATTTTTGAATCACAGAATTTTGGATTTTGGCTTTTGAGTTATTCAATTCAAAATCCAAAAATGTCCCAAAGCAAGCGAATTTCAACACGAGAAAAAATCTAAAATTATTGATCGTTCGCGCAGCGTCCCGTAGGGAAGAAAGAGAATTTATGCATGGGATCAATCTAAAATCTAAAATTGATTCACTCCTCACCCTTTTGCATCGCTGTTAAAATTTCTTGGGAGTCAGTGACAAAACCGAAGCATTGTTTGACATTGTACAATGTCGCCAGCCAACAATATTCAGGAGAAGTGGTAGCGGTACAGTCTTTAACTAACACGCAATCATATCCTAAGAAGTTGGCATCACATAAGGTAGTTAGCACACATTGATCAGCATTAACACCAGCAAAAAATAATGTTGTCTTTCCCAGATTCCGCAAGATACTATCTAATGGCGTATCCCAAAATCCACTAATGCGGTATTTGTCCACACAAATATCTTCGGGAATTTTTTCTAGTTCGTCTACTACGGCTGCGGCCCAACTACCTGCCATGAGTACTCTAGCACCATTGCTTGGCAGTGGATCGCCCAATCCCACCCCCTCCCCTGTGGGATTATAGACGTGGCGCGAACCAGCACTAATATTGAGCAAGTCGGGACGATTTCCCCAATTTATCCAAATGACTGGAACACCAGCCTCACGCAGTTCTGGAAGTAATCTGTTCAAAGGTTCAATAGGCTGACGCGCCGGAGTTACGTCCACGCCGATATGCGCTAACCAGCCATCAGGGTGACAGAAGTCGTTTTGCATATCAATGACGAGGATAGCAGCTTTTGCCAAGTCTAGACGCAGGGTTTTAGTTTCTGTTGATAAAATAACGGGTTGTGGGGCCTTTTGAGGACGAGTGATATCTGCGATCGCATCATTCACTGTCCACGCATTTGGTGGAACTCCCAATGTCCGTAATGGTAAATTCATAAAATTGCAATACCGAACGCCATTTTCTATTTTGTAACTTGAAATTCACTTGAGAATACAATTACTTAATCAAGGTTAAATATGCTAGATTTCACCATCCAGAATGTTTTGATTGCCACCGATGATGATTATGCAACGGTAGATGTACAGATTATAGATGGTGGGATCGCAGCCATTGCCCCCAATCTACAAGCAATCGGCACACCTATAGATGGCAAAAATAAGCTATTGCTACCTGGCTTTTTCAATGCCCACACCCACTCATCAGAGATGTGGCAACGGGGGATCATGTCAGCTTTCCCTTTAGAATTATGGTTGGCGGAACTGTATGATTTTGCCCCTCTCGATCCCGAACAAGTTTATCTCAGCGCTTTGGGTACTGCGGTGGAAACTCTACTTTCCGGCGGTACGAGTGTAGTAGATCATCTGGTGTTAATTCCCGGACTTGAGTTAGAAACGATCGCCATTGCAACTCGCGCTTACAGAGAAGTGGGAATTCGCGCCTTTATCGCCCCCTTAATTCAAGATGAATCCCTCAGCGCAGGTATCCCATCTGGGGAATCAACCCAAACTCATGAACCTTATTTTCGCTCAACTGCGGCAACACTGGAAATTATCGAAGAAGCGGTGAGACAGTTTCATCGCCCGGATGAGGGTATAAATATTTTAGTAGCACCAACAGGGATTCAATTATGTACTGATGCTTTATTTCAGGGGTGTACTGAATTAAGCGATCGCTATAATCTTTGTCGTCACTCCCATTTACTCGAAACCAGGGCACAACAAAAACTCGCCCAAGAAAAGTACGGTTGTACTGCTGTGGAACATTTGAAAAGAATCGGATATCTGAGCGATCGTACAACACTTGCCCATTGCGTTTGGTTAAATGATGCTGATATCGCTATTTTGGCCGAAACTCAATCTACAGTTGTTCATAATCCTTTAAGTAATCTGCGTTTAGGCAGTGGCATCGCTCCTATTTTAAAATATCGTCAAGCTGGAGTAAATGTAACTTTTGGTTGCGATGGTGCTTCTAGTAATGACTCTCAAGATTTGCTAGAAGCAATCAAAATCGGTTCTATTTTACATAATGTTACAGACTCAGATTATCAACACTGGATTACGCCCAGACAAGCAGTAGAAATGGCATCTTTGGGAGGCGCAAAGGGGCTGAATATAGCAGACAAACTCGGTTCTTTAACTGTGGGGAAACAAGCCGATTTGGTACTTTATGACCTCACCAATTTATCATTACTACCGCGTACCGACCCCATTGGTTTGTTAGTTTTAGGGCGTCCTAGTAATGTTGTTAATAGTGCTTGGGTAAATGGTAAGCAAATTGTTGCTGATGGCAAAGTTACCACAATTAACGTTGATGAATTGCGACAAGAATTATTTAACCGCAGTCAATGGGAGACAAAGCGTAAGTCTGAAACTGTCGCGCAAATTGAAGCTCATTATCGCACGGTTATGGGTTTGTGAAAGACAATTAAACACGCTTCAATCCCCTTGTGCCTTATGATTACCCTATTTAATGTGTTAAACTGCACCTTTGCAGTCCGGAGTCTTAATGGATTTCAATCTACAGGCTGAAATCAAACAGTTAGTGGCAACGAAGCGAGAAGGTCAATATTGGGATTTTAAAGAGAAGCATCATGACAATAAGGCTTCACTGCTTCACGATATTCTTTGTCTCGCTAATTCGTTACATAAGGGAAATAAGTACCTAATATTTGGAGTGGGCGATCCTCAAGCTGGCTGTGAAATAAAAGGAGTAGAGCAAGAAAATAGAAAGTCACAAACTGACTTGATCGATTTTTTGCGCTCAAAGCCGTTTGCTGGCGACATAAGACCAGAGATAGAATTAAGGACATTTGAATTAGAAAGCCATGAAATAGATGTTTTAATAATCTTTGATAAACCCTTTAAACCTTACTATTTAAGAGACGAGTACAGAGATAGGGACAAGCAAATAAGAGCAAACAGCATTTACACAAGAAACATTGATACGAATACACCTATTGACAAAAGTGCTGACATCAGAATAATTGAAATGATGTGGCGAGAACGTTTTGGGTTGGATGTTCAGCCCAGCGATAGAATCGTTGATTTCTTATGGAAGCCAGAGGAATGGGACAAGGATATAGGAAATAAAGAGTGTGCTTATCACAAATATAATCCTGAGTATCAAATAAAATTCGGAGAGCCAAAAGAGTTTAGGGATATATTTAGTTATTTCTATATAAATAAAAGTTCGTTTATAGGAGAAGCAGAATTTAAATACTTATCTACAACATTGTTCACTCTGCCTTATATGTACTGCGATGAAATGAGGATTGAATTAGCAGTACCTAGTAATGGTCATGTTCGAGTATCAAGACGTGAAGTTTGGTATATCTACTATGTGCTTCAAAGCAGGAATGGAGCGTTTCTAAATTTCATGACAGATAGCAAAATTGACTTTCAGAGCAGGGGTGGAGAGGCTATATTTCTGTTATACAGAAATCATGATGAGCGCAAGGAATTTGAGAATTATCTCTCGAATAATTTAAATAAACTGGATGAGATAGATGATTCAGATATCGGAAGGCATATTCAGAGTGACCTCGATACAGAGGATCAGCACTTTATTTTTAAACCTGTAGAGATGGTGAAAGTTAAAAATCTATTTGAATATTGGAGAGTACATAAAGATATAACTTAACAAGTCAGTTGCACCCCATGAAACAAGGCTTTCTGGTTAGGATCAACAGTATGATGAAAGATACAAAATATTTAGATAGCTACTGATTGCTGTGTTTGCTAGAATATCGCGCAGAGGCTCAATGCCAAAGGAAGTAGCTCTATGCCAATTGTCATTACCCTTAGCCCAGAATTAGAAGCATTATTACGTGACAAAGCCACTCGCCAAGGTCAAGATGTTAGTCTTGTAGCGTCTGAGTTGCTTACCAGTGTCCTAGAGTGGGAAGTACAAGAATCACAGGAGGCAATAAAGGGGATTCAACAAGGATTAGATGATTTTGAGACAGGACGGTTCCGGTCTTTTCATGAGTTTGCCCAAGAACAGCGTCGCAAGTATAATCTGCCAGCTGATTCATGAAATATCGCATCGAAATTTCCAGTGTGGCGGAGTTGGAAGCAGACAGTGCCTTCCTACGGTTGTCCCAAGTCACATCCCCTTCAAGGGCAAGTCAATGGTATGCAAAATTGCTGCAAGCGATTGATTCTTTGTCTCAAATGCCAAAGCGCTGTCCTTTAGCGCCAGAAAACGAGTATTTCAGCCAAGAGATTCGACAACTACTTTATGGTCGAGGACGGAACTCATACCGCATCCTTTTCACTATTTTGGAGGGGCAAGAAATATCTACAGTGCGTATTCTGCACATCCGACACGCTGCACAGGAAATCCTTGGTGAAAATCCTGATGAACCCAACGCCACCTAACAAATTACCGCAGCCGATTGCCTAGACGTTATATTCTGGGTGTTCAGTTCAATATTATCTACCACCAGTTATCCTTATTTACACCATCAAAACCCTAGTAATTAACTACAAACCCATAAAAACACGCGGATTTTTGTGTATGCTTTGTGGCCAAGTGCCTTTGCCATACATTTCCGGGAGTAAACATGGAACGCGCTATTTCTGCGTTGGGGATTTTAGTTTTTATCGGTATATCCTACGCCTTCTCGGTTAATCGTCGCGCGGTGCGTTGGCGCATAGTGGCTTGGGGTTTAGGATTGGAGTTTGCATTTGCGCTAGTAATTCTTAAAACTCCTTGGGGTTTGAATGTGTTTAAATCTCTGGGAGATTTTGTCAGCAAATTTTTAGCATTTTCTGATGTTGGTGCAAAATTTGTCTTTGGAGAAAATTTTAAGGATCATTTCTTTGCCTTCCAAGTGCTGCCGACAATTATCTTTTTCTCTGCCTTCATCAGCGTCTTGTATTACTACGGCATTTTACAGCGAGTCGTAAATGTGATGGCGTGGGTAATGATGAAGACGATGAAAACATCGGGTTCTGAATCTTTATCCTGTGCAGGCAACATCTTTTTGGGGCCAACAGAGTCGGCGCTGATGGTTAAACCTTATATAGCGAATATGACGCAATCAGAACTTCATGCCCTCATGACTGGTGGTTTTGCCACAATTGCGGGTGGAGTACTAGGGGCATATCTCTCCTTTGGTATACCAGCAGAACACCTGATTGCTGCTTTTTTTATGACTGCTCCCACGTCATTGGTAGTATCAAAATTACTGTACCCAGAAACAGAAGTATCAGAGACGGGTGGTAAGGCAAAAGCGGATGTAGAAACCAATTATGTAAATGTAATTGATGCTGCTACTACCGGAGCAATTGATGGTGTGAAATTAGCAGTTAATGTTGGGGTGATGATTATTGCCTTTTTAGGATTATTAGCTGCCCTGAATGCACTGCTGGGATGGTTGGGGGCATTTGTGGGTTTACAGCAACTATCATTACAGTGGATTTTATCTTTTATTATGGCTCCCGTAGCTTGGCTGATGGGCGTACCTTGGGCTGATTGTCGGCAAGTGGGGGCTTTATTGGGTACAAAGACAATTCTGAATGAGTTTATTGCTTTTTTGGATTTGAAGGCACTAATTGAAAGTGGTAAAATTTCCCAACGTGCAGTAATTATTGCGACTTACGCCTTATGTAATTTTGCAAATATTGGTTCAATTGGAATTACTATTGGCGGCATTACTGGAATAGCACCTAATCGCCAGCATGATTTAGCTCGCATGGGTGTAAGGTCAATGATTGGCGGATTGTTAGCGGGTTTTATTACCGCTTGTATTGCTGGGATGTTGATTTGAAGGAGGCGGAAGGCAGGGAGCAGGAGGCACAGGGTAAAAGAGGGTTCTGATTTTTGCGATCGCCATTACCCCCTATGCTAGAGAAAGCGATCGCGATCAAGTCTTAGCATCTGAGTTTCAAAAACACGTTGCTAAACCAGTACAACCAATTTAATTACTAAGCTTAATTGCAGATTTGCTAGTGCAAAGGTATAACTAAAACCTTTTATAAGTAGGTAGGCGTAATTAAACATAAGATCAAACCTCACCCTCAATCCCTCTCC